>CAZQEZ010000001.1:0-24154 GCA_964592475.1 uncultured Roseivirgaceae bacterium
TACTTTATGAACACTTCCATCTAATTCAATCCCTACTTTAGCTTCAGAACAGTAACAGTCTAAAATATATGAAATTGAAATATTTTAATATTGTTTCAAGTCTTCTTGTATTTACCAATAAGGATATTCCACAATAAATCATATAGAGCCATTATTTATTGCAAAACTAGCAAAAATTAAAGCAGATAAAAAAACAGGGGCTAATACATGAAGCTATACTTGACTATTGAGGAGTTACATTTGACTATTAAGGTTATAATTCTTGCTCCCAATGCTGTAAATATTTAATTAAACCGTTTATATCAGCGCTACCGCCATTTTGCACATAAGCACCGGAAGCAGCCATGGCACACAACATGCATTCATCCAATTTCATTTGATGCAGTAAGCCCAAACAAAAGCCGGCATTGAAGTTATCACCACCGCCGGTAGAAATTACTGGCTTTTTTACCACTCGACCTTTTACTTCTAACACACCATTTTTATTTACTGTCAGGGCCTTATCCACTGGATGAATAAGCATAACATCAAGCCCGGCTTTTTCATAAATGGTACTTGCTACAACTTTCAGATCATCGGTATCCGCATTTTTCCCGGTTAAAGCCTCATACAACTTACGACTTTCATTTTCATTAATCCCCAAAGTAACATTTCCATAGGGTCGGTATTGTGCCATTACCTTTACCATTTCTACTATATCTTCTCTACTTTTTTTACTGGGGTCGGCAATGTCGAAGAAAAAGTTTTTATTTTTAAACCCTCCCGGTATAATTACATCCTGCAACACACCCCGCCAGATATCAGTGGCATGATCAAGGTTTACCCAATCTACCTGTGCTATCAGGTAGTTTTTTTCTAATTCTTCTTTGAAAAAATTAAGGCCAATTTCACTCTTGAGATAGCCCCAGGTAAGCTTACGAAATGATGACAGCTCAGAAAAAATAAGTTTGCCATCATCAAACTCAAAGGCATCGGTAATGCCAGGCTGACAAATATTCTTGATGCGGGCTACTTTATTTAGCGGTTGAAAGGCTGGATGCAGTTCCGGATAACCCAGGGAGCCCACGCAGATATTCGGAATACCCAGGCTGCCCATTGCAAATGACATGATGGGCGCGTTACCTCCTAACTTGAGCTGCTGGTTCACAACTTCTACCTGGCCACTCTTACCGGCGGCCTTACCTATTCTTACCGAAAAATCGGAAATAGTATCAAAATAAGCAACATTTTCCTTATCCCGACTGGCTACCGGCTTTAAAATATTATCTACAAATCCATCATAGCCCACAAAGGCACCGGGCTGATTATGTTGATTGATGTTGCGTAGCTTTTCAATGGTGTTGGATATTAGGGTATGCTGATCCATATTTTATTTCGGTTTATGTGAAATGTAAATATAGGAAAAAGGGGAATTGAGATGCAAATAAAAAAAGCTCCACCGGAGGGTGAAGCTTCACAAGGATAAGGATTTTAATATTTATCGCCGTTTCTTGCTAAAAGTTATGACTGATCCCCAGGCTTATTGCTCTGCCGGGATTAATACTGGAGAATATTTGGGATTGAGTATTATAAGCTTCATAATAACTTTCTATTTTATCATTTAATAGATTCGATATTTTAAAATCGATCGTGGTATTTTGATTGGCGCCTAATCTTTTATTAAAACTAAAATTCAAACTATGGAATGGCTGAGTATAAACATCCGGATATAAGCCTACACCAACCAATTCTAAGGTAGGGCCTTTTACATTATAAAAAAATCCGGTTTCAATTCCATTATCAAAGTTGCTGTAGGTGATTCCCGAGTTAATTACAAACGGTGACTGGCCTGCCATTTGCCTGGTTTTAGAGATCGTTTGTCCATCCTTTAAAAAATCCATCCTGGAATTGAACTCTCTGTCTGTCATATCAATTTGAGAATGAATCAGGGTTAAATTCGTACTTATATTAAAAAACCTAAACGCAGGGCTAATAAAATCAAGGCTTTTTGCAAATTCTAATTCAGCGCCATAGAGCACACCATCACCTACATTCCGGGGTTGAAATTCTACACTGGTTTGCTGTTGAGGAATTCTAACTAGTTCTATGGGCCTGTCAAAAGTTTTGTAAAAAGCGCTTACCGAAAATATTTGTCCTCCCTCAAGAAAATATTCCCATCGTAAATCCAGGTTATCTATTCGGGTTTCTGTTAAGTTTCCATCCCAATCCGAATACGGGAACAAGCCTCCGTTAAAAATCCTGTTGGTTATCGGATCCAGAATTTGAGCAAATGACATTTCCTTGAACGAAGGTCGTGCGATTGTTTTGGTATAAGAAAATCTTAGATTTTGTGGTTCAGTGATGTTATAAATTAAATTTACGGATGGAAATAAATCTAAAGATTCCAGAACTATTTCATCTTCCAGGTTTCTGCCATTTTCATTTCCCTGGGCAAAAGCCTGGTCCCTCCCGGTATGCCTCAAAACAAAATTTTCTGCCCTCAACCCTAAAATGGTTTTTAGTTTAGGAAACAGATTTAATTCATTGGAAATATAAGCTCCTGAATTGTTGGCATTTGACTGGTATGCATTTGGATTTGGAACTGGGTTACCGGAAGAATAGTATATCGGACCTTGAGGATAAATATTTTCTTCTTGCAGAACCTGAGCCGGGTCAGTGTCTGACCAATTGGGCTGCCCTCCCCAGAATTGTGCATCAAAAGATAAAATTTCGTAATCTCTCTCTTTATAAGTATGAATACCTCCTATTTTGAATTTGGCTTCTTCTCCCTTAAACCTGTACTTTTTGGTAATATCTAATTTAGCTACCGCGTTCAATTCTTCTAAGTTTCTCCATATCCTGGTTGGATTTCCACCTGCGCCAGCGTTAAAAGTTGGTTCCCCATTTATAGGTAAGGTAAAAGCTGTTTTTCGGATGTCCGGATCTTCCAAAGATGAAAATGTAGGAGACATTCGCCAGTCTATTTCCCATCCTGATTTACCCAGAACATGGGTACCATTCAACAATAAATTGGTAATGGCTCTTTGGTTATATTCCAGGTTATTAGAAGCTGCTATATAGCCTGACTGGCCTACCGCTTCTCCATTATTATCGATAGTAAAATTGCCGGCCCTGCTCTCCCCGTTTTGCAATCTCATACCGGTAAATCTAATTTTGGTAAATTGCGTTTTAAATGCTACTCCGGCCAATGCTCCCAGCATCGTATTTGTTTCTCCTAATTGCCCCGATTGTATAGTGGAGTACCTTAAATCATACACCTCACTGGAGGGAATTCTTTGATATTCCCCATAAAATACATCATTATAATAGGTATAATCATTGCGGTAAGACAATGAAAAAATATAGCCAAGCTTGGGAGTCCTTCCCAAACTTATCTGATCTCCAAAAGATAAACTGGCATTGTAATTTAAAAAATTTGACCCTCTGTTGGCAGAAAGTTGAGGATTAAAACTATTCACAAAATTATTAACATCCTGATCGCCGGTAGCGGGATTTATCGGACTTGGAATATCTTCCTGTCTGGCACCTGCGGGCAGGGCCCTGGTACCATCATCATAACCAAGCCAATCAGTGCTTCCTCCGGGATAAGATAAAAAATCAGAAATTAAATTCATATCCGGGTTATAGGATGTGCCAATGGAGATGTTGAATATTTTTTCTTCGGGAAAATCTTTGGTTTGAATGTTAAGCATACCACCGGTAAAATCTGCTTGCATATCAGCAGTAAAATTTTTGCTGACCATGATATTTTCTATCAAACTAGTGGGGAACAAATCCATTTGTATTGTATTCCTGTCCGGATCTAACCCCGGAATATCCACATTATCAAGCATAGTTTTAGAATACCTGTCTCCCAGGCCTCTGACATAAACATATTTACCTCCCTCGATCGAAACTCCGGTTATCCTTTTTGCTGCCTGTACGGCATTTGCATCGCCGGTAAGTTGAATCTTATCTGCAGAAATACCATCCAATATGGCAGGTGATTTTCTCTTAACCGTGTGCAGGGCTTGTTCTGTATTTCGAATTACTTCTGCTGTTACCACAACTTCCTGTAATTCCAGGGTACTTTCATTTAGCCTAATGTTATTTAATCTATTGACCTCACCACTATTTACCTGTATGTTTTCTATTAAAATTGTCTGATAGGAAACATAGCTGATCTGCAAATCATAAGATCCTGCCGCCACATCAATACTGAACTCCCCATCAAGATCAGTGGTGGCTCCGTTTGAAGTATTTTTTATTAACACGGTCACCCCAATTAATTCCTCTCCCGTTTTATCATCCAATACTTTTCCTCTGATTGTTCCTTGCTGAGCAATGGCCAATGTCGAAATCATGGTTGTTAATAAAAATGCTAAATACCTCATGTTACTTTTTTATTTATTTTAAAATCAGTTACTTTATAAAAACAGACCTGCAAAGGTAATTTTTGCAGGTCTGTATTATGTTACCTAAATATTATCAAATCATCAATAAATTATAAATCATCAAGACCACCTGCTTGTGAAGCCCAGGTCCAGGCAAATGGAGCTTTATCTGCACCTGCCGGGCTATCACCGGCAGCCGCGATGCCTGATGGTACTGTAGCTCCTGATGGTACATAATCAGCCAATACAGTTTCTGCAAGTAAATCTAACTGTACATTATTATATGTCACGTTAGGACGACCACTCAATTCGTCGTCAATGATCTGACCATCACGGATTCCGGTAATGTAAATATCTTGCAAAATAACACCGGAATTTCCGTCTGTATCAATCAAGAATTCAGAATTTCTATTAGCTGAATTGGCCACTAAAGTTCCATTAACAAATGTATGCTGTACATCACCCAAAGAGGAACCTTCCGGTCCATCCAATTCAAAAAGATGACCTCCAGGAGTCACTACTATGAAGTTGTCCATGGTGCCGGACCATCCCTGGTCAGTATCCATACCATCATCACCAACGTTCCAGATCAGAGCATTGGTAACACTTACAGTGCCGCCAAACCACTCGATTCCATCATCCTGGTTAGCCACTACTTCAATATTTTCAACTACTGTACCTGTTCCAACACCTCCTAGTGATAAACCGTTGATTTCATTACCAGAACCAATGTTTGCACCACCATGCCTGATAGAGATATATTTTAATACGCCTGAATTATCGGCAGGATTAGTACCGCCATACAATCCGTTAGGGTCAGTGGTAGGAATACCTTCTATTTGTATTTCAGAAACATCTGCATTGTTAACAGAAGCTGAGATTGGCGCTCTGCCCAAAACTATTACACCACCCCAAAGTCCATTCAAATCCGGATCCAGGTTAGGACTGCCAAAGTTGCCGGCTGCAACATCTGCTGGCGTAATTTCATCAACTAAGGAAGTAAAGATAATTGGGGCAGTAGCAGTACCTTCAGCCATTAGCATTCCACCTCTGGCTACCAATAAAGCAGTAGCATTGGCACCGGTACCGGCTTCACCTTTAATAACTGTACCAGGCTCAATAGTTAAGGTTGCACCATCTAAAACGGTAATCCTACCACCTAGTACATAAATGTTGTCTGAAATCCAGGTAGTATTTTCAGAAATATTGCTTGTAACCCGCACAAACTCTCTCACGGTTAATACATGGGTTACACTTTCCGAATCACCATTTGAATCAAATACTGTAAACTTAAATGCTATATTTGTGCCAACTTCAGAAGCTTCAGGATCATAAGAAAAATCGTAAGTTGCTGAAGTGCCAGTTAAATCTACGGTTTCGAAATTAGAACCATTTTTTTCGATTACCAATCTATCAAGACCGTCATCTGCAGTTACTGTTGCCGTAACAGGTCCTAAAACTTTATCGGGTTCGATAGTAGCTGTTTCAGGAATACCGGTAATTGTAATGTTTCCCGGAGGTTCCGGATCATCATCTCCGCAAGAAGATATCCCAAACATAAGGCCAGTGGCCAGTAAAAATAATAAAGATAATTTTTTCATGTCTAACTGAATTTATAATTGTTTAATTGAAAATATATTTCGCATGCAAAAATGTAGGAAATTACTCATGAAGAGGAATAAAATTATTTTATCATTCTGTTAAAGTAGCATTGCTTTTCTTAACCTATATTTAATATTTGTAAACAGATACAAAAAATAATGGCCCCCGAAAAGCTCAGGAGCCATTATTTCATTCTTAACATTAAATTAACAATAACCTTACTTGTTAATTGGCACTTTATTTAATACTGTTGTTACTATGTCGGCAGTAGTGATACCGTCAGCCTCAGCTTCATAATTTAATATAATCCTATGGTTCATCACATCCAGTGCTATTTCTTTGATATCTTCAGGCAGTACATAATCGCGCTTATCAAAATAAGCAATAGCTTTCGCTGCCAAATTTAAATTAATAGTGGCCCGGGGAGATGCGCCGAACAGAATGTAGCCTGCTTCAGTACTTAAACCATACTCTTTGGGATTTCTGGTAGCAAATACCAATTCTACTATGTAATTTTCCAGCGATTCGGAAATATTCACCTTGTTTATCTCATCTTTTATGGCAAATATATCTTTCTTGGTTAATACTGGTTTTACTTTGTTGGCAAAGTTCATGTTGGACATCCTTCGCATAATTTCTAATTCTTCTTCTTTAGTAGGATAGCTAACAAACACCTTCATCATAAATCTATCCACCTGCGCCTCTGGTAGCGGATAAGTTCCCTCTTGTTCTACCGGGTTTTGCGTGGCCAGTACCAAAAATGGTTTGTCCAGTTGATAGGAAGTTTCACCTATGGTTACCTGCTTTTCCTGCATAGACTCCAACAATGCCGATTGTACTTTGGCTGGCGAACGATTAATCTCATCGGCCAAAATAAAATTGGCAAATATAGGTCCCTTCTTCACTTCAAAGAGGCCTTCCTTTTGATTATAAATCATGGTGCCTACCAAATCGGAAGGCAATAAATCAGGGGTGAATTGTATGCGCTGGAAGTTGAGCTTCAGCGCCTGAGCTAAAGTGTTGATGGTGAGGGTTTTGGCCAATCCGGGTACACCCTCGAGCAAAATATGTCCCTGAGTAAAAAGCCCGATTAGTAATCGATTGATCATGTATTGCTGCCCTACCACTACTTTGCTTACTTCTTCATATACCTTTTGAACCTTTTCTTGTAAGCCACTATTTTGTTCTTTTCTTGTTGTTTCTGCCATCGTATGATTTTCAAGTTACTCTTCTAGTTAGGTTGCAAAATTATAAAAATGATATAATAATTAACCAATATTGCCGATTGCTTTACAGGTTTTTCATTATTTCTATCTTTTATCATTCATATACTATATAATTACTTGTCTATTAACTTTTAGTAACCAAGCACTATTTTGGGATATTGAACGATTAAAAATTAAAATTAAGATATTTTTCGAATACTCATCTCTCGAAAGGAGAGTCAAAGGTATTTTATTTTGATTACTTTAAATGCGAAACTGCCGTTTTAAAATTAATTAGGCATACCATTTTTACCTTTAGTAATATATTATTAGCTTTATAAAGTCATTCCAAATAATTATCGATGAAAATTTACAACAGGTTTTTAATATCCATAATTCTTTTATCACTTGTAAATTATTGTAACCCAAACTGAAGTTTTATGAAGCACGACTCCACTTTTAACCGAAGAGAATTTATAGAAACTTTGTTGAGCGGTATAGTAGCCGGCTCTACTTTATTGGCATGTCAAAAAGAAAGTGTAAATGGAATACCCACCAGGCCTTTAGGTAAAACCGGCGAACATGTAAGCATCATTGGCTTGGGTGGCTGGGATGTAGCAGCCAAAGAATCAGATGCCGAAGTAATAAAGCTAATACAATTTGCTGCCGATGAAGGAATAACTTTTTTTGATAATAGCTGGGATTATCATGATGGCCATGCTGAAACCCTGATGGGAAAAGCTATGAAAGATGGCGGCATTCGCGACAAAATATTCTTAATGACGAAAGTTTGTGGCAGAGATTATGAAACCGCCAAGCAGCATCTTGAAGATAGCTTAAAGCGCTTTCGAACTGACCGCATTGATTTGTGGCAATTTCATGGCATTAAATATGAGGATGATCCGAATCTGATATTTGCTGAAAACGGGGCCTTAAAGGCTGCTTTGGAAGCAAAAAAAGAAGGCAAAATTCGCTATATTGGCTTTACCGGTCATCAGCACCCAAAATATCATTTGGCTATGCTGGAGCAAGATTTCGAATGGGACTCTGTACTCATGCCCTTAAATATTCTTGACCCACATTATCATAGCTTTCAAAAACAAGTGATGCCAGTTTGCAATGAACGCGATATCGCTGTATTAGGCATGAAATCAGTAGGGGCGCAAGATGCTAGAATAAGCCGCGAAACAAATATTGACGTGCCAACATGCCGCCGCTATGTTTTGTCGCTACCGGTTAGTTCCTTAGTTGTTGGAATTCAAAATAAAAAAGAACTGATCAGCGATATTCAACTAGCTAGAAATTTCAAACCCTTAACCGAAAACGAGATTTCTACAATATTAGGAAATACAAAAGAATATGGATCCACTGGACAAATAGAAGCCTATAAAGTAGGCAATTATGGTTGTGATTGGTTTCATAACAAAGCTTAATATACATGCGCAAAAGCTTGATATACTAGCCAATTTTCATAATCTTTGTATGGCCAGCTTTGTAATATTCATATGATTAAAAACTCCCAAAACTACCTTGTATTTTTACACCAATTAGCCTTTATAAATGAGGAAGAAGAAATCATTAACAGGCTTATCGAGTTCATTGACAATGAACTCCCTGAAAACAAAATCTTATACACGCGAAATCCGACTCAAGGTTTACCGATACAAATAGATGGAGAAATATTAGGATACCTTACCTCTGAAAAACCTTTCAATGATGAAATGATAGCTCAGATCAATCTTATTATTCCAATAATTGCCAGTTATATTTATAAAATAAGGTTGAATGTGGCAAGCAAGAACCAATATAAAGAAATAATAGCTGAAAAAGAAGAAAAATATCATTCTTTCTTCTCACAAATATCGGAAGGAGTGTACCGGTTTGACTTACAAAAACCGATAGACACTTCATTATCCATAGAAGAGCAAATGGATTTTATTTACGACAAAATGTATTTAGCCGATTGTAATCTTGCTTTTGTAAAAATGTATGGCTTGAATAAAGAAGAAGACTTAATAGGCACAACTATGCGTGAATTACACAAACCGGAAATATACCCGGAAAACAAGCAAGTTCTCAGGGAATTTATTGAAAATGGATATAAGATTAAAGAATATGAGAGTAAAGAGGAGGATAAGAATGGCGACATTCATTATTTTTTAAATAATAGCATAGGGATTATAAAAGAAGGATGGCTTTATCGAATATGGGGCACTCAAACTGATATAACTGATCGAAAGCTGTCTATGAACGCTTTACTAGAAAGTGAAACACGTTATAAAAGTTTATTTAATGCTACTTTCGAAGCTATTATTATCCATGAAAATGGAGAAGTATTGGCCGTTAATAATGCATTCGAAAAACTATTTAAGATAAAAAAAGAGCATGCCGTGGGTCAACATTGTTCGAAATATGTGGCTCCTGAAGAAGTAGAATTACTAAAAGAAGTAATAGCAAATCCGATGGATGAGCCGTATCAACTTATAGGTCAAAAATCGAATGGGAAAAAATTTGTGGCTGATATAAATGGAAAAACCATTTTTTACCAGGGCCGAAAGGTGCGTATGGCTGCCATTCGCGACATCACTTTACAGCATAAAATAGATAGTACTTTAAGAGAAAGTGAAGAGAAATATCGATTACTTTTTGACAGCATTAGTGATTGCGCTTTTTTACACGGGTACAATATGCAATTACAACCCACCCATTTTGTTGAAGTTAATTCTTCTGCTTGCAATACTTTAGAATATACCAAAAAAGAACTTTTAAAATTAAAACCTAAAGACACCAGCTATAATGTAGAGGATACTTTTTTTGAAAAAATCGCTAAGCAGCTTTTAAAAAATCACCACATCATCTATGAGATGGATGTAAAGACCAAGAGCGGAAAAATTTTGCGTATGGAAAATAGCAGTCACCTTTTTAAATATAAAAAAAACAAATATACCCTTACCGTTTCGCGAGACATAACTGAAAGAAAAAAATCGGAAAGGGTGTTAAAACAGAAAAATGAAGAGCTACTGCAGGCTAATCAAGAGCTGGACAACTTTGTATACCGTGTTTCTCATGACTTAAGAGCACCTATCGCCTCTAGTTTAGGTTTAGCTGAATTGATGCAAAAGGAAACACACATAGATAATGTG
The DNA here is from genome assembly GCA_964592475.1 of uncultured Roseivirgaceae bacterium. Classification (GTDB taxonomy): domain Bacteria; phylum Bacteroidota; class Bacteroidia; order Cytophagales; family Cyclobacteriaceae; genus CAZQEZ01. The sequence continues at coordinate 10,324 of CAZQEZ010000001.1, forward strand.
AAAACTTTCAGTAAACTTCAGGCTCAAAGTCTTGTAAAGCTCGACAACTTTATCAATGAAATACTCCACTATTCTCGAAACGCCCGACTTAAGATAGCTCCGGTAGAAATAAGCGCCAAAAAATTAATAGAATCAGTAGTTTCTCCTTTTATGATACTGGAGAGCAGTAAAAATGTGAAATTCGATTACATTATTGAGGGTGGTTCCAAATTTTATACCGACAAGCAACGCATTGAAATAGTAATGAACAACCTGGTTTCCAATGCATTCAAGTATAGAAATTCCAACCAATTAGAGCAATTCATCCGAATATCTTTTCATATAAGACCAAAATTAGTAACTATAAAAATAACCGACAACGGCATTGGCATAAAACCAGAGTATCAGCAAAAAATATTCGACATGTTTGTAAGGGCTACTGAAAATAATACTGGTAGTGGTTTGGGGCTTTATATCGTGAAAGAAAGCCTGAAGAAAATTAAAGGCAGAATAAGCCTTTACTCAGAATATGGCAAAGGCAGTGAATTCGTAATTGATATACCTAACATGGTACCGAGGAAGACTGCCGCCACTACCTAATGATGCTTAATTAATTATTTAAAACAGCTTAAGTTTTTGCCTGTTATATATTTAAAAACATGGATACACAATCACAAATTTCCACATTAGAAAGATTATTAGAAGTTTGCCGCATTAGCCATAAGGGATATTCTGATGCGGCCCAACATGTGCAAGACCCTGTGCTTCAATCAAGATTTAATCAATTTGCTCAACAACGTGCTCTTTTTATAGAGCGTATTACAAAAATGCTCAATAAAAATGGAGGGTCTCCCAAAGAGGCTGAAAGTTTTGAAGGAAATATGATGCGCATGTGGATAGATTTTAAATCTGGTCTTATTGGCAATGATAATCAAAAAATTATTAACCAATGTTTAAAGGAAGAAGAAACAACCTTAATAGAATTTGATAACGCCAAAAGTGAAAATGCCTTATCAGCGGAAGTAACGCCTACCATAATGGAAATGAATGAGGAAATAAAAGCTAGTTACAAAAAGCTAAAAGAATTGGCCAGTGAATATTCTGATAATTGATCAAACCAGCCTGATTCCATCATTATCTAATGTTATGTTTTGCTGCTTGTATAAATTACCCAAAGCTTTTTTGAATATCTTTTTGCTTAAATGCAGTTCAGATTTTATAATTTGAGGATCAGTTTTATCATGAAGTGGTAAAAAGCCTTCGTTTTGCTTTAGCTTTTCCAGAATTTTCTCCTGTGCTTGTTGCATAGCATCCATACCTGCAGGATTAAGTCTTAAGTCAATTTTGCCATCCTCTCTTTTTTTAAGAATATACCCTTTTTTGCTATCTCCAATATTAATAGGCTCAAATATCTCATTCTCATAAATTAAGCCTAAATATTTTTGATTAATGATGGCCTCATATCCCAGGTCTACTTTACGATATAATAATAATTCAACTGCTTGTCCTTCCTGCAATTTATCAGTATCGGTCTCGGTAAAATCTCTAAGTTTCGTACTACCAATTAACCTATGGGATCGAGGATCGAAACAAACTCTTACTAAGTAAGAGTTTCCCCGGATCATTTTTACTTCCTGTTCTTTATAGGGTATTAATAAATCTTTTTCTATGCCCCAATCTACAAATGCTCCAAAAGTGGTCACATCCACCACAGGCAGAAAAGCAATTTCATTAACTTTCGCTATGGGTCTCTTACTAGTAGCTATTAGATTATTTCTTATATCCGAATAAACAAACAGGTTGATTTTATCGCCTTGAGATAATTCACGATCGGCCAACGGGCGAGGCAAAAACACCTCGTCTTCATCACACCTTAAATGATAACCATATTCCTCTACTGAGGCTGTAATCAAATCGTTATAGTCGCCTATTCTAGTCATTAAGCCATAAAATCAAAAAGTTATTGACATTAAAAAAACCTTGAGGAATTTCTTCCCCAAGGCCCCAAAATCAATAAATTATGAAAAACAATTACTACCCAAAATTCTTATTTGAACTCCTCTTTTGCAATCAAATCTTCACGATTGATTACTTCAAAGATTATTTTATCAGATTTTACCTGAGCTAAGTTATACATTTTAGTAAAACTTTTATCATTATCGATAAAATCCTTGGCAATTAAATTTTTGCCGCTATCATAAATTTTAACTTCAATTGGCTCAATTTTAGAACCTTTAACCAATAATTTAAATATCTTTTCACCTTCATCTGATATCTTAACATAGAAAGCACGACTGTTATTGTTATCGTTAACATTTATGTTTATTTCACTTTTGTGAGTTTTATTACCAGCTAAAATTGGTAAATTCATGATGCACATTGTGAGTGCGAGGGCAAGAATTGTTGCTACCTTTTTCATTTGACCTATACATTTAAGTTTGACCTTGTTGTTTGTTGCTGGTACAAAAGTAAAACAAAATTTTTGATTATGAAAATTATTTTTTACTTTTTACTCTAATTTATTAAAGAAAATCTTACATGCTTAACAATTTCACAATATTTCTTTAATAAACATAAATTTAATTACGGTATAAATGCAATAAGGTTACATTTAATTAAAAATAATTATGAGCAAATGCTAAATTTTAACAATAATTTAAAGTAGCCAAGTTAAAAAAAAGGGTATTTTGAGGAAATTAACGAGATAGACCATTAGGAACTTTAATTTGATCCAGGTACCATTTCATTCGTTTGTGATTTAAGTCAAGTAAATCTATCTTATCTACGCAAGCTCTTCTATGATTATAATATACTTCTATGTAATGTCCTTCTAATAGGTAAAGATTTATTTTATGACGATAGTAACGAATAGACATAATATACTCACCTTCCAAATAGAGTTTTCTCACCTTATTGTCCATTGATAGTTTTTGAAATGAGTGTATATTCATTTGGCCAAATATCCTTTAATTATATTTCAATTTCTTTAAACTAAATCGAAATGGGATAAGTTCATTACTAATTTCATTTTGGCTCTATAAATCCTTCTAATAAATGAATATTATTTTGGTCATCAGTTTCAAATACGAGCGCTTGATATTCATTCAATGATGCTATTAGCTTTTTTACTAGTTTAGCAGGTACTACACATAGGGCTGAAGCCAAAGCATCTGCTACAGCTGCATCAGGACCGATAACGGTGCTGCGCCTCTGCCCCGTAATGCCCATTCCAGTAGTTGGATCTACAATATGAGAATATCGTATGCCATCTACTTCAAGAAACTGATACAAATCGCCTGAACTCGCAATAGCAGTATTTTCTAAAAAAACTTCTTTTTTATACTGTGGATACTCAAATAAACCTACCGTAATTGTCCAGCCTTTAGCATCCGGTGGGGCCTGTCCTACCAAAATATCACCCCCGGCATCGATCAATACCCTGTGAATGCCAGCGTCTTTTATTGCCTGCATTGCTGCTTGCATGGCAATACCTTTACCTATTCCGCCAAAATCCAGGCTCATGTCGTTTTTCTTTTTTATTACGCAGCTTTCGTGAAGTATAACTTTTTTATAACCAACTGCTTTTTGAGCATCTTTAAGTGCTTGTTTATCAGGAAGTTTTTGCTGTTCCCGCGCGCTACGCCATAGCTTTACGAATGGCCCTACTGTTACATCAAATGCTCCCCGAGTCAATACAGACATTGCATTGGCTTTTTCTAAACACTGGTAAAGTAGGGGGCTTACTGGTACAGATTGATTGGCAGGGGCATTATTTAGTTGATTTATCTCGCTATTTTCAAGATAATCGCTCATCACCTGATTCATTATGGTTATTGTATCATAAGCTGAAGTGGCGGCGGCAATTGCTTCTTTGCGGTCACTATGATACATTACAATTTTAACGTAGGTGCCCATGTGCTTTTCCTGAAAGCTGTATCGAAATAAATCATCCGCGATCAGGCAATCATAAACACTAAAAATCAGAAGGATTGTAATTATCAGTTTCATTAATTTTTACTTTATATTTGCTTGGAAATATATAATAAGTAGAGCTTTACAAAAACTGTACGAAAGATTAAAAACATAAACCTGATTTATTATGGAAAGAAGAAACTTTATAAAAAACGCGTTAGCTTTTGGTGCCGTTGCCGGTTTGGGAACTCATTCAATTTTGGCAGATTCTTTAAAATTGCAAAAAAAGCACGAATTTAATTTAAAATACGCACCTCATCTGGGAATGTTTAAAAATTTAGCGGGGGATGATTATTTAGACCAACTAAAATTTGCTGCAGATCAAGGATTTACGGCTTGGGAAGATAATGGCATGAAAAATAGGCCGGTAGATTTGCAAGAAAAAATTGCTAAAACCATGTCTGATCTAGGCATGAGCATGGGTGTATTTGTGGCTCATAAAATATTTTGGAATGAGCCTTCATTGGTTTCGGGAAATAAAGACAAAACCGAACAATTCTTGAATGAAATTGAAGAATCGGTTGAAGTAGCTAAAAGAGTAAATGCCAAGTGGATGACCGTTGTACCGGGACATGTAGATTTGCGCCTGCAAATGGATTATCAAACCGCTAATGTGATAGACGTACTTAGGAGAGCCAGTGAGATTTTAGAATCTCATAATTTAATCATGGTGCTGGAACCCCTTAATTGGTGGGCTAATCATCCGGGCCTTTTCTTGAGTCAAATACCTCAGGCGTATATGATTTGTAAAGCTGTTAACAGCCCTTCATGTAAAATATTATTCGATATTTATCACCAGCAAATTACCGAAGGAAACTTAATCCCCAATATTGATAAAGCTTGGGATGAAATAGGTTATTTTCAAACCGGTGATAATCCGGGAAGAAAAGAACCAACTACCGGAGAAATTAATTATAAAAATGTATTTGAACATATTTATAACAAAGGGTGGCAAGGTGTATTAGGCATGGAACATGGCAACAGTCAATCTGGCAAAGAAGGTGAAATGGCAGTAATTGAGGCCTATGCCCAAGTAGATAATTTTAAATAACATAAGATTGGGGTTGGGGTTATATACCCCAACGCTACTTATTTTTAGTACGCTGCTGCCCTTATGTTAACTGCATCTTTTTTATTAATGATTAATACTTTTTCTATGAATTCAAAAAAAACTGTAGCTATACTTTGTGGTGGCCGGTCGGCAGAGCATGAAGTTTCCTTGCAATCTGGCAAAAGCATAATAGATGCTATAGACAGAGAAAAATATGATCTAATGATCATTGGAATTGATAAACAAGGCCAATGGCTTATTTACCCACAAGATGATTATTTAAAAAACGAGAACGATCCAGCCAAAATTTCCTTATCCAATGCCGGAAAACCAATAGCTATTGTACCTGGCACCGGTGATAACAAGCTTTATGATATTTATGGCAGCAACTATCTTACTGCTCCGGATGTGGTCTTTCCCATACTTCACGGACCTTTTGGTGAAGATGGCACCATGCAAGGCCTATTAAAATTATTAGATCTGCCTTTTGTTGGCCCTTCAGTTTTGGGGTCAGCAGTAAGTATGGATAAAGACATTATGAAAAAGCTCATGGATTTCGCTGATATTCAAAATGCTGAATTTTATACATTTGTAAACAGGGCACAAAGTAATCCTTCTTTTGAAACAGTAGAAAAAGCGCTAGGAATGCCGGTTTTTATTAAACCAGCTAACATGGGGTCTTCCGTAGGGGTAAGTAAAGCAAACAGTAAAGAGGAATTTGAAAAATACTTGGCATTAGCCTATCAATTTGATCACAAAGTTATAGTAGAGAAATACATAAAAGGCAGAGAAATAGAATGCGCGGTTTTAGGCAATGAAAAACCTAAAGCATCTATACCAGGAGAAATAGTTGCACATCATGAATTTTACTCATATGATGCCAAATACATTGATGAAAAAGGCGCCTCGTTGTTAATTCCGGCCAAAATGGAAGAACAAACGATAAAAAAAGTGCAGGCAATTGCCGTTAAAACATTTCAAGCACTCAATTGCGAAGGACTGGGTAGGGTGGATATGTTTATCACTGAAAATGATAATATTTTTGTAAATGAAATTAATACTTTGCCCGGGTTTACAAAAATAAGCATGTACCCTAAGTTATGGGCAGAAACTGGTATTGCGTATAAAGACTTAATAAGTGAATTAATAGATTTGGCTATTGATCGACACGGTAAAGACAAAGCTTTAAAAACAGATATGACCTTTTGATTAATTTTTTCGCAAAGGCTTTAGTAAACCTGTAAGTCCGTTGCTTTTAATTTCTAAAGTAAGGGCTAGCATTTCCCCTAATTTACCTTTGGGGAAACCTTGCTGAGCAAACCAAGTCAAATAGTATTCTGGCAAATCTATCAGGTAACTGCCTTTATATTTGCCAAAAGGCATTTTTGTATTAGCAATTTTGGGTAAAATTTCTTTATCAAAAGGATAGTCCATATTTTTTAATAAAACCCAAAACCCCACATCAATGACCAAATAAGCAATAAAATTGCTAGCATAATTGCTATGGTTCTATAGGTAGATTTTTTAAATTTTAGCATAATATAAAAAATAATTACTTATGTGTAAGCTATAAAAAAAGCCCTGGATTACCAGAGCCTTAAATTAAGTAAAGGTGTTTTCATAGACTATTAATAAATATCTTGTCCTGTAAATTTCTTTTCCCAAATATCTGCATTTTCCGCTACTTCAATTATCACGTCTTCTAAAATATCAGGTGTAGCATAGTCCACCATTACTGAAGCAGAAATCATTACTTTATCTGAATCGATAATGAATTTAGAATAATTGAATTTTTTCTGATTATTCAAAAGTAGCACTAAATCCGCTTGCTCTTTATCACAAACGATAGAATGAAATTCTACTTTTTCAAATTTTTCATCAAATACTCCGAAAACTTTCTGAATTCTTTTATTTCCCTGTAAAGGAACAATTACAGCAAAACGATTATTATCGTAATCTACATATACTCCATCTACGTTGGTAGCTATATCCCTGATACAGCTTAGCGTAAGTTGATATCCAACTCCCATCAAATTTTCCATAATACTAAAGTTTAAGTGTGACTCTCGTGTTTCTCATTTATATATTTCATACATAAAAGGTAACCTTAATTAAGACATTTTTTTATAATTTTCATAAAAAATATTACAGCAGGCTGTTATTTGAAGTAATAAATGGAGGTATTTATTAAATATTCATAGCTACATCAATGATTATCAGCTATTCATAATAATTATCTCATGAAATACAAAACTCTTTGAAATGCCTTATAACATAAGGTATAATCAATTATTAAATACTCATTATCAGGTAATTGAGACACTTTTAAAATTAAAACTTCTGTATGTAAGGTAAATATTTACCTTTTAAATATTGATGCCCACAATATTCATTTTACTTAAAATATTACATGAGATTTAGCTGCAGAAAGGAACTTCTTAGTTTATCCAATACCTGGATTCAAACATGAGCGTGATGGCAATACCTGCAATTGCTGAAGAAATTACCAAATTCCAGTCTCTTCTATCAATGTTTATGATACTCACAAATATATAGGAGGCAATTAAAAAGAGGAGAATAACGATAAGGTGGGCAACTTCAAGACCCACAATAAACGCGAAGGTTTGCCAAAATGAGGGCGCATCACTTACAAGGTTAACTAAGTGTAGTGAAAAACCGAACCCATGAATAACGCCAAAAATCAAAGCAAAAAAGTAGTTGGATTGCAAGTTTTTCTTGTAAAATGTGTTCTGCTTTTTAAGTACATTTGAAAAAGCGGTAATAAAAATAGTAACCGGTATCAAATATTCTACTACTTCATAATTGACATTGATTACTTTGTTTACTGCCAGACTGAGCGACAAAGCGTATCCCAAAGTGAATGCAATTAAAATAATACCTACTTTTCGCCAATCTTTTAGCAAGTAAACTGCGCAAACTGCAATTATAAATAGTATATGATCTACACTATTTATATCAAGGATATATCCTCTTCCTTCCCCGTAAAAAAAACCAAATGTACTGGATAATATCATAACTGTGAATTTTTACAAAAATTGACAATTATACCAGGGAAACAAAAAAATGTAAAGAAAAAAATTAATTAAACTTCTAATTAGTTACAGTGTACTGGTTCACCGGCGGGATCTTTCGCCATACCAAACCATACAGCCGCGTAGTTTCCATAAATGCCCACACCTATGGCATTCCACTTTGCCCTGGCCCAGGTACCCCCATTTACAATCACCGGATTATGCCCTTTACTTTTTTTCCAGCTTTCCAGAGCAGGTACTGCCTTTACTTCGTTAGAATGAAAATAAACTATTTCGAAGCCATCACCGGGATACCCGTTTATTTCAAGGGGCTTCTTCCACATACATTCCGGATCTTTATGATCGTTGGAATAACAGCAAGCCGTCCAGTCTCCTTTATCTGACCAGCTATGGGGATTGCAATTTTTCTGATCCTTTAAATCATAATTTTTGGTCAGATCTATCGCGTGATATTTAGCTACCTGACTCAAAGAAGCAGAAAATCTTACCGGCTCTAGTCCTTTTTCTTCACGATATTGATTAATTAAATTATAAAGCTTTACTTCTTCAGCTGAAACACAATCGGTTTTTTCGCTGGTGGGTGGCTCTTTAAAGATTAATAATTGGATTAATGCTAGAAATAATATAAATAACTGGTTCATTTTTAATAATTTAAATTAAAATAATTTTAATGACCAAAATAAAAAAGGTCTATAAAATGAAAACTTTTAAACGTGTCATAATATTACACTTATGAGTAATTTATTTGATTCAAACAACTTGCTTGAAAAATGTATATTAATCGTAAAAAAAAATTTAAGTCATGCAAGAAAAAATTGCCCTCTTCCCTTTAAATATTGTAGCTTTCCCCGGAGAAAAAATCAATCTACACATTTTTGAACCGCGATATAAAGACTTAATCAAGGATTGCTTGAAGGAGTCAGGTTTATTCGGAATTCCCTCGTATGTAAAAACGGTAATTGAATATGGAACATCGGTTAAAATTGTTGGTGTAGAAAAAACCTATGAAGATGGCCGTATGGATATTGTAACTATGGCAGATAAAATCTTTAAAGTAGTGAACTTTAGCAATCCCTATCCAAATAAATTATATGCTAAAGGGGATGTGGAGTATTTAGAAAATAAAAGAGATAGTGACGCCGGCCTGCAAATAGAAATGATTGAAAAAACGAAAGAGCTGCTTCAACTTATCAATGTAATTTCAAGCGTAACCATAGCGTATGATGCTGACACCTATGCTTTAGCACATAAAGTAGGGCTTAGCGTGGAACAGGAATACAAACTTTTGAGCATGACCAAAGAAAGTGAAAGACAAAAGTATATTTTAAATCATTTAAATAAACTGCTTCCCTCGCTTAAAGAAGTAGAAAGAATGAAAGAGAAAATACAAAGTAACGGGCATTTTAATAACTTTGATCCAATTGACTTTTAATAATCATGATTATAGACAATCAACTATCCGGATTTGGCATCGTGTTACTCTTTATTATTGGGGGAATAGGGCTATTAGTAGCTGGCTTGATGACAGGCAAATTATTACGACCTAATCGACCTAATCAAGAAAAACTAAGTAACTACGAGTGTGGTGAGGAACCTGTAATGGCTGCATGGGGCCAATTTAACATTCGATTTTATATAATCGCGCTCATTTTTGTACTTTTTGATGTAGAAATAGTTTTCTTATTTCCATGGTCCACTGTTTTTAGCGATCAGGAACTGATAAAAGCAACTCAAGGAACCTGGGGTTGGTTTTCCTTGTTTGAAATTTTTGTATTTGCAGCAATTTTGGCCCTGGGATTAGCATATGCCTGGGGAAAAGGTTTTTTAGAATGGGTGAAACCTCAACCACAAGTATCTGAATTTCAATCTCATATCCCCCCTAGCGTTTATGAAAATTGGAATAAAAAACAAAAATTATCATATACTAAAAATTAATTTATGAACATAAGTGATAATAAAAGTGGCAAAGGAGGCATTATCATTACTAAGCTAGACGATGTAATTAACTGGGCACGCTTGTCTTCACTTTGGCCCATGGGTTTTGGAATTGCTTGCTGTGCAATTGAAATGATGAGCACATATGCTTCAGCATATGACCTTGATCGAATTGGTGTATTTCCAAGACCTTCCCCCAGACAATCGGACGTAATGATAGTGGCTGGTACAGTGACTTTTAAAATGGCAGATCGCGTACGAAGACTATTTGAACAAATGCCGGAACCAAGATATGTAATCTCGATGGGATCATGTTCTAATTGCGGTGGACCTTATTGGCAGCACGGTTATCATGTAGTTAAGGGGGTGGACAGAATAATACCTGTGGACGTATACGTGCCCGGCTGTCCTCCCAGACCAGAAGCACTGATCGGAGGTTTTTTAAAATTACAGGAAAAAATAAGACTGGAAAGTATTAGAGCACCACGAGCAATTGAAAAATTAAACCAATCAGCTGAAGCTTGATCATGATAGAAACTATTATCAATATAATAAAAGATAAGTTGAGAGACGATGTTATAAAAAACATCGATGACCTGGCCACCCCGGTAATGCTACAAATAGATGCTGAACATTTATTTGCCGTATGCCAGCAATTACATACCCATGAGCAATTATACTTCGACTTTTTACAATGCATTTCCGGAGTAGATAATGGCCCCGAAGCCAGCACCATGGAGGTAATATATAATCTGCATTCTATACCCAATCAGTATTTTTTATCATTGCAAGTAGTTGTTGAGAGGCCTGCACCTAATCAATTGGTCAGCATACCAAGTGTTAGTGCTATTTGGCGTACTGCCAACTGGCTGGAAAGAGAGACTTATGATTTATTAGGTATAAATTTTACTGACCATCCTGACATGCGTCGAATTTTATTACCAGCAGACTGGAAAGGCTACCCACTGCGAAAAGATTTTGAAGTACAGGAATATTATCATGGTATAAAAGTAGATTAACCCGATGGCCAACGAAATTCAATATCAATATCATCCGGATCATTTACCTAATTCCGAACCTCATAAGTACAAAGCATCTGATTTGAAATCAGAACAAATGCTAATAAATCTCGGGCCTCAGCACCCTAGCACACATGGGGTACTACGCCTTGAGGTAGTTACTGATGGTGAAATAATAGTAGATGTAGTGCCACACATGGGTTACCTACACCGGTGCTTTGAAAAGCATGGGGAAAACTTACCATACAATCAAAATATACCCTTTGTAGATCGTATGGACTATGTAGCCGCTATGAATTCTGAGCATGCTTATGTATTAGGAGTAGAAAAAATGCTTGGCATCACAGAAAAAATATCCAAAAGAGTTGAATACATTCGGGTTTTGGTGGCTGAGCTTAATAGATTGGCTTCTCACTTTGTTGCAATTGGCACTTATGGTTTGGATATTGGAGCCGTTACGCCGTTCCTTTGGCTGATGCGAGACCGGGAGCATATATTACGACTACTTGAATGGACATGCGGTGCCCGAATGCTATATAACTATATTTGGATTGGCGGTCTCTACTACGATTTACCAGTAGGTTTTGAAGATAGGTGCCTGGAGTTTGTCAATTATCTTAAACCTAAAATAAGGGAGCTTCAAAATTTACTTACAGAAAATAAAATATTCATCGAGCGCACTGCCAACGTAGGTGTTTTACCTTTGGATTTGGCCATAAATTATGGCATCAGCGGCCCTATGCTTAGGGCCTCCGGGTTGGCCTACGACATTCGTAAAGTAGACGGCTACTCTGTTTATCCTGAAATAGATTTTGATGTACCAGTGGGTGAAGGTAAAATGGGAAAAACTGGCGACTGCTGGGATAGGACAGAGGTACGCGTAAAAGAATGCTATCAATCCGTGCGAATAATCGAGCAATGTTTGGAAAAACTTACCGGAGGGCACAAAAGAACGCGCGATTTTGATCCAAGAGCCACAGTACCTGCTAAAATAAGACCCAAAGCCCAAAATTTATATGCTCGTGCTGAATCGCCAAAAGGTGAACTCGGATTTTATTTTAGAGCTGATGGCAAAAGTGATATACCCTGGAGAGTAAAAGCCAGGTCTTGCTGTTTTGTTAACTTGTCAGTACTGCCGGAGCTGGCTCGCGGAACAATGATCTCCGATATGATAGCCATAGTTGGATCCATTGACTTCGTGATGGGAGAAGTAGACCGGTAATGTATCAACTACCCTGATTGCATACATTACAAAGGCCCTTTATGTCAACAGAAATATCGTGTAATTGAAATCCTTTCGGTATGTTAAAATCTGAGACTTCCGGATCATCTAAACAGAATATTTTTCCACAATTTTTACAATGAAAGTGTGCATGATGATCTTTATGTTCATGCTGGCTACAATCACGGCACATGGCAAATCTAGATATACCATATTCATCAATGATTTTATGAATTAAACCTGCTTCTTCAAAAGTATGCAAGGTACGATAAAGAGTAACTCTATCAATATCTCCGGATAATTCATGACTTATATCCTGATGCGATAATGCATGATCGTGATTTATAATCAATCCCAATACTTTTTTCCGGTTTTCTGTACTTGTAACTTTATGATCTTTTAAAATAGAATCCGTAGACATATCAATTAAATTACATAAGATGTCGCAACACTATTGCATGTATTGACATTAATAGTTAGCTTTGCAACTGTATTGCATTTAAAATTAATAATAATTTATAAAACTATGAAAAATATGAAAACTATTTTCTTTTATTGGCGATTTCTGTGCATTTTGTTAGCAGTAGTTGTAATAACCTCCAGCTGCACAGAAGAAGAAGAAGTAGATGATACTGATCCGGTAGTAACTAATGTGACTTTAAATGACGCTACAGAAGATATTCAGGTAAATCCTGGAACAATCATGCATTTCGATGCTGTTTTTTCTGATAATGAACGTTTAGGAGAATTTAAAATTGACATTCATGATAATTTTGATGGACATAGTCACGGACGCTTGAGCCAGGTAACGGATCCATTTGATACTGTTATTATCGTTGAGCTTATTGGTAGAGAAGAAACCATGCACATGGATATTGAAATACCAGAAAATGCTGCTACCGGCCCATACCATTTTAATTTGCAGTTTTTTGATCATATAGGCAATGAAGGCGAATTAATGACAATTGATTTTGAAATAGTAGATGAAGCTGAGCAACCTGCTATTACTATTAATAAACCTGATCCTGCTACTGAATTTGAAATTGCTCCCGGCGCTACATTTACACTTGATGCCATTGTGACTGATCCCGATGGCCTTGTAGAATTAGAGGCTTACTTTGAAGAAGAACATGATGATGAAGGCCATGACCATGGAAGATTGAGCGATGAAGAACTATGGGAAATGGAATGGCCGCTTAATGGCGAAACTGAAGTGGTAATAAATGAATCAATTACCATTGATGCTGCAGCAGAAGTAGGTCACTATGAACTTAAAATCAAAGCTAAAGACAGCAAAGGCAACGTAAAATTAGCAGCCGTAGAGGTACATATAGAATAGTTTTGATTGATATTTTTGTAATAGAAAAAAAGCTCCTTTAGCTAGAAAGTTAGCAGGAGCTTTTTTTCATAATTATTTTACTTGCTGATATCGAGAATACTTGTCATCGTGGTCATTTAATAAAGGCCTGCATCATAAGCGGGCACTCCTAAGTCCTGCTCATGGTAATCTATGTATTGCTGCTTTTTTCCCTCAACCCAAGCACATCATAATATTTTCTGTTATATGTTTCTATCAAGTTCGATTTTTTTTCGCATTAGT
>CAZQEZ010000001.1:24254-99224 GCA_964592475.1 uncultured Roseivirgaceae bacterium
TCATAATATTTTCTGTTATATGTTTCTATCAAGTTCGATTTTTTTTCGCATTAGTTCATTTCCCCTTCTTATCATTAGCCTTACTTTTTTACCCTTTTTCGAATTAAGTGCAATATTTACATAATTCAATTTTATATTCTCAGCTAATTGGCCATTAATAACCTCAATAATGTCCCCTTTTTTAATTCCGGCTTTCTGTGCAGGAGAGTTGTCCAGTACAGCATCAACTACAAATTTATGATAATTTCCTTCCGCGGCAATTACTTCCATTCCACTCAAGTTATATTCAAAATCATTATTAAATCGATTATTCGGTTTTAAATAGATAGTTTCCGAAGAATAATCCATTACCACTCTAAATCTCTTTAACAATTCACCACCAATAGTACCATCTCGATCTATAAAAAGCGAGTCTAAATAACTATCATCATCAGGAAAAGAGGCTGTTACATCTTCAAATTTAAAATCATTTATTTTTACATAATATATCCTGGCAATCAGTCCTCTTATTACACCTCCCAGACCTCTACCTAAGCTGGCTCGTACATATTGCTGAGGAGTTGGAATTCTATTACTATTCTCCTCTCTTTCTAACAAAATGGCGTGACTTGCTCCGGTATCTATTAAAAACTTGCCATGGATTGCGTATCCATTTTTAAAAAGAACATCGGCATTGATGTATGGCTTAGTATCTTCAAGCATTATGGGTATGGGGGTAAATTTTCTTTTCGGATTAAAGAATGCTTTTTTGTGAAGAATAACCTGGCTTGCTTTATAATCTATTTGCACCACAAATCTACTAAATAGCTCGTAGCCAATAATACCATGCACTTCAGTGCCTAGATTATTACTTAATTGCAGATAATCTTCTTCCAATACCAATAAGGCTTGCCCTCTTCCTCCTACCCCGGGCAATTCCAGGCTTATATTATTGGCTACATAAGCTTCAACTACTCTTCCATCTCCAGGACCTTTTACCGTAATTTTCCTATCATAAGATACTTGCAAAATGTCGGTAATAATTTTGTCAGTGAGAATGGCTGTTCTTATTCCAGTATCTAAAATAAATTTTAAGGGTACTTTACCATTTAATAACACAGGAATTACCACCAGATTATTGTAAATTTCTGCATCAATTATAACACGTTTTTTATCCTCCTTAAACTCAAAACCAAATGTTTGGCTGAGCAAAGGATTATCGAAGGTAATTAAAAATAAGAAAAAGCATAGAAATTTCAATTTCATATTTCTCTCCTGGCTGTTAGGTAAAATTATAAATTTTTAATTACCTGTTCATTTTATTTGCGTGGTTTACTATTAATAAAATGAATATGAGACAGCTTTAGTTTAAATAAGTTAATATTTTAATTTAGCGGGTTAGGAACTTATCGAAAGCCTGATGTTATTTTTTTACGATGAAGGAGTAAATTGACCAGGGCAATACCATTTAGCACGCCATTAATTAAAATTAATACCAAAAAAATTCTCCAGTCAAAATCCTGATTTAGCTGTATTTGATGCCTTGTCAGGTCATTCACCATTGGTGTTGCAATATCAGTAAAAGCCAGGGCTAATAAAGTAGCAACAAATATGCGCAGAAACGACTCAATAAAAAACCTGTAGAAGCAAATCTACAGAAGATGCACCTACAATTAATCTCAGACTAGTAAATAGTAGATTGTTTATTGGATAATGGTATATTTATTAATACCAATAATTTTGATTATAATCAGGAAATAGTCTATTTAAGGCTATTTGCAAGCTTTTTTAATATTTTTATTAGAAATTATCAGCCATCAATACATGTTCATTTAATCTGATTTTATATGATCAATATCCTTGTACTATAAAATTTAATTTGTATTTTTGAGATTTGATATAATTTTATAATTATAATTTAAATGTTTCTTGCTCGCTCCTTAACATATGTTATTTTCATACCATATGCAGAAAATTGTTGTCATCTAAACAATTAATATTATAAATATAAGCAACAACAAGCAAAATGAAAATTTCAATAGATAAGCCTTTCCAAATTGTTTATTCACTTTACGAACATGAATACTTAGGATATCTTTTTGAATCGTATGTTGTACAAAAAGACGACCAGCAGAGGCTTACCTTGCTACATCAAAATATTAGTGCCCAAAATGCAAAAGAATTTGCCAAAGCCCTGGATGAAAACGATTATGAAATTATTGATATAATTGATTCAATGAATCAACAGGCAGTTATTCGAAAATTCTACGGAAAAAAAATAAAACCTGCTGATTTTTTTGCCAAAGTCTATGGCAATCCCGACTCAAATAAATTAATGATTGATGAAATACATCAATATCTGGAGAGGCGCAGGGCCAAAATATTAAATTTACTACTTGGTAAATTAGTTTTTGAAATGGGTAGCGATGGCGAACCTACCTGGAAGCAGCTAGAAGCTGCAGCCGATAAAGCTACCGTACTGTTTCACTTTAGGAAAAATGAAGACAATACCCATTATTTTCCTACCATTAAGCACAAAGGAGAAAAAGTTGATTTTCAATGTAAAGATTGCTACATCATTTGCAAAGAGCCTGCATGGATGGTGTGCAATGGTGTGTTATTTACCTTTGAAAAAGAAGTAGACGGTCACAAGCTGCAGCCTTTCCTCAAGAAAAAGCATATAGTAGTTCCTAAAAAAGTAGAAGAAGTATATTATAAAAAATTTATAGCTCCTTTGGTAGCTTCTTTTGATGTATATGCCAAAGGTTTCGAAATAAAAACCGAAAGATTTGAACCTAAGGCTGTACTTACCTTAACTGAAGTAGCTGCAGCCAAGCAGCAGGTAATGGCTCTTTTTGGGGAGCCAGAAAAGCCTGAAAAAAAAGCACAAAAAGATATGCTTTTTGATTTAAGCTTTCGCTACAACAGGTTTTCGTTCAGAGCCGATATGCTAAGTTCGGTAAGTGTAAGTGTGGAAAAAGTATCAGAAGGCGAGTATATCTTTCATCGAATTACTCGTAATTTAGAGAGGGAAAAACAAATAATAAGGCTATTAAAAGAATGGAATTTGCCGCTAAAACATTCTAAAGCTTATCTGAAAAAAAGCGAGGCTGTTTCTTGGCTCACTCTCAACGCCTACGAATTAAACCAGGAAGATATTCAAATAAAGCAATCAACTAAAAATGAAAAGACTTATTTTTTAGGAGATTTTTCTATAGACATCCAGATCACGGAAAATATTGATTGGTTTGACATACATGCAATAGTAAAGTTTGGCGAGTATGAAATCCCATTCAAAGAATTGCGGAAAGTAATATTGCGCAAAGGAAATGAAATTACTTTACCTAATGGCCAAATAGCCATTATTCCTAATCATTGGATTCAGCAGTATGCTGAGTTTTTTGCTTTTTTAGATGATAAAAATGATCAGGAAGAGCTTACATTAAAAAAGCACCACCTGGCATTAATAGAAGAAATGAAAAAGGGAGAGTTGGCCGAGGTTATAATGGATAGGAAACTGGACAATCTGCGATCATTTGAAAATATTGATGATCACCCGTTGCCTGTCAATTTTGTAGGTGATTTACGTCCTTACCAAAAAGCCGGTTACAATTGGCTGCAATTTCTGAACAAATTTAACTTTGGTGGCTGCCTTGCCGATGATATGGGGCTGGGCAAAACCGTGCAAACGCTGGCAATGCTACAAGCTCAAAAAGAGAAAGGAATAAATAATGCAAACTTGTTAGTAATGCCTACCTCGCTGGTCTATAATTGGGAAAAAGAAGCACAAAAATTTACCCCGCAGCTAAAAGTTTTCAACTATACAGGCACTAATAGATTAAAAGATCCTGCTCAATTTGAAGGCTATGATCTGGTACTTACCAGCTATGGGATTGTAAGGCTAGATGTAGATATTTTACAAAAATATTATTTTCATTATATTATTCTTGATGAATCACAATCGATTAAGAACCCGAGCTCCATTATTGCCAAAGCTGTAAAAAAGCTAAAATCTAAATTTCGACTAATTCTTACCGGTACTCCTTTAGAAAACAGCACTTTGGACCTCTGGTCACAAATGACATTTGTAAATCCTGGCCTTTTGGGTACTCAGTCATTTTTCAAAAATGAATTTTTGATCCCAATCGAAAAGAAAAAAGATGCGGATAAAACTTATAAGCTTAATACTATTATTAAACCATTTATTCTGCGAAGACATAAATCTCAGGTGGCTACCGAACTGCCAGAAAAAGTAATAAATGTGCAATATAGCGGAATGACTGCCATGCAGGAGGAAAAATACGAAGAAGTAAAATCTCATTTTCGCAACAAAATTATTGATGAAATAGAAAGTAAAGGCCTTAAACAAGCCCAGTTCCTGCTTTTACAAGGCTTAACCAAGCTAAGGCAGCTGGCTAATCATCCTCGCATGATGGACCAGGAATATACCGGTGATTCAGGTAAAATGGAAGATGTAATTCATATGCTTACTAATGCCATAAGCGAAAAGCATAAGATATTAGTTTTCAGTCAGTTTGTAAAACATTTGGCGATAGTAAAAGAATACCTGGATAATAATAATCTTAAATATGCTTATTTAGATGGCACTACTAAAGATAGACAGAGTGTGGTTGAAAAATTTCAAAATGACCCATCGGTCAGTATATTTCTTATTTCGCTAAAGGCCGGAGGCCTGGGGCTAAATTTAACCAAAGCAGATTATGTATTTTTGCTAGACCCCTGGTGGAACCCTGCCGTTGAATCACAAGCAATAGACCGGGCACACCGCATTGGCCAAAAAAACACTGTTTTCACCTATAAATTTATTACTAAAAATAGTGTGGAAGAAAAGATTTTATCATTGCAGGAAAAGAAGATCCATTTGGCTAGTGAGCTGATTACCACTGAGGAGAGTTTTGTAAAAGAACTATCTCGTCAGGATATAGAATCGTTATTTGATTAATTTCAACAATACAATCATGGCCAAAGGGAAAAAAGGAAAAAAAAGTAACTGGTTAAAAAAAGCGCTGATGATTAGTTTATTGTTGCTTTTAGGAATGTTACTATGGCAGCATGAATTAGTTCTGTACGGTTTAAGACAAGCCAAAGGACAAATAAATATTATCGCTAATGCTGAGCCGGTAGAAAAATTTTTAAGCAATCCTGACTATCCTGACTCTCTGAAGCAAAAGCTTGTATTAATTCAAGAAGCCAAAGAATTTGCAGTAGACTCTTTGGGCATGGCTATTACAGATAATTATACTAAAATGTACAACCAGCATGGCATGCCTGTGCTATGGGTGGTTACAGCATCAGAACCTTTTCAAATGATACAAAAAAAATGGAAGTTTCCACTGCTGGGCTCATTTTCTTATAAAGGATATTTTGATTTAGATTTGGCCCAAGTAGAGGAAAAACACCTACAGGCGCAAGGATATGATACTGGTATACGCACTGTGGGGGGCTGGTCTACGCTTGGCTGGTTTGATGACCCTATTTTGAGTAATATGCTTTTCCGTAATGAAGGAATGCTTGCCGATTTAATTATTCATGAGCTTACCCATACTACCCTATACATAAAAGATAGCGTTCAATTCAATGAAAACCTGGCTACCTTTATTGGTAACAAAGGAGCCGAGCAATTTTTAACTTTGAAGTATGGCCCACGATCAGAAGAATTGAAAAAATATGTTCAGCAAATGCACGACAGAGAATTATTTGCCAATCATGTGATTACTTATTATCATAAACTTGATAGTTTGTATAGCTCGTTAGATGCCAATTATAGTAAAACCATTAAAAACAGGATGAAGCAAAATATAATTCAAGATTTTGTTAAAAATATCGAGAGCCTTAATTTTTATCAGCCTGAAAAATACACAGGATTGTTTGAACAGGCGCTTCCTAACAATACTTTTTTTCAGTCATACTTGCGATACCGGGGAAACATGAATCTTTTGGAAGAATCTTTTGTCATAAAATTTAATGCTAACCTCAAAGAAATGTTAGATTATTATAAAAATAAATATTCTTCATTATAAACTTTCCTTCAATTTTAACAAATCCGGCTTTGAGGGCACTATACAAAACATTTTATTTTCTTACAAAAATTACTTTGTTTGACTTTTAGCTGATATTGGCACAAGGTTCTTATTTATAGAAAGTTATAGAAGCGACGAAAGCCATTGTTGGATGATTTTTACCGTACAAGTGCCCATATAAGTAATATTTTTTCGGCTGATAAAACAGCCCATGATTAGATTATTACAGTTAAATATTAGGATTTTTTTATAAATATCACATCATTATTTACCCCATCACTTT
Organism: uncultured Roseivirgaceae bacterium; assembly: GCA_964592475.1. GTDB lineage: Bacteria > Bacteroidota > Bacteroidia > Cytophagales > Cyclobacteriaceae > CAZQEZ01. Next base: position 30,558 of record CAZQEZ010000001.1, read on the forward strand.
GCTCAAATTGCATTTCTAGGCGTTTTATGATTAATTTCATATTTAATTTGATTTTTATCAATGTAAGGATTGAAGTATCGAAATGTTGAAAAGACAAAAACTTAAATAAATAAAGCTATGAGTAAAAAGGTTTTGGTAGTGGATGATTCACTATACATGCGCACAGTAATCAAAGATGCATTAGTTGCGGCAGGCTACGATGTAGTAGGGCAAGCCGCAAATGGCGAATCGGCTATTGATATGTCACTGGAACTTCAGCCAGATTTAATTACCCTTGATAATATATTGCCTGATATGTTGGGCTTGGATATCTTGAAAGCAATAAAAAGCGAAGAATTGAAATCGAAAGTGATTATGATAAGTGCAGTGGGTCAGCAGTCTGTAATTGATGAAGGTATGACACTGGGAGCAGACGATTATATAGTAAAACCATTTACTAATGAGCAACTAGTTGAAAAAATCAATAAAATACTACAATGATTTCAGAAAATATGCAAAGGTTTTTAAATGAGCATGAAGTCTCGGTTGCCAAACGGATAATTAACATTGCGCTTGCCAACGCGGCAGACTCTTTTTCGAAGCTGGCCAAAACGAAAGTACGTTTACAACATGTAGAAATACCGCCAGCTACACCCGACAACGACTTAAAACATTTAATTGACGATAATAATCAATTGTACGTATTGATTACAGAGGTAAAAGGAGATATTCCAGCGGAAAGCTACCTGGTATTTACTGAGAAAAGTGCTGGTGAAATTGTAAAACTTATTATGCACAATGCTAATCAGCAAAACACAGAAATAAAAGAAGCCATACTGCTGGAGACTGACAATATATTAACGGCCTCAGTTGTAAGTCAATTTTCTAATTTCTTCAAAGTAAATCTTTATGGTGACGTGCCAGGGTTGTACAAGTGGAATAAAGAAAAAACAGAGGAAATCCTAACTGAAAAAATGCAGGAATATTCTCTTCGTGTTTCGTTTAAGACAAGCTTCATTACCGATGGTACCGAAATACACCCTGAATTTATCTGGATATTTACTCATTCGTTCATTGATTATGTAAAATGGCTGGCCAATGACAAAATAGCCTGCGATAAACTAATCACATTTGATTCTTATGTAGAAGAGTATATTCAATAATTATGCATTAGCATTAATAATTCATTTGTAATTATGAAAAGCAAGTTCCGCTCCGAATATTTTTTATTCGCGTTGATTATAACAGTTTCTGCCGCTTTTATGCTGAGCACTACTTTGTGGATAAAAAGACTCAATAAAAAAGGCAATGAACTTCAGCAATTAGTTACCCAATACAAAAATAAGATGGTGGTTTTTGAAAATAAAATCGATTTGTACTTCTTTACGGGTAATTATTATTATTTTGAAAATATAAATAATAGTACTGAAAAGCTGAACGTACTGCTTGAGCAGCTTCCTATGGGAGGAACATTTACTTATGAAGATAAAACATATGAAATTGAAGATTATTCTATAGAAGAAAGTGAAGCCTATAAGAATCTAATAGCCAGTACCGAAAGACTGCTACAAAGCACAGCCAACGTGGAGCAAAATGCAGCTAAAAATGATGCTTATAATTTGGGTGGCACCTCATTTGATCAAATTGATAAAATAAGATATTTAGAGCAAGCGAGTGAAAACCTACAGGAAGTAAAAACTGCCTTAGCATCGGTGTTTGTAAATATTGATAAAGTACAGGACGTGCTTAAAAATAAGCACGAACGGAAAGAGTTCGTACTTAAAGTTACGTTGTATTCAATCCAGGTAGTAGTTTTTGCATTTCTCATATTTTCCTATTTCTATTTTCGAAATAAGCTATTTAAGCCGGTTAGAAAAGTTACTTCTTTTGCCAAAAATTTATCAGAAGGTAAAACTGATGAAATTGACAATAATCTAAAAAATACTGATCTGTTGGAACTTGACAATTCGTTACAAAAGTTAAGTAAGCATATAAACGATGCTACCAGCTTTGCTATAAGTATTGGCGAGGGTAAAGTAGATGAGCAAATAGAAGTAAACGCGGATGACATGCTGGGTAAAGCCCTGCTGGAAATGCGCGATAAGTTGAAAGAAGTAGCAGAAGAAGAAAGAAAACGCAACTGGGCAGTGAACGGCATGGCCAAATTTAGCGAAATAATGCGCCAACATCAGCACTCTGAGTTACCCGAACTAAGCTATCAATTTATATTTGCGCTGGTAAAATATTTGGAAGGAAACCAAGGAGGTGTATTCCTGATCAATGAGGAGCAGGAAGACAAATTCATAGAATTAACAGCATGCTATGCCTATGAAAGACGAAAAAAAATGCATGCCAGGCTTGAAATGGAAGAAGGCCTAATTGGACAGTGTGTTTTGGAAAAGGACTTACTTTATATTGAAGAAGTGCCAGATGATTATATCAATATCACCTCGGGATTGGGGAAAAAGACACCTACTTGTATATTAATAGCGCCGATAAAAGTAAATGAAGAAATATTTGGAGCAGTAGAAATTGCATTCTTTGACCTATTGCCCCAGTATAAAATAGACTTTGTTGTTTCTGTTTGCGAAACATTTGGCTCTACCCTTTCAAGTTCGCACATGAACATGCGTACCCGCAAGCTACTAGAAGATTCGCAAGCAATTAATAGTGAATTGCAGCAGAAAGAAGAACAAATGCGCCAAAATGCCGAAGAACTTCAGGCTACGCAAGAAGAACTTAATAGAAAGCTGGCAGAACTTGGCAAGGAAACAAACTTAAGCAAAAACATAATAGAAGCCATCAATAAAACTAACGCTACTATCGAGTTTGACTTAGAGGGCAATATATTGAATGTAAATGACATGTACCTGAGTGTAATGGGATTTACTAAGGATGAGATATTAAGTAAAAATGAAAGCAGCTTAGTACCCAAAGATGAAATGGACAGCAGCCGCTACCAGATGCTATGGGAAAGCCTACGGTCAGGTTCATTTATGTCCGGTGAATATAGAAGATTAAATAAGTCTGGAAGAGAAGTGTGGTTGAATGGAACCTATAACCCTATTTTTGATGTAAATGGCAAGCCTTATAAAATCATCCAGTTCGCCCAGTTTACCACTGAAGAGAAAGAAAAGGACTTGGATCTAAGCAGTAAAATTAATGCCATTAGTAATACATTCCCATTAATTGAATTGGAGTTGGATGGTAAAATCAAAAGCTCTAATCAGGAGTTTATCAATTTGTTTGGTTACAAAAGACTAGAAATTCGTAACAAAGAATTTTACCAACTGATTGACGATAATTCTCAAGACCAGACCAACTGCAATATAGCCATGCAAGAAGCGAAACAAGCTACCAAGACAGCAGTATTGGGATTTAAATCGAAGGATGGTGATTTGAGATACTGTCTTACTATTTGTACGCCCATCCGAAATTTGGCTGGAGAGGTTTACAAAATAATGACTATTTTAGTGGATATCACCGAACAGAAAAAGCTTGAATTGGAATTAATTCAAAATCAAGGCATATTATCCACCACCATAGGAGAATTAAAACTAACTAAGCAAAATTTACTTGCTCAGAAAAATGAAATTGAATCCAGAATAAATATGCTGGATATGGCTGCTAGCATATTTGAAATAGACCCGGAAGGCAATATCATCAATATAAATGAGCACTTTTGCCAAACATTTGTTGTTGAAAAAAATGATTTAATTGGAAAATCCTTTTATGAGTTTATTGATTCTAATTTTGACAATTCCATAGTAGATAAGATGTGGAAAAATATCAATGAAGGCCTGGTGGTACGCAATATTCTACCCATTAAATTTCACAACAAGTATTGGATAGACATTACAGTAGCTCCGGTTTGGGATGCACAAAAGAAGCCTTATAAATTTATGGGACTTATTTATGATGTAACTACTCGAGTAGAAACAGAAACTACCTTAAGGGAAGACCTGGCAAAAGAACGCATGAGAAGCACCATTTTATCCCTGAAAGGAATCAATGATGAAGAAGATCAAATTGCATTATCTTTCAGCAAGTTAACCAGCGCGCTTGATGGTAATGGCAATTTGGAGTATGATCAATTGATGAATGAATTACCTACCATCAGTATCGATAAAACCGGCATCATAAATCGGATAAGCGATGAGGCCGAAAGGGTATTGGATGTAAAAGCAAAAAGCCTGATTGGTAAGACTATGTATGACTTGATTATTTTTGATAAAAAAGAAGAACAGCAACGTTTTATGAAAAAACTAATAAGTGGAATGGTAATTAAGCAATCTATCAATATTGAAATAAATAAGAACCTAATAGCTCTTGATTTAATTTCATTGCCGGTATTTGGAGAAAAGCCTAGCGATATAAATATCTTGATGTTCTTTAATAGAAGAATTACAGAGGTAAGTTAAGCTTTTTGTCTGGCTTCCAGAACCAGAATCAAGTTTTCAATAACCTTTTTAATGTACACCAGGCAGCTTTCACTTTTAACCACATAGTTAAATACACCCATATCTTGAGCTTGCGATATCACTTCCACATCATCTTGAGCAGATATTACTACCACTTCAATTTCCGGATTATAGGCTTTTACTTTCTCAATAATTTCTAAGCCATAAATATCAGGTAGATTAAGATCGCAAATAACAATATCCGGGTTTTCTTCTAAACTATTTATGATTTTATTACCACTATCGAAATAGTGCGGGTCCAGGTTTTTGAGGCCGCTAAAAGCCAACCTCATAATCATGGCTTCAGTCTTATTGTCTTCTATGATAAAAATTTTATATTTTTTCATGATCAAGAAGAAATTATTCAAGGTTTAAATATCGTCCAAGTTACATTATTTTGAAATATTTTTTAAATAATCCTCAAACTTTTTAATATATTGCTTCATTTTCAGAATCGTATCTTTCAAGTTGTCAAATCGCGATGTTTTAACCTTATGATTAATTATTTTAGATAACTCGTAAACTTGTGTAGCTCCAATAGTGCCGCTCAAGCCTTTTAAGGTATGTATAGCTCTATTCAAGCCATTATAATCATTGGCATCAAATGAGGATAAACATTCATCGTTTAAGCTCTTAGCATCAACTACAAATGAAGTAAGCATTTTTAAGATCCCTTCAGTATTTCCTCCGGAAACTATCTTCAAATCTTGCATAACCGTTTTATTCATTACCTCCATTTTATCTAATTCACTTAAGCCTAAATCCTGTACTTTACGTTGGGTTTTTGCTTTATTTGCTTTGGGTTTATCACCAGATAGCCATTTATGCAATCCATCATATATGAGATCTGAAGTTATGGGCTTTGTCAAATAGCCATCCATCCCATGTATTTTGTAGTGTTCTTTATCTGCTTGCAAGGCATTTGCACTTAAACCTACTATTGGAGGCAATAAACTGAATTTTTCTTTTAATATTTTAGTGGTTTCTATCCCATCCATAATTGGCATTTGAATATCCATAAATATTATTTGGTAATTTTTCTTTTTTACTTTTTCAATGGCTTCCAATCCATGGTTAGCGGTATCTACTCTACAGCCAAATTTCTTCAGCATCAATGTAGCTACTTGCTGGTTTACCTGATTATCCTCTACCAACAAAACATCAGCTTCAAAATTTTCATTGGCATGACGGGGCTTATCCATTTTTACATTTGCATAATCTTTGCCAACTTTTTCAAATTGGAAACTAAATGAAAATGTGCTTCCCTTTCGATATTCAGATTGTAATTGAATAGAACCACCCATTAGCTCTACCAAATGCATAGAAATTGATAAGCCCAAGCCAGTACCTTTATGTTTCCGTGAAGTAGTAGTGTTGAGCTGAGTAAATTTTTGAAACAATTTACTCTGATCTTCCTGTTTTATGCCAATTCCTGTATCAATTACAGATACCTCAATATGGTTCTCATCTGCTGCTTTTGCTATTACTTTAATTTCACCTTCTTCTGTAAATTTAGCTGCATTACTCAGCAGGTTTGTCAAAACTTGAATTACTTTGGTTTCATCCGTCTTTATGTATTGTGGTAAATTTTTATCCAGTTCGATTGTTATACTTACTTGTTTTTCCTGCAATGTAGGAATAAAAAGATTTTTTACATTTTGTATCAAGTGATGAAAATCAAATATTCCGGATTGCAAGGACATTTTACCGGCTTCAAGCTTTGATAAATCCAGAATTTCATTAATAATTTCAAGTAAGTTTTTGGAAGAGCTTTGAATTACATTAATAAACTCGCTTTGTTTTTTATTTAATTTAGTGTCTAGAAGCAAATCAGTCATACCAATGATACCGTTCATTGGAGTACGAATTTCGTGGCTCATATTTGCCAGGAATTCTGTTTTAAATTGCAGTCCTTTTTCAGCTAACTCTTTAGCTTGCAATAATTCTTTTTGTTTTTTTCTTTCTGTTATATCATATATAATTGCATCATAACGAAATAATTTTCCATTGTGCAGACTAGGGGTGGCATCTACATTTGCCCATTTAATACTTTTATCTTTACAAATAATTCTAAATTCTATAGAGGTAGTTGAACCCTCATTAAGCTTGCGCATCAAATCCTCAAATAATACCAGATCATCCGGATAAATAATTTGATAAATTAATTCGTAATCTCGCTTGATTAAGTCAACTTTATATCCTGTAAGTTTTTCAAATCCGGCAGAAATTTGTATTACTTTCTTTTGATTTGGATCTACTGTAATGAAAACATTATCAAGTGTGTCAAAAAGGTACTGTAGCTGCTTTCGAGTTTCTTTGGCTTCTATCTCAGCTATCTTTCTATCGGTAATATCCATATCATAACCAGCCAACCGATAAGGATTGCCCGTTTCGTCTACAAATCGGGTTCCTCTTGTCAATATCCAACGTACACTACCGTCTTTGTGCAGCATTCGGTATTCTACTTCCAGTATGGGCGATTTTCCTTCCAAATGATCTTTACGAGCAATATTAATAAGCTCCCGGTCTTCAGGATGCACTAACATTTGTAGCGACTCTGGTGTACTACTTATTTCATGCGTTCTGTAACCTAATATCGCTTTCAAATTAGCAGATATAAAATAAGTTTTTTGAGTAAAATTAAAGTCAAACACGCTAATATTACCTGCTGATGTAGCCAATGAATAACGCTCTTCGCTCTTCTGCAACGCCTCATCAGTCAACTTTTGCTCTGTTACATCATCATCCAAACCGGCTATTCTAAGTACCTGATCCTCTTCATCGCGTATAATTGTACCTCGGGAATGAATCCATTTTACCTGACCTTTTTTATGTATTTTTCGACAAACAAATTCAAAATTTGCAATTTGTTCATTGGTATTTGCATACAAATTTTGTCTTACATTTACCAGATCATCAGGATGAATCAATTCCAGAAATGCGTCAAAGGTTTCCGGAATTTCGCCATTATTGTATCCTAGCGTTTGCCACAAATTTTCACTTATATATTGTTCATTCATTTCAAAATTAAAATCCCAAATGCTAATATTACTGTAAGAGGTAACCAATCGATATCTATTTTCACTTTTTATCAGTGCTTGCTCAGTCAGTTTCATATTTGTGATATCAAAAATCACCCCATCAAGTACAAAATCATTTCTACTAGCGGCCAAAGACAGTGAACCACGCTCTGAAACCCAACGTAGGCTACCATTTTTATGGAAAATTCTGTATTCTACGTGTAAGGCATTATGATGTGATTTTACATCTTCCAAAGTTGGTAAAAGCCACTTTTTGTCATCAGGGTGAATTATTTTTATGTATTCTCTACCTCGTGGAAAGTAGCTACCTGATATCCGGTAATTTTCTCTACTTCAGAGCTGATAAACTCAAAAAAACCAGTTGTTTCGGGAGATCGCCGATATACAGCGCCGGGAATATTTTCAACTACATGCTTGAATTGTTCTTTACTACTAAAAAGGGCCGATTCTATTTTGTTACGCTCCTGATTTAAAATTAGATCATAAATGGCCGCACCAATATCTTTTGCTATAAATTCAATAAGTTGGTTAGCTAAATTATTGCAAATGGAGCAATTTAAGCTGCAATATTCGATGAAAGCATAAACTTCATTGTTTACAAAAATCGGAGCACCTACATAAAAGCCTATATTACCAAATACCGGATGGTATATATCATTTTGACCATTACCAGTAATTATTATGATTTGCTTTTCCTCACTTATTTGTTCTGTTATAGAATATTCTCCGGAAAAAGAATCCCCTACCTCTATAGCATCTGAACCCGTTACCGCCAAACATGTACCGTTATTCTCCTGGTATTGATAAATAATAGCAAAATCGGTATTAAAAATATTACAGCCACTCATTAAATAAGATTCTAATAAACTGCTGAAATTTTCATATCCGTCTGATCGATGACCAGCCAGTTCAATTAAATGCGTAATCAGCTGATCCGTGTTATTGGTTAATGATGATAAATGATAATCTGATTGTTTTAACAGGGTAGAAAGATGAGAGATGGCCGATAAAATTACATCCTCTTCTTCACCATTTTGCTGAGAATGGGAAGGCAAATCGAAATTTCCTGCCAACATTTGAGCTAATGCTCTTTTCACTTGCGCTCTTTTAGTATCGTTTGTAATCGATATAGCCATGGTTGAACCTATCTATTTTTTTATTGCATATTAGCAAGATATTTTATTATTATCAATAACAAAAAGATAGGTAAACTAACGAAGTAATATTTGAAGTTATTTTATAAAGTAAATAAATATAATTATTTTAACGAATATGCTATAATAAGGCGCCAGAGCTTATATGACATACTGAGCACTACCAACAAATACACTTTAATTTATTAGTTTTATTTACTGTTTTTTTACACTTAACACATGTATATACGTTGAATATCAGTCAGTTAGCTCTACCTTTTCTTTGCTACCATTTTTTTTAACATAAAACCACGGCTCTACCCTTATACCCATTTGGTAATGGCCTTCATATTCAAGCGTGCCATTTTTTCTATAAAACTGCCACAATCCATCTTCCTTACCTTTGGTAAAAAAGCCCTTTTGTTGAATGGTTCCATCTTCATAATAAAATTGCCAATTACCTTGAGGCACACCTTGATCATAATTTCCAGAGCGTTTTAGTTGACCGTTTTCGTGAAAAAAAAGCCACTGTCCTGAATATAACCCTTGATTATAATTTCCGGTTTTTTCTAATTCCCCGTTCTCATAATAGTATAAAGCTGAATCTATTGGATAATCCTGCTGCCATTTTTCAATTTGTTTAATATTTCCTCCGGGGTAGTAGACCGTTAACTGGCCAGACAATTGCCCATTATTATAATTTTCAATTGCATTTAATTGGCCATTGGTATAGTAAAAATTCCATTGCCCTTCTCTTAAATCATTTGCATTAATTAAGCCAGCTGCTTTCAATTTACCAGATGGATAATAAAGCCTAATAGTATCTTGTGCAGATGATGAATAGGAAAAACAAATACTTTTCAGGATTAAAATGAATGCTAACAATTCTTTCATAAAGTTTAAATTTAAAATCTTACGTAAAAAATGATATTATATTATCGATTAAATTTAAAAACATGTGTTTTAGCGAATTTTACAGCGTTTATTCCACAATTTACACATTCAAAACTATTACAGTCTCTAAACTACTGATTTTTAAATGATTAAAACTTAAATTATTTGTAAAATACAATTATATGACTTTATTTTAACAAATATAAAATATTCACAGACTAGGTATAATGATATTTTACAAGAAAATTAAATCAACAAATATCGTTTATAAAAAAAGATGATAATTATCTGATTTACAGTCCTAAAACTCAAATTTACCTTTCAAAGGTGTCATTTCAATTTTCAAATCAACAGGATTAACACTATTTTTTATTTTACTCGATCATAAAAATTATCCTATTTAAAATATTAATATATTTTGTTACACACCATAGAAAAATATAATTTTCTCATTTTTTACATCCTAAATATTATTCAACTTAGCACCAATAAAAATTTTGAACAAACAAAAAAGTAAGTTTAATGAAAAACATATTAATAGTTTTATTTGTAGCTGCCAGCTCATATACCTTTGCTTATAATCCACGATACTCTTGCACTGTTAAACTATTATTACACACCAAAGTGTATGAACATCATGATTTTAGAGCTGAATCTTTTACTTATCTAAAAAAGGGGCATGAAGTTAAAGTTGTTGGTTATATTAAAGGGTTTTATGTAATAAATGTAGATGGTACCGAAGCTTATATTACAGAGGCCAATATCAAAATAAATAAAGAATTTGAAGACTTTAAAAATCGAATCTTTCATAGGCTGAATAATAAAAATATCGCAGGAGAAGAACTACCCGAAAATAATGGAAATAAAATTATATAGTTGTTACAAATTGAGCAATGTAAGTAAATTATTATTTAGACAATTTTTCTGTAAAATTTTCAACAATTTATGGGCAAAGTGATAATGTTTTTATACAAAGCAGCACATAAACAGTAAATATATATAGCTTTTATGAAAATACTATATTTTACAAATAGCTGACGAACAAAACGTTATCCTTAAAAGCTCAATGCTAATTAGCCATAGCACAAAAACATCTGTAATATTTTTTTAATTTTTCAATAAAAAATGCTAAATTGAGTAATTATGAGAACTCAATTAGCCATTTTTATTTTATTCTTCATGTTACCTTTTGCTGTTTTTTCGCAAGATGGTATATATTCAGCCGGCGCCAGAGCTAATGCTTTAGGCAATGCTTCGGTAGCTCTTCCTGATCATTGGAGTATATTCAATAATGTTGGAGCTTTAGGCGCATCGTCCGGCTCTTCTTTCTTAGTCTCTTACCTCAATAGGTACCAGCTGGGGCAAGGCTTTCAGAGCATTGCTGCAGGCTATTTACATGACTTCGGCGACATTAAAGTAGGAGCAAGTGCTTTTCAATTTGGCGACCAGCTTTTTAATGAAAATAAAATTGGATTGGCCTACAGCCATAAAATCAATTTTGTTAGTTTAGGCGTACAAGTAAATAGGCTCCAATATAGTGTAGAAGGTTTTGGCACAGCGGCTACCTACGTGGTAGAACTCGGTGGCTTGGTAATGGTAACACCTAAACTTCATTTTGGTGCCTATATTTATAATATTAACCAAGCCAATTTATCCTCAGAATTAGAAGAAAAAGTACCTACCATTATGAGGGCCGGTTTTTCTTACCTGCCTGCTGAGTCTTTTTTACTTACTTTGCAAATGACCCAAGATATTGATTATGACACTTCAATCGAGGGAGGAATTGAATATGCAGTCATTCCAGAACTAAGATTCAGAACCGGCGTTTCTACCCATCCATTTGTCAATCATTTTGGATTGGGTTTTACGCCAAAAAGATTCGAAGTAGATTATTCATTCATAAATAATGATATGCTGGGAATGACCCATCAGTTATCTTTAGCATTTAAGTTTAACCAGACAAATGAATAAACATTCTCCAGTTATATTTCTCGTACTTATTCTAATAGTATCTCAGGTAAAAGCTCAGCTTCAACCAGCCGATTTTAATTTGGAAGGGCATATTGAAGAATTTTTTGGCTTCCAGGATCAGGATGTCGATTATGAGGAAATTTATGAATCCTTTATGAACAATTTTCTTAATCCAGTGAGTTTAAATTCTGCCAGGGCTGATGATCTTAGAGGATTGATGCTGCTGAGTGAGGTGCAAATAGGTAATATTATTGAGTTTAGAAATAAATATGGCTCATTTGTAACCGTAAGGGAGCTGCATGCTGTACCAACCCTGGATGAAAAAACCATAAAAGCAATCACTCCATTTGTGCGAGTATCTAATGTTGAATACGAATTTCATAATAAAGGCCTAAGTAAGACTGAATTGCTGATTCGCTACACCAGCGTATTAGAGAAAAAAAGAGGCTATGAGCCCTCACGGGACTCTTCCGGAGCACCAGCATATGCCGGAAGCCCGGGAAGAGTGTTCACCAGGTTTTATACTTATAAGCCCGGCTCTTATGGCATTAGTTTATTGGCAGAAAAAGATCCCGGAGAAAATGTAGCCTGGGATACTGAAAATCAAAAATATGGCTTTGATTTTTATAGTTTCAACATTACCCTTGAAAACAAAGGCAACCTGAAAAAATTGGTGGTTGGCGACTATCAAATAGAGGCCGGAGAACAACTTATATTAGGATCAGGTTTGTTTTTTGGAAAGGGTGCCGAAACCATTAACACCGTTAAAAGATCGAACAGAGGCATTAGGCCCTATCGGTCGGTGTTAGAACATTCTTTTATGCGTGGCTTAGCGGCAACTTATGAATTTACTGACTTGAATCTTCAGGTAACTCCGTTCTTTTCTATGCGACATCATAGCGCGAGTAGCGATATCATTATTAACGATAGTACGGAGCAGCCCTTTGTTACCAACTTACGCACATCTGGCCTTCACCGTACTGATAGTGAGCTAGACGGCAGAGAATTACAAAAAGAGACCACTTATGGTACCAACATAGATTATTATAATAGCATGGCCAATCTTAACATAGGTGGTACCTATATGTATTCGCAATTTGACCTGCCTTTTCAACCAGTTGATCAACCCTTTAGAAAATTTGCATTTAGGGGCAAAGAAAACTTTAATGCCAGCCTATATTTTAATTATTTACACAAAAACATGTACTTTTTTGCTGAAAGTGCTATTTCTCAAAGCCTAGGAAAGGCAATAACAGCGGGGATGATAAGCAGAATAAACGACCAATGGCAAACTTCACTTGTATATCGCAATTATGATCGTAATTTCCATACCTCCTACGGCACTGGCTTTAGTGAGTCAGGCAGCAATAATGAAAGAGGGATTTATTGGGGCCTTAAATGGCAATACTCCTCTAAATTACAAGCCACTGCCTTTGTAGATATTTTCCGCTTTCCCTGGCTAAAGTTTCAAGTTGATGCTCCATCACAAGGCGTTGAATCATTGATCAGAATAAATTATAAATTAAGTCCTGAATTCAAATTTTTCACACAATATCGGCACAAGGCGAAAGGAAGAAATGATAACAACTCAGGCAACTTACCCAGAGTAGCACAAGCCCAGCGAGATAATTTTATTTTGCATTTTGACATGCTTCCACAGCAATGGTTCAATCTTAAAACCCGGATATCCTGGAGTACATACAGCTTTAACAATAGAACAAATGGAATAGCCATAGCCCAAGATGCTAATTTATACTTTAATCGCTTTAGATTATACAGCAGAATGGCATTTTTTAATACTGACGATTTTAATACCAGACAATACATATATGAAAATGATGTTTTATATGCATTTTCAATACCGGCATTGCAAGGTAAAGGAATAAGATACTACCTGATGGGTAGATATGATCTAACTGAAGACGTAAGTTTATGGATAAAATATTCAAGAACCAGATACACCGATAGAGAATTTTTAGGTACTGGTAATGAGCAAATTAACGGCAATAAGCGCTCAGAAGTGCGTTTTCAATTAAGATATAGTTTTTAGATGAACAATTTTTGTGAAAAATTATTGTTATATTTGCATACAAATATTACATATTAATTACATCAATAAATATTTTCAATATGAAAAAATTTAGCAGAGAAGCAATGGAACTTTATTTATATCAGCACTACTTGCTGAAAGACAAGGTTTTAGCTGAAGATGAAGAAACAGTAAATGACTTGCAAATAAAAATATTAGAAACGTTTTCCTCATTACATAAAGTACTCATAAAAGAAGATCCTCATATAAGAGCAATCGTGGGTTTGGGAGGAAACTTTAAAGATAGCAAAGACACCTTCTTAATGAAATACTCTGTATTTTGTAGACGAAAAGGACTATTTGAATACCCTGACAACTTGGTCAGTTTTATACCTCCAGATTTTCATAATTTTAAACAATTTGCCCATTTTGCTAACCAATTAAAAGATGACATCCTGTAAAAACTTGATTATCAGGCATTTACAAATTTTTGTCTGAAATTATCTTTACCGGTAATATTTTCATAAATTTTATCTATACATCTTCCAATAAATTCACTATTTTAGCTGGAAAAATTTGGTGATATGATTCAAATTATTGCTTTTTTAATTGTAATATACAACCAGCCGACTAGCAATACCTCCGAAAGAACTTTCATTATCGAGGATAGCGAAGTAAAGACCACTTTTGCAGTGGATGAAAAGTTTTTAGGCACTTATCAGGGAAGAAAAAATGGATTCTTAACCCTAAAAATGGATGGAACCGGTGAATACCTTTACGATATTTATTTTCCCAATAAATCTTGCAAGCGAGATACCATCCAAATAGAATGGGGTTTTATACTTGATGAAAATGATAAAATAGCTAAATTTGAAAGATCCTATGGCTACTCCTTTCCTATCATTTATAAGGCAATAGGGGAAATTTCATTTCAAAATTGTACTCGAAAAATTATGATCGACTATATTTTAGAATATAATGTGGATGAATTTCTCACCGTGAGTTCATCTGACGACTGGAAAAAATCTATTCCATACAGGGAGATGCAGAAAGAAACCATTGAAAAAGCAGTAGAACAACGGTTTAAAAATCACTAAATTAATTAAACTTAATATCCACAAATGGTTGAGGTAATCATTATTTTTGCCAAAAAACCAAGAAATGACAATTTATCACAACGCTCGCTGCCGCAAAAGCCGGGAAACTTTAGCACTTATAAGAGAGGCTGGCATTGAACCTACCATAATTGAATACCTTAAAACACCCCCTACTCCAAAGCAATTAGAAAATTTGATACAGAAGCTTTCACTTTCTCCTGAACAATTAGTTAGGAAAAACGAAAAGGTATATAAGGAAAATTTTAAAGGGAAAACCATAACCAGACAGGAATGGCTTGAAACTTTAGCTGCAAATCCCGTTTTGATAGAAAGGCCGATTGTGGTACACAATGATAAAGCAGTAATTGGCAGGCCTCCTGAAAATGTAAAAGAATTATTATGATTAAAAATGACTTGCTACTGAAAGCAGCCCGAGGAGAGAATACCAGCCGAACTCCTGTTTGGCTCATGCGTCAGGCAGGTAGAATTTTACCAGAATATCGTGAAGTAAGGGGAAAGTTAAGTGGATTTGTAGAACTGGTAAAAACTCCTGAAAAAGCTGCCGAAGTTACCCTTCAACCTGTAGATATCTTAAAGGTAGATGCAGCCATTATCTTCTCGGATATCCTTGTTATTCCAGAGGCCATGGGATTGCCATATGAAATGGTAGAGAAGAAAGGACCTCATTTTCCTAAAACCATCAATAATAAAGCGCAAATAGATATTCTTAAAGTAGCAGACCCGGCCACTGATCTACATTATGTATTAGAGGCAATAAAAATTACTAAAAAAGAACTTGCCGGCAGAGTTCCATTAATTGGCTTTGCTGGTGCCCCCTGGACCATCTTTGCCTATATGGTAGAAGGCATGGGAAGCAAAACATTTAGCAAAGCCCGCGGTAAATTATACACTGATCCACAATTTGCTCATCGCTTATTAAATAAAATAACACAAAGTACTATTGCTTATTTGAAAGCTCAAATAGCCTCAGGAGCCGACCTTGTGCAAATATTTGACTCATGGGCAGGTATTCTGCCGCCTACACAGTATCAGGAATTTTCACTTGCTTACATCAAAAAGATTTGTGATGCTATTAACGAAGTACCGGTAACTGTATTTGCCAAGGGAGCATATTTTGCACTTGATAGTATGAAGGATTTATCTTGTGAAACCATTGGACTGGATTGGAATATGAACCCCGTGAAGACCAGGGAGATTTTTGGTACATCAAAAACTTTGCAAGGGAATCTAGATCCTTGCCTGCTTTACTCCGGGTTCAAAACCATAGAAAATGAAACTATAAACATGTTAAAAGCTTTTGGACCTCAACGGCATATAGCAAATCTTGGTCATGGGGTATATCCGGATACAGATCCTGAAAAAGTGAAATGCTTTATTGAAACTGTGAAAAATTTTCAACCAAAATGAAACTTCGCGTAAAAGGCTTACTGATCTTAATTTTTCTATCATTATATTTCATGTGACAAAACCCGTTAGTTCCTCCGGGCACGTACCTGGCTGATCCTTCTGCACACTCTTTGATGGGAATACGTTATATGTTTATGGTTCCAGATGCCTTAATCATCACTTTTTCTGGTCATGGAAATATCCTGTTTTATCTAAAAAAATATAAACCTCTGAACGTTTTAGAAATGAGCGGTGCAGTGATATAACCAAATGAATTACCCGTTTATAAACTTTGCAATTACAAATGGCACCTTCCTTTTGATCTGCTTTTCAATGTGATCGTTATCTTCGTGCAGCACTACCTGAAATTTTAGATCCAGTTGATCCTTGCCTAGTTTGATTATTTTAAGCGCATAGGAGTCGGGAATAATGTATTGTTCATATTCTTTTAAACTTTCGATCAGGTGGGTTTTCAGCGCCTCCAGTTTATTACCAAAGGTATGCGCCACTTGAAATTCTACAATTACTTTTGGTATGGCCTGTTTGCTGTAATTGATCATTTCTGTATTAAAAAATGCTATGTTAGGAATAAGCACCAGCTCATCATCTTCATTGATCATATGCATATTCATCAACTTAATATCTACAATATGACCTTTTTGGTTGCCTATTTTTACAAAATCGCCAATAGATACCTGGTTGTTGAACATGATGATCAAGCCATTGATCATGTTGCTAATGTAATCTTTGAACAAGATAGCAAAAGCTGCAGCGGCAAAACCTACGGAAGCGAAAAGCTGTGTAATTGTAATTTCGAAAAGGAGCAATACCGCCAGAAAAAAGATGAATACAGAAAGAACAGTACTTGCCTGGTTGATTCCCACTACAAAATTTTCACTACGTCTTAGCCAGTGTCGCCGATTGTAAACTCCAATTAATATAAGCCTGGAAATAGTGATGACCAAATGACCGGTGAAAAAGAACAAAACAGCTTCGATCAAACGCACCACAAAATAGTTGGTTTCGATGTTTTCTTTATTTTCCTGGTAAAAATTAGTCCAATAAAATAAAACTGCAATAAGCAACAGGTAAAAGATAATTTTGACTGCAAAAATCATCTTACTTCTATTGCTGATGCTTGCTTTGTGTTTTGACTTTTTCTCTTCGGGCTTCATGTTAATATTTTAAAGCCGCAAAATTAATGTAAAGTATCAATCAAAAATTAAACGCTTCGAATTATTTATTTTGTAAAACCTGTTCAAATACGTCTACAATACGATCAATTTCTGATGTACTGATGATCAATGGTGGCAGGAAACGAATCACGGTGTCTGCGGTGCAATTAGCCAAAACCCCATGCTTAGCCATTTCAGGTACCAGTGCTTTTCCGGATTCTTTCAAATCTACTCCCAGCATCAATCCTTTGCCTCTTATTTCTCTTATAATTGCATGTTTTTCAGCTAGAAGCTTCAGCTTATTTACAAAGTATTCACTCTTTTGCAGTACTTCGTGGCAAAGGTCTTCTTCTATGATAGTTTTAAGCGTGGTATAAGCAATACTGGCAGCTAATGGATTACCTCCAAAAGTAGTGCCATGGTCGCCAGGTTGAAAAGCAGCTGCAACATTCTCTTTAGCCACCACGGCTCCTATGGGCACTCCGCCACCTAGTCCTTTGGCCAAAGTGAGAATATCGGGCACTATATCGGCATATTGATAAGCAAACATTTTGCCGGTGCGGCCAATACCACATTGTATTTCGTCAAAAACTAATAGGATATCATTTTCGCTACACCACTGTCTTACTTTCTTCAGGTAATCTAAACTTGCTGGTCGAATACCCCCCTCCCCTTGTACCGGTTCAATAAAAACTCCAATGATCTCATCTTTTTCTTTTAGCTTTTGCAAAGCTGTCAGATCATTAAAAGGTACCTGACGAAATCCTTCTGGCAATGGCTCAAATCCTTTTTGATATTTGGCGCTGCCCATGGCAATAGTCGCTAGTGTACGGCCATGAAAGCAATTCTCCATGGAAACAATTACACCTTTTTTACCTTTATTATGCGCGTATTTTCTTGCAAGTTTTAGTGCTCCTTCATTAGCTTCAGCACCACTATTGCAAAAATATACTTTATCTAGCCCACTTACTTCAGTTAGTATTTTAGCAAGGGCACTTTGAGGCGCATTAAAATAGATATTGGAAATATGAATTAATTTGGTGGCTTGGTCTTGTAATGCCTGAACTATTTTAGGATGGGAATGCCCTAGCGCGTTTACCGCAATACCAGCCAGGGCATCTATGTATTCTTTGCCTTCACTATCTACCACCTTGCAGCCTTTGCCGGAGAGCAGGGTAATGGGCATGCGCCTGTACATGTTAAAGTGGGCATCTTCAGTAAAATTTTGAGTTTTGGTGGTAATTTCTGACATTGCTTTTCCATTTTATGCCAAAAGTACGGCTATTATCAAAGATTTTAAAGTAAAAACAGCCTAAATTGAATAATGGTAAGGCTAATGAAACTATCTCATACAATTGATGCACCTTCAGCCATTTTATTTGACATGACTTAATAATTCATGACATAAATCATAATAAAAATGAGGAGGCACTTCTATATTTGAAAAAAAACTAGAAAATGCAAACTTTCCCAAATACTGTTCTTGAATTGGATTATTGGCTTTCACTTTATCAGCTTCCCTGGAGCGAACTTACTACAATTGCCAATCGCTATAGGCGGGAATACTTTGATCAAAATCTTGATTACTGTTCCATCATTAATGCCAAATCAGGTAAATGCTCAGAAGATTGCCGGTTTTGTGCTCAATCTGTACATTACAATACAGGAGTACAAGAATACAGCTATCTTAAACCGGAAAAAATATTGCATCTGGCTCGTCAAATGGAAAATAAAGGTGTGGGGCATTTCAGCATGGTAACTAGCGGCAAGGCTGTAACCAATAGCCTGCTCAAACAGCTTTTGCCCATTTATAAATTGCTGAAAAAAGAAACTACTCTTAAACTTTGTGCTTCACACGGCTTATTGAATGAAGCTCAGGCATTTGCATTGAAAGAAGCTGGCGTAAATCGCTATCACCACAACCTGGAGAGCAGCCGTTCTTATTATAATAAAATATGTACCACACATCATTTTGATGAAAGAGTAACTACCGTGAAGGCAGCAAAAACAGCCGGCATGGAAGTTTGTAGTGGCGGTATAATAGGCTTAGGAGAAAATGTGGCTCAGCGGATCGAGCTTGCAATGGAAATAAACCAATTAAATGTAGATTCTATACCGCTTAATTTTTTAATGCCGGTGGCAGGTACTCCTATGGCAGATACTAAAAAATTAGATATTACTGATATTCTTAAAATCCTCGCTATTTTTAGAATTATTAATCCATCTACAGAAATTCGTATTGCCGGGGGCAGACAACTACTTATAGGCTATGAAAAGGAAATGCTAAAGGCTGGCATAAGTGGGTTAATGGTGGGTAACTACCTGACTACCAATGGAATAGATACCGAAGTTGATTTAAAACTTATGCATCAGGATTAGAATGTCCACTGAGAATGCCTTACATATTGGTATAATACCATAAAAGTCATTCTCATTTTTAGATCATCCTGGTTACTATGCTTTATTTTTTAAGCTGTTATCAACAATAATTAATTTTTATTTGGTACAGATTATATTTGTGAATATCTTGCCATTATAAAAATAACAAAGACATGCTTATCATTATCATAGTAGCTTTCCTCTTTTTAATAACTTTCTTTACTTATTTGCATCAAACTTATAAGTATAGCAAAAATAAAAACTTAATATTTAAAACGGGCGTATTTCGACCACTGCTAATCACAATTACTATTTTAGCAATTGCTCCACTAATTGTAAATTTTATTTTACCAAATGCCTTTTTTGAGTTCGACACTACTAATCCTGTAGTTTTAAATTCAGCTGTTTTAAATGAGTTAAAAAGCAATGGTGATTATATGGGCTATTATAAAGAAATAATAGCGGCCACATTGCAAAATATAAATTATCCCGGTATATTAATAGCCTCTTTAATAATGATCGCCTGGTTTGTATACTTGAAAAAACTAGATTTTTTTGATCAGGATAAGCCTTTTTATGTTTACGGAACTTTATTGGCAGGCATTTTAGTCACCTTTGCAACCTTAATTATCTCTATCTTTCTCAGAGATACTTTTAATATTCATTATCGGGGGGAAACCCTTTACGACCTATTTATTCATTTTTTCCTGGGCGTTGGAGTGGTTGAAGAATTCATGAAATTGCTTCCTTTATTTTTTATCATGCTTTTTACAAGGCAATTAAAAGAACCCTACGATTATATATTGTATGTAAGCATTTCGGCATTGGGTTTTGCCTTCATTGAAAACCTTCTTTATTTTCAGCAGCTAGATGGCGTATTGGTAGCAGGCAGAGCCCTTATGGCGGCAGTTGCTCACATCATGTTTTCGACGTTTTGTGTTTACGGATTGGTTATAGCCAAGTATAAGTATAAGAAATCCCCGGTTTTATATTTCCTGGGTTCATTTACCATTGGTTCTTTTGCTCATGGCTTGTATGATTATATGGCAACTGAATCGATGATTTTTATGCTTATTGTCTTCTTCATTTTTGCGTTACAAAGTTTTTCTATTATTATCAATAATTCAATTAATAACAGTCGATATTTTACTTATAAGATCTTTTATAATGCAGAGCAATCTAAATATAGATTAGCAACCTTACTTTCCTCGGTTTTAGCCTTATCTTATATATTAGATTCTTTTAAATACGGAAAAGCCGAAGCTAATCATATTTTTATGGTCTCTTGTTTAGTAGGGGTTCTTTTTATAATATTTTATGTAACAAATTTCAGCAGTCTGGATTTGGTAAGAGGCTATTGGCGTCCTATTAAATTCAGGTTTAAACCAGATTACGATGACCCTGTAGGTTTACGAGGTATAAGTGCTTTTGCCAGAATGTTTAAATATAACTTTATACTTCCTTTAAACATTGTGACTTATAAAGTGTGGCTTAAGGCCCCCTATTATAACGAATGGCTTTATGACAAAATGTATGATACTAAAGGAGTAATAGTAGACAGAATAAAGCTTTATGATAATGATAATGATATCAACAAGGTAGATATTGACTGGTTTTTAGTAAAGCTGGAAGAGCCTTTAAGTTTTACCGGGATTAATAAGCATTTTGTATTGGTAAAGCTTGAAAGCAAAGAAAGTTCATTAATTCATGATGCTGATGTAAGAGGATACCTGAGATTAATACCATCGCTGGATATGATCAAAGAAAAAAGACCCAAGAAAAAGAATTTTGAATACGTGGGCTATGTTTTAATAGATTCGTATCAAATTCCTGATTTTAAAATAAGCAAGCCTACCCAAATCCCTTTAAATGGCAATAAAGGTTTGGTGAAGATTTGATTTATTTATCAAAATAAAAAAATATTTTCAAACTAAAGGTTATTTTAATAGTAATCAGAAATATTTTCTTATGTTATTTCCAAGTTAATTATATTTGGCCAAGCATTAAATAAGATTTACTTATGAAGAAGATATTACTGCTATCATTTACTATTAGCATTATTGCCTGTAACAATAATCAAAAAGTATATTATAAACTTTCGCAGAGCGACTATCAAGATAAAATGAAAGGCGCTTGGGTAGGACAGATGGCCGGTGTAGGCTGGGGACTGCCTACCGAATTTGACTTCACCGATCAAATCATTCCCATGGAGCAAGTACCCGAGTGGAAGGATGAAATGATTAATCAACATGGCAATGACGATATCTATGTGGAAATGACCTTTCTACATTCAATGGATAAATATGGTATTGATGTATCCATCGAGCAGGCTGGTATAGACTTTGCCAATACCGGCTATACCCTCTGGGCCGCTAATAAAACCGGTCGGGAAAACTTACGCTATGGCATAGCGCCCCCTGCCTCCAGCCACCCTCAATTCAGCAATAATTGTGATGACATTGATTACCAAATAGAAGCTGATTACAGTGGTATTATTGCACCCGGTATGCCTCAGGTGCCAATAGCTATGGGAGAGAAATTTGGCCGTTTGATAAATTATGGGGATGGCATGTATGGTGGACAATTTGTAGGGGCAATGTATTCAGCTGCTTTTTTTCTTGATGACATCAAAGAAGTAGTAAAAGCAGGTGTTCAGGCCATTCCATCTCAAAGTCACTATGCAACCTGCATCAACGATGTAATCACGTGGCACCAGCAATACCCAGCTAATTGGCAAAAAACCTGGCAACTAATAGAAGATAAATATCACAACAAGCTTGATTACCAGCAATTTGCAAAACAAACAGATGCCTGGATACCCATAGATGCAAAACTAAATGGTGCTTATATAGCATTGGGACTATTGTATGGCAATGGAAATATGGACAGCACCATTGTAATTTCTATGCGAGGAGGAAAAGATTCTGACTGTAACCCATCCAATGCAGCCGGTGTTTTAGGCACGATGATTGGTTTCGAAAATTTGGATGACAAATTTAAAAGAGCATTGGATTATGAGCGGAAATTTAGCTACAGCGGATATAATTTTAATCAATTAATCACCCTTTGTGAAAAATTTACCCGCCAACTTATAGTAAAAAACAATGGAGAGATAAAAGAAGAAAATCAAGAAACTGTCTTTTATATCAAAAAAAACAATCCTGAACCCTCTGATTTTATTCCTAGCTACAACCCAAAACCTGCTCCCGAACAAATGCAATATACTGCTGAAGAATTAAAACAAATAAACGCCTGGGCTGCGGCACATTTTACTCCTTTGGTAGAAAAATATAATTTAAATCTTAGCATTTACCATTGTGGAAAAAGCGTCAACCCGGGATTAATAAAATGGAATAAAACTGAAAACGTGATTACTACTATTCCCATGTCGGCTCAGCGGAGCGTAATCATAGAGTTTACAGAGAAAAACCTGATTCCTGCTGGTAAATCAGCGTTTTTCAAATTTAAAGCGGGCCACGAACCGGGAGAAAGCTGGCAATTAATAGTTCGAAACGGAGATAAACGAGTTGACTCTTTAATTGCTGAAACCAATAGCAAAAATGGATGGGTTGATTTTAAAGTTGACTTAAGTCACTTTGCTGGTAAAGAAAATATTCGCTTAGTGATGAACGCTAAAGCAGATAAAAAAATAACTAAAAATTATTGGGCTGATTTTAAATTAGAAATACTGTAAAAATGCAAACCAGAAGAAAATTCTTAAATCAAACCGCCAAAGCTGGTCTTGCCATTGCGGCACTCCCCTTGGCTTGTAATGTAAAATCAGAAAATAAAAAAGCAGGTATTGAAAATCAAAGTTTTGATATCTCATTAGCTCAATGGTCAGTACGGGATATGATCCGCTCAGGAAATATAAGCAACCTGGAATTTCCCATTACTGCAAAAAATATGTTTGACATTGATGCAGTAGAATATGTAAGCACTTTTTTTGATGGAAAAGAAACCGAACCCAGCTACTTGCAGGAGCTAAAGCAACGGGGAGATGATGCCGGTGTGAAAAATGTATTGATAATGGTAGATATGTGGGGGCCTGATGGTGAACTCGGCAACCCGCAGGAACAAAAGAGAATTGATGCTGCCAACAATCACCACAAATGGGTAGATGCGGCTGCATTCTTGGGCTGTCATGCCATACGAGTTAATGCCAATGGATATGGAGATGCCAGCTTCGAAGATGCCAAACATTACTTTACTGACGGGTTGAATAAACTAGTGCAATATGGTGCAGAAAACAACATCAGCATAGTGGTAGAAAATCACGGTGGCTTTTCGTCTAATGCAGCCTGGCTATCGGCAGTAATGAAGGAAGTAAACCACGAGTTCTGTGGCACTTTGCCCGATTTTGGCAACTTCCGGATCGATAAAGAAAAGGGGATTTTTTATGATCCGCTCAAAGGCTTAGCAGAACTTATGCACTTTGCTAAAGGAGTAAGTGCTAAGTCCAATGATTTTGATAAATTTGGCAACGAAACTACCATCGATTACGATGCAATGATGGCTATTGTACAAAGATTTGGCTACAATGGCTACGTAGGGATAGAATTTGGCGGCGGTGGCAGCCTCACTTCACCTGAAGAAGGCATTAAAGCTACTAAAGCTTTACTAGAAGAATTGCGAACTAAATACTAAATATAGCCAAGTACTTAAATTACATTTAACTTGAAAAATCATATTTATTTAATTAATTATCTATTTTTATTTCTGGCCAGCTGCAGTCAACAACCCGGCGAACAACAAAACAAACCAACTACGGATCAGAATCGAGAATCTATAGCGGTGCATCACGCGGAAAATTTTTCAATACAAACACATGAAAACTTTTCATTGGTCACCGTTAATAATGCCTGGAAGGGATCGAAAATAACTTTTCGGTATGCATTATTACAAAAAGGCAAAGAGCTACCGGATTCTATACAGGTAGATGAAGTAGTAAATGTACCAGTAGAAAATTTGGTGTGCTTTTCCACCACCCATGTGCCCTATCTTGATATGCTAGGTGTTGGCGATAAATTAAAAGGCTTCCCTAATTTGGATTATATAAGCACGCCGGGAGTGCGAGAGCAAATAGATGCTGGCAATATTATGGACTTAGGGTCTGAAAATAATCCTAACCTCGAAAAAATAATTACTCTCAACCCTGATGTAGTAATGGCTTATGGTATGCCAGGGGGAAGTGATTTAGTTTTCAAACTTCAGCAAGCAGGCATATCAGTAGTTTATAACGCCGATTACATGGAGCTTTCTCCTTTGGGCAGGGCAGAATGGATCAAATATATGGCTGCTTTTTTTGATAAAATTTCGCTAGCAGATAGCCTCTATAGCAGCATAAATCAACGATATGATAGCTTGCAACAGCTAGCTGCGATGGCAGATAATACCCCTTCGGTATTGAGCGGAATTGTGTATGGTGATACATGGTTTTTACCGGCCGGAAAAAATTACGGGGCGCGTTTTTTTAAAGATGCCAACGCCCATTATTTGTGGGCAGATAACCCGCAAGCTGGCTATCTGGAATTAAGTTTTGAAGCCGTGTACCAAAAAGCTCATCAAGCTGATTACTGGGTGGGAGTTGGTACTTTTAATTCGCTTACTGCTTTAGCAAATGCTGATGCACGGTATCAAAACTTTCAAGCTTTTCAGGAAGGTAGCGTTTATAGCTATTTGGCTAGAGTAGGACCTAAAGGTGGCAACGAATACTTTGAGCTTGGCTATGCACGTCCGGATATTATTTTGGCCGACTTGATCAAGATATTTCATCCCGCTCTTTTGCCAAATCATGCATTATATTTTCATGAAAAGCTATAAAGTCTAATTCACTGTAATAATTGGCAATAAAAAAACGCGGTCACAAAAATGCTATCCACGCTTTCTATGCTTTTTAAAATAAGATTATAAATCAAGTAACTTCATTATTTTCTTATTAAGATCGGTATTATCTTGAAAACCTGAAAAATTTTCCGCACCCGGTCCATAGGCGAATACTGGAACCATATTTGCCGTATGGCCACCTGTGTTGAAGTCACCTTCCACATATTGCGAGTGACGATCTCCACCAGTTATGGCAAGACCTCCGGTTTCATGATCTGAAGTGATAACTACTAAAGTATTACCGTCTTTTTCTGCATAATCAAGCACTTTACCCACTGCCTTGTCGAAATCAAGCATTTCAGTAATTATAAATTTTAAATCATTAGCATGCCCGCCCCAATCGATTTGTGACCCTTCTATCATCATAAAGAAATTCTCTTCTTTTGCATTTAAAAAGTCAAGTGCCACAGAAGTAGCTTCGGGTAAAAAATTTCCTCTTCCGCTTACATATGATATTGGTTGCTCGTCATCGATAAAATATCCGATTTTTTCTGCTTCTGCATCTTTAGCCTGCTGCATACTTTCCACTATAGTATAACCATTGCTTTTTAGCTCTTGCAGCAAATCGGAACTGTCGGTGCGATGAGCAAAAAATTTTCTACCTCCCCCCATAAAAATATCTACTCCTGAATAGGGTAATTCGGCAGCAATGCCCTCATCATCCTTTCGGGTTTTATTATGCGCGTAAAAAGAAGCGGGAGTAGCATGAGTAATGGATGAAGTAGCAATTATACCGGTATTCATGCCACTGCCTTCGGCATATTCTACAATTGTTTTCAATGGCGCTCCGGTGGTGTCTACTGATATGGCTCCATTATAGGTTTTGGTACCGGTAGCTATAGCTGTGCCGCCAGCTGCTGAGTCAGTAATGAGATTATCAGAAGAATAAGTGGTAACTAATCCTGTAATCGTGGTTCGCTCCAGGTTCAGGGTGCTATTGGCAATTAACGCGGCACTTACTTGAGCAAATCCCATGCCGTCACCAATCATTAATATTACTTTAGCAGGACGTTGCGAATCTGCAGTGGATTTTTCTTTTTGCTCCGTAGTATTGGGTGAACAGGCAATTAATAACGTAATTACACTAAACAACAGGATGCTTTGAATATATTTGTTCATGTTTTTTATTATTTTATTTGCACAAAAATAGATTGAAGACTCTTATTACCTATCAATCGTTAGTTAAATTTTTATTATAATTTTATGACCTGGTAATTTGTCAATTTTTATTTTTGATAATTAGCACTATTTGGCTTACTAGCATTTTTAAATTGTGATTAACAAATTTAGAATCTAAAACGATATAATCATGAAAAAGTATTTTTTTATTTTCTTATTTATCAGTTCTTTTTCCACATTTATTTGTCCTGTGGCTCAAAGTCAGGAAGTAGGGCTATCGTTTTCTTACTTTATCCCAAGAAACGGACATTTTGCAGTACCTGTAAGTCCATTTTCTTACAGAGAGGTAGGTATTAATTTTAATGACTATATTTCAATTGAAACAGGCTTTTCCCTTTATTTGATGCCTGGTATGGGAGTAAATGAGCTTCCATTTGAGGCAAATGAGCCGCTAATGGGGCCAATGGTAAGTTTGATGGTGCCTTTGGAACTTGTACTACAATTTTACCTGCCAAAACAGGTAATAAGATTAAAAGCAGGTGGTTTTGGGTTTTATAATATTTTTACTCAAATAAACGAGGGAAACCTCGACAGAGCCCTGGCAGAATGGCAAGACCTTGATGTAGTTAATAGCAATTTTGATTTCGATAATGTGCCAGGATTTGGTTTGATGGGTGGCATTAAATACATATTATATATAAGAAAAAATTTCGGTATTACCTTGGGGGCAAATTATTTATTTGGTTCAGCTTCTCTGAATTTAAGAGGCAACTACCTGGGAGGAAATACTGGTAGAACAATTACTAGTTTTGAAGATGATTTTGAAGATTCAAGATTGGATTTTACCGGTTTTGAATTTTCCGTGGGGGTTTTAGTAGGAGGCGGATAAAATGCAAAAGGTTATAGCTGCCAAACTTCCTATTTTGGCAGCTATTTTTACTATTCTACTTCTATTATTCAAAATACATTCCTTCTAGTGTCTTATTTACTCCCGGTGCGCCAAAAAGAGGTAAGTTGCGCGTTTTCATCACGTTGCCAAGATCGCGAACTGCTTCTTTGTTTAGTTCTTTTACTCCACCATTTTGTAACGCGTAAATAATTGACTGCGCGGTTATTTCCAATAGTTCCACGTTCATCCAGGTCCAATCGATACCTAAAGTACTCATAGTAACCAGGCCATGGTTTTCCATCAAAAAGCTATTGTACTTATGCAGATAAGAACTGAAATTATCAGCTAACTGCTGTGTAAGCGGTTCGCCATAAGGCACTAAAGGCACAGGGCCCACTTCAGTTATCGTTTCAGGAAAATAAGGACGCATCAAATAATTTTCTCCTTTCATAATAGTGAATCCACAACAGCAAGGCGGATGGCAATGTAGTACGGAAACAATGTCTGGTCGCTCTTCGAAAAACTTCAGATACATGGGTTTCTCGCCTGTGGGTTTTCTATTACCTTCTAGTGTATCGCCTTTAGTGTTGATAAAAACCACGTCTTCAACATTTACGTCTCCTTTGTTGCGCTGAGTAGGTGTTATTAAAATAACATCTTCTTCTAGCCGCCAGGCAAGATTACCACCATAGCCGGTAACGTATTTTTGTGCTGCCATGGACTGGCAAACCTTTACAAACTTTTCTACTTCTTCTTTGTATTTTTCCAGTAATTTCATTAAGATTTATTTTTAGGGTAAAATTATGTTGATTCCAAGACTTCTCAATCCTGTACAATACTGTTTTAGCTTAAAAATTTCTTTTTTAAATCTTCTATTTCCTGCTCATTGATGGGTACCAGGTGACCTATCTGAGTACTTTGGGTTAATGATTTGGCACTAAACTCTGCCACTTCTAATCTGTCAAATGTTTCTAACACGGAACTACCAGTAACCATAATCGCATCGTTTTCTAAAAGTAATATTGGTGTTTCTTTACTAAGTGCGTTCGATATTCTACCTCCTTTTTTATATTGGCTACCATATGGTATAAAAGGAATATCACGCAGCAAAATATAGCTTTCGGGTATGGTGCGGGTATCAAACTTTTGTCCGGTAATACAGTAAGCTGTTGCATGAGGTGACTGAGCAGTGATGATGCTATTAATATAAGGATGGTGTTTATATATTTTTTGATGAAGCTTTACCGAGCGGCTAGGCACTTTCCCTTTTTCTCGTTTGCCATCTTGAATTAACACGATATCCTGAATTTTAAAGTGCAGTCGATCTTTTCCGAAGGGGGTGATCAAAAACGAATCTTCATCTATTCTGGCCGATACCGTACCGTAAGTGCTAATCATTAACCGCTGGTGATAGGCTCGCAATACAATGTCTACTATTTGTTTGCGCAATTCTTTTTGCCTGCTGGTGTGTATTATATTATCAATCTCTGGCAGCAGGTTTGTCTTTTGGCTAAATAGATCTATTTGTTCCTGATTAAGATTTTTCACTTCACCTATTGCACTGCCTTGTATAATCATATTGGCACAAAATTCCAATGTTTCAAATCTCATAAAAGCATCCGACAGATCGCTACCACCTACCACGGTGCCATGATTTTCCATTAAAATGGCATTAAAGCCTTCTTTGAAAGTTTTTGCAATATTGGCACCAAGTTTTTCACTACCAGGCAACTCGTACAAAGCATACCCTACGGCACCACATACCTCGTGAGCCTGAGGAATAATACGTGTATCCGGCACCTGCCTTACAATGCTGAAAGTGACTAAAGCTGGTGGATGGGCGTGCACAATAGCATTAATATCTTTGCGACCTTCATATATGGCTTTGTGAAAGGGATATTCGGAGGAAGGTTTATGAAGCCCTTCAATTGTACCATCTTTTTTTACACAAACAATATCTTGCGGTTTTAGTGAGCCTTTATCAATGGCACTGGGGGTAATCCAGATATCGCCATTTTCATCTTTTAGTGAGAGATTGCCGCCAGAGGTAGTAGTCATGCTGTATCCGTAGATACGTTGCATGGTTAAAACCAATTGATCGCGAGGGTGTAGCAAGCTGAAATTCATAATGGAAATTGTTATAATTTGAGGTAAATATACGGTAAATAAGCTTTATTAAAAACGGGATAGACCAGGATAGGGTTCAAATTAAAAATTAATTAAACTATGACCCCAATTAATTGGCAAATTGCTCAAAAGTGAAGAATTAGAAATAAATATTAATAAATTAATGTATGTAATATTCTGTGAAAGTCTTTATATTTTTGGAAGATTTACTTATTTAGATTTACAGCGAATGGATGGATGGGCATGGTATTTTTAAAATAAACAACTTTGAAAAATGGAAATAGCAACCTGGAAATAGGAGATGTATAGTGTGAAAAACAAAGTAATTGATGACCAACATAAAAAAAAATTTATCAACTCTCGTCCCAAATGCCGAAAGGTGAATCAAAGGATAAATTGAGAGAAACTTTAAATGACTTAGTAGATTACTCTCAATATCATTTTAATTAAGAGGAAGCCTATTTTTGTAAAATAAAAGGTTATAAATAAAAGGGGGGAAATATTGACCAACATCAGCTTTTATTGAAAAAATAAGACAATTTCAAAGTGATTTTATTCAGGGAAAAAACTGCTTACCACTGATGTATTTCTTTACATCAAAAACTGGATCAACACCCTAGATTAAAAGACGTGATCAACAGATATGTAACGAGCATTGTTTTGATAATAATGGAAGTGCAACCACCTAGTTATCAATGTATTATTTAGATTAAAATAGTCGTATTTTAATTATAAAGTTTTTCTAACTTCACATTTCAATCAAAAAAAGAAACAATTATGAAAAAGATTTTATTTGTAGTGGCTGCCATGTGCATTTCGCTAAGTGGTTACAGCCAGTTTTTTGAAATTGGTCCTCGCTTCGAGGTTGTATCTACGAAGTTTCAATTAGACAGAAGTACTCTAGAATCTATAGGTGCATCTGTTGATGAAGCATCAAGAGACTTAGGTTTTAAAGTTGGTTTATACAGCAGAGTTAAAATCGGTAGTATTTATTTACAACCAGAAATCTTATTTACTTCAACTGGAGGTAAAGTTACATTTGATGATGACAATGCTGCGAATACAGCAAATCAAATAATTGATTTAAATTATAATAGAATAGACTTACCACTTATGATAGGTAAAAAGTTTGGTAAAGTATTCAGGTTTAATCTTGGACCAGTGCTATCATATACTGTAAGCGACAAAGCGGAACTTGAAGATGCAGTTCTAAATGTTGAAGATGTAGATTACAATGAAGCAGTTATAGGATATCAAATTGGTATAGGTTTTGACATTAGTAAGTTGAGATTGGATGTTAAGTATGAAGGAAACTTATCTAATTTTGGAGAAAGAATTACAATAAGTGAAACTTTAGATTTTCCCACAGAATTTCGCCCAAACATGTTTACCTTTGGTCTAGCATTTAACTTATTATAGAAAATCAAAAAATAATTATTAGGCAGACTTGAGCAATCTTGTCTGCTTTTTTATTTTTTGATTTATTCTAGGCATCTTCTTATTTAATCAAAAATCTCTTCTTTTATAACTTTAAGATATCCATCTCCCCACTTTTCGTCTGGTTCCAGATAGTTGCCTTCGGCCCATTCGTTCCAGGCACGGGCAAAAATAAACTTATGTTTATAATTATTATCATGCAAAAGTTGTATCGCTTTTTGTACTTGAATTTTATATAAACCCGGTGAAGAATTTTTGTAAATTATTCCTTTTTTACCTACCCTGGGCGTATTATCCCAATCATTGATGATTACTGGGTAAGCAGGATTATCAAATTTTTGACTTAAGATGAAATGTTGGCTTATTATCTTATAATCTATTGTTCGCGAAGGCCTGTTTAAAACTTTATTGAGTAGCAAGTGATAAAAATATCGCTGCTTTAGTCGTCTGGTAAAATACTCTCTGCTCAAAATAAAGCCATCTAAACCCAATTTTATTAGTTCTTCTGAAGGATATCGCGAAATACCTAAAAAGTAAAATGGTGGTAAGTTGTTTTTCAAGGCTAAATTTTGCCAGGTATCAATAAATAAGGTCAGGTCCGGAATTTTGTATGGTTTATAAATAGCAAATAGATTTTTATGGCCTGCTTTAAAGTATCGCGGGTCAGCAAAAGCATCAATTAAATGGTAGAAGTGCTTTATATAATCTTCCTTTCCGGGGTACTCTTGCTTCATTAATAATTGGTGAGGAGCGCCATGCCATATGCCCGACCAGGATTCATTGGCCCAAGCCAGGCAAATAGGGAAATCCGGCTTGCCAGACTTTACAAAATCCTGAAGAGGTTTTTCAAGCAACATTTTCCCATTGCCAAACCAATAGTGCCAATAACAAAAAGCGGCAATACCATTTTCTTTTGCTAATAATGCTTGTTTGGATTTAATTTCAGTAGTTTCCAGTAAATCATAATACCCTAATTTTCCCGGAACACGAGGCTGATAATGATTTTTATATAATGGCTTACTTTTTATAACATTGGTCCATTCGGTAAATCCGTCTCCCCACCATTTATTGTTTTCAGGTATCTGATGAAATTGAGGCAGATAAAAAGCAATAACTTCTGCTTTTCGATTCATAGTTATTTTATTAAAGCACGTGATACCATTACTTAAAATTAAATTTTTTTCTTAATTCCCATTCGTACATGCCCAGCTTTTTTAAGTTACCTAAACTCTACCACATGGAGCTGAACCCATGCCTGGCCAAGTAATCCCTAAAAACCAACTGTAAAGACGCTCCAAACATTCTTTTCAAAAATGGCTCAGGAAATATGCTTTTTAATATTTTTATGCTGTTGTTTTCATTTAATTATCTCTTTATGAGCCCAAAAATAAGTGTTTTTAAACTCGCGGTTAATTATTAGCTGAAAAACTTATTCAAATCAACATTACCTCCTGAAAGAATTACACCAACTTTTTTATTTTCAAACCTTTCAGTATGATGCAAAATAGTAGCTAAAGGCACCGCTGCTGATGGCTCAATAATCAGCTTCATACGCTCCCAAATAAGTTGCATTGCACACGATATTGTACCGTCATCTACTGTAAGTATATCTTCTACATATGCTTGTATAATAGGGAAAGTGAGGTCACCAAGCGAGGTAAGCAATCCATCTGCTATGGTCATTGGGTTCACAGAAGGCACTAATTCTCCTTTTTGTAATGATTGCCAGGCATCATTGGCGCCTTCTGGTTCGGCACCTATGACTTTACAGTTAGGATTAATGTATCGCGTAGCCAATGCTGAACCACTTAACAAACCTCCGCCACCTACCGGCACTACAATGCAATCTAAATTATCAACTTCACGGTGCAACTCGTACGCCGCGGTAGCTTGTCCGGTTATGATTCTTAAATCGTTGTACGGGTGAATAAAAGCAGCCCTGGTATTTGCCACTATTTTTTCTAAAGTTGATTCACGCGCTGATAAAGTAGGTTTGCAAAAAGTTATTTCAGCGCCGTAGCTTTTCACTGCTGCTACTTTTACCGCGGGTGCATTTTCCGGCATCACGATATAAGCTTTTGTACTGGCCATTTTTGCAGCCAATGCCAATGCTTGTGCATGATTACCAGATGAATGTGTAGCTACACCTTTTTCCAATTCATCTTTATCGAGCGACAATACCGCGTTGGAGGCTCCTCTCATTTTAAATGCCCCTACCTTTTGTAAGTTTTCACATTTAAATATTATTGTACACCCGGTTAGTTTATCTATTGCACTAGAAGTCATTACCGGAGTACGATGAATATAATGCTTTATTCGTTGGGCGGCGATTTCAATTGACTGAAAGTCGGGCTTTTGTATATTTGACTTATTCATGATGTCAAAACTAAAATATTTTTATTTTGGAGCGGTTTTAGCAGCAAATTTGTAACTAGCAATCTTCAAATTCACATTTTTCACCTTCCATACCTATTTCAAAGGTTGCATGCTGTACTTTTTGTTCTTTTGCAAGGTTACGAGCTTGTTGCTTTATTTTAACAGTATCTAATAATGAAACATTTTTTGCCACCACTAAATGAATTGATAGGATGTTGTATTTTCCATCCAACGTCCAAATGTGTGTATCATGTACCGATTTCACGCCGTTAATTTGCCGCATCATCTGTTCTAGCTTTTTAATTTCCACTTCTTCCGGTACTGCTTGCAGCATTATTTTCAGGCTACTTACCAGGTTTCTGATGGCGTTGAAAGCAATAAAAATTGCTATGGCCAATGAGAGTATAGGATCTAACACTGGCATATCATAAAAATTCATGATGATACTGGCTATTAATACCGCTATCCACCCAAGCAGATCTTCTAAAAGATGGAGCCTTACCACCTTTTCGTTAAGGGAATGACCGCTTTCTAATTTAAAAAATGCCAGCCCATTAAAAATTACGCCCAAAATAGCGATGATCAACATCCCTTGTTCATCAGGATTTCCCGGATTGAAAATAGCCGGAATAGCTTGCGTCAAAATTATTACCGAACCTATTATAAGAATTACTGAGTTGATCAAAGCTGCCAATAAAGAAAACCGTCGGTAGCCGTAGGAAAATATCTTTGTTCGTTTTTTTGCAGACAGATTTTCGAAATACCAGGACATGCCCAGCGATAAACTATCACCGAAATCATGCAATGCATCAGAAAGTATAGCCAAACTATTGGTATATAATCCACCTGCAATTTCTATAATAGTAAAACAAAGATTTATGAGAAAAGCAGCTCTTATATTTTTTGTATTGCCATGGTCATGATGATGGTTCGGCATATTTCTGTTTTTTACATTTACACAAATGTAATACAGATATGTTTAGAGGGAAGCCTAAATAGATAGAATTAAAAATCAAATACAGGTGATTCCAGGTTTAAATATTTATGGTCAAACCAATATTCATAATCCTCATAATACACGCAATCTTCCATTGCTACTCCCTCCTTTTCTTTAGCCAGAAAGCTACTGGAAGATAACCATCCGATGATCGTTTGGTATTGGTCAAAAGGAAGATTAGAAAGCTGTACATACTCTACTCCATTCCACATATTTGGCAATAATTTATTCATCATTTCCATTTTTTTTCTAATGCAAGAATAATTAATTAATGTATACAAATTGTTAATATGAAATTAAGCTATTGTTAATATTCGCCCTTTTTACTGTTCATAATTATCAAAGAATGAACATCCCTATTTTTATATTGTTACTCATTAAGATTCATTCACCATAAATTTTTAAACATGAAGTTTAATTCTATTTTTTCATTATTGTTAATTTTTCTATTTTTTAGTACCGCCTGTAGTCAGGATCAAAGTATGGTCACAGATGCAGGAGACATTGAAGTTGTAAACTTGGCTGATGGATTAAATCATCCCTGGGGCATGGATTTTCTGCCAGATGGACGCCTATTGGTTTCCGAAAGATCAGGCAATTTACGCATACTTGACAACAAAAAGCTATCCGAACCAGTAGCCGGGGTACCGGAGGTATTTGCTGTAGGTCAGGGTGGCTTACTAGACGTTCAACTGGATCGTGAATTTGATCAAAATCAATATGTGTATCTTTCATTTGCAGAACCAGGTGAGAATAATACCGCCTCTACGGCATTAGGAAGAGGGAAGTTTATTAATGATCGAATAGAAAATTTCGAAGTTATTTTCAGCCAGGAGCCAAAAGTATCCGGGCCTAATCACTTCGGCGGCCGCATTGAATTTATTGACGACAATACGCTTTTCCTGACTTTGGGTGAACGGTTTCAATTTGATCCCGCTCAAAACCTGGATAATCATATGGGAACAATTGTGCGTATCAATAAAGATGGAACGATTCCCGATGACAACCCCTTTGTAAATGACCCTGACGCTGAAGATGAAATATTTTCTTACGGCCATAGAAACATTGAGGCTGCGGCAATAGATCCTGCTTCGGGAAAACTTTGGATTGCCGAGATGGGACCTTTAGGCGGTGATGAATTTAATCAGCCAGAAGCTGGTAAAAACTACGGCTGGCCGGTTGTAAGCTGGGGTAAAAATTATGATGGATCAGAAATACCCAACCCACCTTCTCATCCCAAATTTGCTGATGCTAAAATACAATGGACGCCGGTAATTTCGCCCTCTGGTATGATATTTTATACCGGTGATTTATTTCCGGAATGGAAAGGTAGCGCATTAATTGGAGGCCTTACGGCAACTGGCTTGGTGCGAGTATCCATAAATGGTGAAAATGCAGAAGAAGTAGAAAGAATACAATTGGAAGAACGGATAAGAGATGTAGTTGAAGCACCTGATGGAAGCATCTATGTTTTAACCGATAAGCGCGATGGTAACGTGTGGCAGCTTAAACCACTGAAGTAGCTCAAAAAGAAAAATGACCATGCGGCAACCATCTTTGTCCGTTGTGTTTTAGTAATACCGTATGATCTACTCTAAACTCAAATTGGAGTTTTTTTTCAGCATAATTAGGCCACGCGTTATTAAACTCGCCGGGACGTAAATCTTTGAAAGCTACTGTCATGTGAGGATTAAATGCCCTGTCTTTATAAGCTTGATTAGTGATTCCTAAGCTTTTTTTGATGGCACTGGTAAGGTCATTGTAAAGTTTAATTAAGTAAAAATTATTTTCCACATCCACGAATATTACCCTTTTGTCAAAATGATTGAAATTTTTCAATATCAAGCCAAAAGACTCTTTACCTGAACTAAAAGTTTGCACAAAATTTAATAATTCTTGCTCTCTTTCATTTTTCCACCAAAAAGGCATATGCAAGGTAATATGAGGCGGTGACTTTAAAGCTTGCTTACTACGATAATTTTTCGCGAAATCCTCTTTAATTTTAGTTATTTCGCTGGCTATATTTTCAGGTGGCACCACGGCAATAAAGTATAAATCCGCGTTTTTACGATGTTTTTTAATCACTAAGTGTCCTTCTTTTTTTTAACAATTTTGTCAGCTACCTTGAATGCTTGGTTGATAAGAAGCCCTAATATACTTACACCAACCGCTAATATGTATAACTCTAGCCCTACTGAAATGCCGACTCCTGCAGCAAAAAGCAGAGCCGCAGAAGTTGTTAGATATTTTATTTTTTCATCCTTTTCGGATTTTAATATGGTGCCGGCACCAATAAAGCTTACCCCAACCACTATTGCTTCAATTAATCTTAATGGATCGGTACGCAAAGCAGCCCTTATCCTGATTTCTTCCGAATAATCCATAATTAATAAAGAGCCAACTGATATTAACAAGCATGTAGCACTACCCACAATCATATTGGTACGCAGCCCGGCGGGTTTATTTTGCCATTCCCGTTCAAACCCAACTATGCCCGATAAAATAGCTGCTATAAAGACTTTAAATAAAACAAGAAATTGATGTGTTATTTCCATAGATAAAAAAATTGGCTAATAACCTAACCGGTAATTTTATCCTGTGTTTATATTTTACATCATGAAATTACAATGAAGTTAATACAGTAACCAAAAGTTTTCCAATTTTAATCCATTATAATTTCAATGATCAATGCCACCACTTATAAAATTTTTGCTTCTACTCTCTTATTTTTGCGCCGATTTTCGGCAGAATTGTTAGGTACCAAATTTTTTCTGTCCCCATATCCTTTGGCTTGCAGAAAATGAGCAGGCACTCCCATGCTTATCAACTTTTGTTTTACTGCCTCTGCTTGCAGCTGTGTTCGATTATTGTGATAAATATGAGTGACTTTATAAAATTGGTTTTTGATAGGATCAAATTGGTAACCCTTTTCCTGATACTGGTATTGCAAAGTATAATCAGTGGCTAAACTATCGCCTGTAGTATTTACTAAAGGAACATTTAAAAACAAGGTGTCGGTTTTTACTTCTGTAAGCTCAGCACTGGTGAGTACAGAATCTTGAATTACCTCATCGGTATGTACTCCAATTTCTACTTTTACCCTATTCTGTTTCATGAATTTTATCAACCTTCGCAACCCAATTTCAGACTCAGGAATAATATTAGCACTATAGGGTTCAAATTGAATAGCACTGCAATTTACCACACCTCCAGTACGTGCCGGCTTTAAACTCAAATCCAGGTTTTCAATCTGTGACTCGGCTAATCCCCTCAAATCGTACAAATTAGCATAATACTCATGTTTATTTTCCATGGTAATAATAGAAAAATCATAAATGCCATCTCCCTTTATTAGCACGAAAAAATTACCCTTATCATCAGTTTTAATAAATTGTTCTTGTTTCTTGGTCTGTGCATTATAAACCTGTGCCGCCCCAATCAAAGGCCTTCCGGTATTAGCATCTTTAAGACTACCATTGATCATAACCAACTTTTTAGGTTTCAAGGGTTGAGGTATAGGTGCCATCATTAATCGATAATTACCATCGTGCAAAGTAGAATAATAAATAAAGTTGCTATGGGCAGGCACAGAGGCATATTGCTCATCTCGTGAGGTATTTAAGTAATCGAGTGCTACAGGATCGCTCCATCCATTGGGCTGTTTTACTGATTGATATAAATCCCAACCTCCTTTACCACCTGCTCTTTTGGAAGCGAAAATCAAAGTTATGCCATCGGGCATTATGCGGGGAGCAGACTCGTTGCCAGTATTAATGGGATAAGGCAGTTTTTCCGGCTCGTTCCAATAAGCCCCCGTTTTTCGCTCTGCCATGAATAATTCGCAATTATCACACTCATAGTTATCCATAGTTTCACATCGCGTAAAATAAATGTATTTGCCATCAGGCGATAATGAAGCGTGCCCCTCGTGCTTACTACTATTAATGGGCTTTCCCAAGTTTTGTGGCGGAGTAAAATAATTTCCGCTTTTAGTACTTACATTAATATCATAACCACCAAAGCTCGGAATTCTTTTGCTGGTAATATAAAGCCGCTTGCTATCGTAGGTAAGCCAATGACCGCCTACAAAATCCTTTTCCGGATCACTTATCTCGATTTCTGTTGACTCTGTCCATGCACCATTTTTCACTTCACTATATTTCAATACCATTTTATTGCTAAATGAATAATTGGAATTGTAAATAAGAAGGGAACCATTGGCACTTAAGCTGGGAGAAATGTGATTTTTTGAAGGAATATTTATTGTTCGCGGTAATGGCCGGCCTGTTTGAGCATATCCTATACTTAAATAGAAAAATGATAAAATAGATGCAAAGGTTAATACTTTCATACTTGAGCGTTTTCGTATTTGATAACGGTATTTGTGATGAATAATTTACAATTATAAAATATTTTTAATGCATTAAAGATGCTATTCTTAAGCTCAAGTTGATCTGTGTAAGTTTTATTAGCAGATAAGTCAAAAAACATAATATTTTATGATTTAGAAGTTCTTTGCCATTTTTGATCATTTCCTTTGTTACTTTCAATTTAATAGTAAAAATTTGTTGACGATAAACCAATCTAATTTTTAATGGGCGCAATTAAAATAAAACCAGTTTCATTGGCCATGATACCAGGACTGTATCAAGCTTTCTTACAGGCGTTTGCCGATTATTCTATTACTATTAATTTAGACCCAAACCAATTCCAAAGGAGGTTTTTAGAAAAACTGCAACTTGATTTTCAGCATTCAGCTGTAGCAGTGCATGGCAATCAAATTGTAGGTTTTATCTTTAATCACCTGGGGTGGCATCAAGGTAAAAAAACTGCTTATAATGGAGGCACGGGTGTGGTACCTGAATTTAGAGGTAAAGGACTTACCGCCAAAATGTATGATTTTCTTTTGCCTGGATTGAAAACTGCTAATGTAGAACAATGCCTCCTAGAGGTAATTACAACCAATTTGAAAGCAATACACGTGTATAAAAAGATTGGTTTTGGCAATACAAAGCTTTTCCGATGTTACAAATTTGAACCTGAAAACTACACAGTATTTGATTGGCAGATGGCTGATGTAATGGTATACGAACAAAAAGAGCCAGAATGGGAAATTTATCAAAGTTTTAAAGATATAGAGCCATCTTATCTTGATCGGGATATCATGATTAAAAATAATTTGAAAAATGAAAAAATTATTGAAGCGGTTGCAAATGGGCGAGTTTTAGGATATGCAATATATCAGAGAGAAAATGGCCGATTAAGTCAAATAGCAATACATCCCAAATATAGGGATATGGGAATAGGCAAATGGTTGCTCAGCAATATTTATAGAGAAAGTTACAACAAAAAACTTTCAATATTGAATATAAATGATGAATACAAACCTTTAAATGCTTTTTTTAAAGCGCTTGGTTTTAAAAACGAAATAAATCAACATGAAATGATCATGTCATTATAGACTACAAAAAATCCAGATGACGTATGCTTAACAATGCCTGAATTAATAAATTGGTCAAAAGATAGTCCACAACTATTTTTATATATTTAATATTCATTTTCTTGGATAACCGAATCTTCTTGTATCATTTTATTATCATCTTCACTATACTCACCTTGGTCATCTCGTCTTTCGGTATTACAGGCCGTAGCAAATGACAACATTATTAATAATAAAAATACAAATGCACTTTTCAAATGGTTTCTCATTTCATAAATATTTAAAGCTTCTCAATTTTAAAACCTAGCAAATGAGCAAAAGTTCATAAAGTATCAAATTAATAATTCGTACATTCCCGTGCAGCATTGTTCATATATGGACATATTTCAAAAATTGAAAATAACGTATATCACTGTATATTAGATAGTTAACTATTTGGCATGCCAATTGAAATTGATAAAGTGATTTCAACATTGAATTGACGAACTAAAAATAAAAATGATGAAGAATTTAGTGATTACGTTACTTTTATTAGCCTCTTTTAATATAGCCACGGCAGAAAAC
This sequence comes from uncultured Roseivirgaceae bacterium, assembly GCA_964592475.1. Classification (GTDB taxonomy): domain Bacteria; phylum Bacteroidota; class Bacteroidia; order Cytophagales; family Cyclobacteriaceae; genus CAZQEZ01. The sequence goes on from CAZQEZ010000001.1 coordinate 70,958, forward strand.
AAAAAAGAAAAGCAGAATTTTGAAATAAATTATTAGTCTGAAAAAAAATTCTAAAGCAAACAAGTAAACCTTTCTTATATCAAAAAACTGGGAGCCTCAAGCTCCCATTTTTTTATAAATTCAATTGTAGTAAAATTAACACCGATAAATAAACCACGACCTCCTGAACTTGCTGAATAGCTCCCAAGCAATCGCCGGTATAACCACCAATCCACTTATGCAAATATCGCCTAAACCACCAAAAACAAATTGCCATAGGCAGCAATAACAAAAGATAACGCCAAGGAAATAACAGAAATGGCAACAAGCCGAAAACAGAAGCCACCAAAAAATCTTTTAATGCTAATTTTTTTCCAACTGGCTTGGCCTTGCTATCATCATTTTCACGCACATATTGGCTGGTAAAAATAAATAAAGTAGCGCTAAACCGACTTACTACGTGAGCCAGTAGCAAAATTTTTACAATAAGAAATGCTGGCAATGCTGACAGACTAAAAAACTTGAACAACAAAATAAGCAACAGCCCTACCGCTCCAAATACCCCGATGCGACTATCTTTCATGATAGTTAAAATTCTTTCTTTAGTCCATCCACCGCCAAATGCATCACAAAAATCGGCAAATCCATCTTCATGAAATGCACCGGTAAGCAATATACCTGAAGTAATGCTGAATAGAAGGGCAATTGACGAAGGAAAAACATATAAGCAACCATAAAATATAGCTGCAGTAAAGGCACCTACTATCCAACCAATTAATGGAAAATAACGAGTTGCTTTATTAAGCAATTCTTCTCCATGATCAATCCAATGTGGCACTGGCAATCGAGTATAGAACATGATAGCTGTTAAAAAAACTTGTAATTCTTTTTTCATTGTTCCCCCGGTTTATTTGAAACACCAGCATCGGCAAAGGAGCTCATCTGGTTAAGCATATTTACAGCTGCTTTTACAAGCGGGTAGGCCAGTGAGCAACCTGACCCTTCTCCCAGTCGCATATTCATCTGAAGTAAAGGTTTTGCTTTTAAAAATTCACATAAAGCCCGGTGACCTTTTTCATGAGACAAATGAGCGTATATACAATACTCTTGCACCAATGGATTAATCTTTTGAGCTACCAGCAACGCACTAGAAGCAATAAACCCATCTACTAAAATCACCATTTGTAATGCAGCAGCCTGCAAGTAAGCACCCACCATCATGGCGCTTTCATAACCGCCAAACGTAGCCAATACTTGCCATGGATCCTTGTTATTTATTTTATTATTTTTTATCGCCTGGCTGATAACTGCCGCTTTGTGTGAAATACCATTACTATCCAAACCAGTGCCAGCACCAACTATTGTTTCCAGCGCCAGGCCAGAAAGTAAATGTGTAACAGCTGATGCGGAGGTAGTATTGCCGATACCCATTTCGCCAAAGCCTACTACGTTACAACCCTTATCAAAAATAGATGCTACTATTTCCGCTCCTTTTTCAACTGCTTTTTCGGCTTCCGCTAACGTCATGGCCGGTTGATTTAGAAAACTTGTAGTGCCATAGCCAATTTTAGCTTTAAGCAAAGCAGTACCTTCAGGAAAATCATGATTTACCCCAGCATCTACTACTATTTCATTGATGTTATTTTGCCGACAAAAAACATTAATTGCTGCGCCTCCTTTTAAAAAGTTGTACACCATCTGGTAGGTTACTTCTTGAGGAAAAGGACTTACCCCTTCTGCTGTGATACCATGGTCACCGGCAAAAATGATAATGCTAGGATTATTTAGCGTGGGTTTAACAGTTTGCTGAATAAGACAAACTTGCAACGCCACTAACTCAAGGTCTCCTAATGATCCTTGGGGCTTTGTTTTTAAGTCTAATTTTTCTTGAATCTTGAATTTCAGGCTTGTATTCAAAGCATTTATAGCAAAATGCATTTTCATATGATAGAAAAATGGTTAAAAATAAATTCAACTAACATTCAGCTTTAGCCAAGGCCATAGAAAAGTAAATCTGCAGTAGGCAAATAAAAAGTTCCATACTTTTTACCATGAAAGCAGATAAATATTGATTCCCCTGGCAGGATTCCTGGCTTATCTTATTGTACTTATTGCTCCCATCATCATATAGTTCTAACCAGTACATTATCAAGATTTACTGTTGCGTAGACAGCTTCCACATAGCACAAAATTCCCTTACACTAATGTTATTCCTCAAAGCTAATGTGAATATTTGTAGTCAGCAAATTGAAATGCAATCTGACATTATACAATAAAAAATCCCCTCGAAAAATTTGCTTGAAGGGGATTGCTTGAAATCATATTTCAGATTACCATACTGGTCTGATCAATTATATCTGCTTCTTTCTTTCAAAAAATTGTAGTTCATTAAATTAATTAAAGTATCACGATGTTTATCCTCTGGTATTTTTTCTACCTGTGTTTCTATCAAATTATCATGTCCAAGCACCATTTGCCTGTTTATTTCATCAGGGGCTTGTGGCCGTGTATAGTAAAGTGCCACATAATCTTTGGTGCCAATACCATAATTGTGTAATATATCATTAAGCTTGTCAGTTACTGAAGGATCATCCCTTTCCGGAAAAGCAAAATATTGCATATCACCATAGTTTTCTAGTGTATGCTCTTTGAATACGTCTTTAAGATCATTGTTAAATCTTTTTTCTTGCGTTTTATCTTCAAATGATGCTAATACTATATAATTTTTCATACTATAATTTTTTTTAGATTAAAAAATGATTCTTATAGTTTTAACACTTGTTTTTTGCAATCTGTTATTTTTAATATTTTCTCGATTACCTTCTCCAATTAATATTAAAAATATACATTAAATTGCAGCGTTAGATAATTTACATTTAGAATAATAAGCAAACCAAATTATGAAAAATAATATAATAACAATCCTATCAATTCTAATTCTGGGAGGCTGCGCCTCTATACCTCAAGGTGTTTCTATAGATTATGACCCTGAAGCTGAATTTAAAACATATAAAACTTTTTACTGGAGCGATGAAATATTGCAGGACAAAATGGAGCAGCCTTTGTTTTACAACAGTCTGGTAAAAAAACGCATAAAAAATGCTGTGGAAAAAGAAATGACTGGAAGAGGCTATGATTTAATGCCATTTAACCCGGATCTATATGTAAATGCACATATGATTGTGGAGCAAAAAACAGAAGTACAAAATAACCCGGGAATGTATCGCTACTATTGGCAGGATAATATTCGAACTATTAATACTAAAGAAGGAACTTTGGTAATTGATATTATTGACCGCGATAAAAAGCAGCTGGTTTGGCAAGGTGCCTACAAAGGTAGTATTTTGGATGCCAAAAAACCTGAGGATAAGCAACGTGCCATTAGAGATGCCGTTTCTGTTATATTTCGCGAGTATGAGCATAGGGCCAACAGCGAGAATTAATAATCATGAAACCATTCCAATAACAATATCTTTTTTCAGTTGATGTAATTTTCGCTTTAAGTATACAAAAGAAAATGAGTAAATGGAGGTACACACTAATACTTTCAGGCATTTATCGCTTATTTATAGAAGTAATGTAATCATAGAGATTGCACTTGACCGGTATTTAAAATAATCTAACCTTTACACATAGAATATAACTCGCCCAATACCCTTCCTGGAGTATTAACAACTAACTTTAGATGCAAATAAGCAACTAATTATATATAAAATGAAATATAGATTGTCAAATGCAATAACACTAGATGAAGAAAAGTTAGAAAATGAAAGATTAAGATATGTACTTCCGAATTTACAATTAAACCCCAATTATTTTATGGGAACATTAGGGGGAATTGCCTCATCTTTTTTACTGATTCTAATTTGGCTAGTGTTATCAAATGCTACTGGACTACCGGCATCTGTAATGATTTTAGTTATTGGGGTTACCATAGGAAAATCAATCAGAATTTCCGGAGCAGGTTATAGCTATTGGTTTGGGGTTACTGCTGCCACGGTAACTTTTATAGCTGGTTTAGTTGGTATTGTGATCAGTAGTTTGGGTATAATAGCTAATCAACAAGAAAAGTTATTGACTGAAGTATTTTCCTGGCTCACTGGTGATGATTTTATTGAAATATTATTTGAAAATTTAAATGCTGTAAAAATACTTTATTTGGTAGTAGCTAGTTTTGTCAGTTACCAATTGGCATTAAAAAACGATTATTAATGAATCGTAAAGGCTGGAATACCCCTATTCAAAAATCGCTTTCTTCGTGTCCAGCCCCTTTTTAGATCAATTTTATTTTTCACAGCTTTTTCTATCGCATCGGGTTTTAGTATTTTCCTGCAGTTTGTAGTAAATATTTTTAATATGTGATTTCACTGTTTATGAATGAATAATTCATCTGCAATTACACTATAGCTTTTTCCTTTGGCCAATAATTCTGATACCTCAGTCTCCCTAGGGCTTAATGGGGGTATCAATGAGATCAAAATTTGTGAAGTCAAACTTAGTTCTCAATATACAAAATTGCTGTAATATTAGTAATTAAATAATAAGCGATTTTTGCGGTAATAACTTTTTTTCAAGAATGCTGAAAAGTACCTTAAACCAACCTTTAAAAAATTAATAATTTAATAAAATAAGGGGTATAATGGTGTAAAAATGACATTAAAAGAGGTGGAAAATAATGACAAACATAAAAAAGAGGTTCAGCGGTCAACTGAACCTCCAGGTCAAAAACTCAAAATAAATAGGACTAATGAAATGTTAATCCGCAACAACACTGCAATATAAATAAAAAAATCTAAATTCTCCTATTATTTTTTAAGATATTTTTTCGAAGTTTAAAATAATATTACAATAATACAATTAGATCTTTTTTAAATCAAAGGCTTGTTGTGTACCTTTATTTCTTATTTATTCCTGATTTATTACACTGACCAGCTAACCTAGCTTAAACACAAATTAAGCAATCATATTTTTTTAGCCTTATTCCAATATTCATCCATTTCTGAAAGTGACATCTGCCTCAAACTTTTTCCATCTTTTGCCGATTGCTCTTCAAGATATTGAAATCGCTTCATGAATTTACGATTGGTTCTTTCAAGTGCTTCCTCAGGATCAATATTCAGAAATCTGGCATAATTAATCATACTAAAAAGCAGATCACCAAATTCATCTGAAACACCTTCAGGCACTGTGGTTTCTTTGCTATCTTTTCCATCATTAGCCATTTCAACTTCAGCATGTAGTTCAAGCAATTCTTCATTTACTTTATCCCATACCTGCTCACGGTTATCCCAGTCGAAACCAACTCCTCTGGCTTTTTCTTGTATTCGCATGGCTTTAATAATTGCTGGCAGCGAACGAGGCACACCGCTCAAAACCGATTGACGCTCTTTGGCATTTTTCTTTTCTTCCAGTTTTATCTGTTCCCAATTCTTTTTCACCGCTTCCTCATCTTCAGCTATCACATCACCATAGATATGCGGGTGCCTTTGTATTAGCTTTTCGCATAAAGCATCAATTACGTTACTTATATCAAACTGATCGAGCTCAGAGGCAATTCGCGCATAAAACACTATATGAAGCATTACATCGCCAAGCTCCTTTTTTATTTCCTGCATTTTTCCTTCTAGAATAGCATCTGAAAGCTCAAAAGTTTCTTCAATAGTAAGGTGTCTTAAGCTCTCAATAGTTTGTTTCTTATCCCAGGGACAATTTTCTCTCAATTCATCCATTACTGTAAGTAACCGGTCAAATGCTTCAAGCTTTTCTTTCCTATTTATATCAGGAGTTACATGGGGCTTTTTCATTTTGCTAAGTTAAGAAATCCTATCAGTTATACCCATGGTAATTTAATTACTACTTTAATATTTGCACCTACTCTTTTCCTATTGATGACTCACCATCTGGTATAAAAAATCCATTGCCCAAATATTTTTAGCTGGTTGCGAAATAATTTGGCAGGGTATTTGACAGTATAGTTTAACAATTCAACATTTTTTTAATATTATTTTTTTAACTTAATCATTTTTAGTTTGACAGCTAAGGAATTTAATTCTCAGGTAAACGACTTTACTCATAATCTACGTCCCCACGCAATGAGATTTGCCAAAAACGAAGAAAATGCTAATGATTTAATTCAGGATACTATATACAAAGCCTTGGCAAACCGGCATCGCTTTCGTCTTGGCACCAATTTAAAAGCATGGTTGTACACCATTATGAAAAATACTTTTATAACCGGTTATCAAAAAAAATCGAGGCGCAATGAGTGCGTAGACAACACTCAAAATCAGCACTACATTAATGATTTGAATTACACCATAGAAAATTATGGTGAAAATAGGTTTGTTTTAAATGACATACATAACGCTGTTAATAATCTTGACGATACTTTTAAAACACCATTTATGATGTATTTTCGAGGCTTTAAGTATCTTGAAATTGCTGATAAATTAAATATACCCATAGGTACCGTTAAAAACAGAATACACATTGCCAGAAAAGAATTAAAGAGCAAATTAGATGACTATAGTTTAGCCAAGTAGTGTGAAAAGTATTCTACATTGTGGTAAATAGTCATCAATATAAACGATTGATTCCCAGGGGTCAATCGTTTTTTTGGAGCTAATTTATTAAAATATGATTATAATGAAGAAGATTTGCAATATTGAGCCGCCAGAATAAATGAATGGACTGATCAGGGTCGAGATGTTTTTATTTATTTCAATAATGATGAAAATGGCTACGCAGTATATAATAGCCTGCGACTCGAAACAATTTTGAATGTCTAATAAAGCACTCGTAAGCTCAATTTTGATGGAATTATGCTAATTACGAAAGGAGGTTTCCCAATATTTTCTCCATCCATGTGTGCTTCTACATCGGCTTCTTCTATTGCAATTTTTTGGGTTTGCTGCAGGGTAATTTCATTTACATTTTCGTGTTTTCCCAATCGTAGCCTATTCACATTTAGTAAACGTCTTAATGGACTAATCTTTTTTACAAAACAAACATCAAGAAAACCATCATTTAATTCAGCATGAGGGGTAATTTTAAATCCACCGCCAAATGTGGTTCCGTTGCCGATCGTTAGCATAAAAAGCTGCTCAAAGTATTTTTGTCCATTCATTTGAAAAGAAACCGGCACCTCCTTATAAAATAAAAAGCCTTTTAATACAATTGCTAAATAAGCCATAGGCCCTTTGAACTTTTGCCTTTGCTGGTTTAGTTTCTTAGCTACCGATCCATCGTATCCAATACCAACGCCGTTTAAAAAATAAAAGTTATTACACTTACCTATATCTACCTTTTTTAAGTCACCATAAACCGCTGTTTGCATTTGTTGTTGAAATGATTTACCTATCTTGAAGTTTTTAATAAAATCGTTGCCAGTACCGGTAGGTAATATACTTGTAGGCAAGGGCTGGTCAATAGTAGCATTTACAACCAAATTTAAAGTGCCATCGCCTCCTACTACCACAATATCAGTAAATCCCGACATATAGAATTCCTTAATGGCCTCTATGTCATATTTACCAGGCCGGGTATGATATATAAAATAATTGAAACCTAATCCTTCCAGATAGTTTTTAAATTCATAAAGCTTAAAGGCTGGGTTTTTTCTGCCTGCTGCTGGGTTATAAATAATTAAAAAGCTTCTTATTATATCCAATTATTGATCAAACTTTATTTTACTTAATATTGACGCTGAAACTTCCTGTTGAATATGTTGAAAAAATACTCTTTCCTCTTTACGAATATGAGTGCTTAGCAAAGTTGCCAATTTATGGATAATCTCTGGTTCCTCTATATTATTTGCAATAATTTGATTGAATAGTAATAATATTTTTTCGTGTTCAGATTGCAGCTCAAATATTAACTCGTCGGCACATCCAGTCAACTTTATTCTTGCAAATAATATAGTTTCCTCTTTATGAAAATGAGGTATTATTATTTTTTGAAATACTTCCTTTGCATGGTTAATCTTGCCTTTCAAGGTTCGTGGAAGTCCTTTATAAGGTGGTGCATCCTTTTTTAAAAGTTGCGCCAGAAGTAACATTTGATGATGCTCGCGAGATAATGGAATTAAATTTTTATGTCTTTTCACCGGTATATTGACTAGCGTTGGGGAAATAAGAAATAAGTAACATTTATAACTGGTTTTAACGAATTTAATTATATTCATTCAATATGCCAAAACAACCTCATATTATATTAATAATCGAAAGACACCCAATGTCATTCTTAAAAAAACCAATTGTTCAATATTGTACTTTTCCAATATTGAAAATATCTAAAGATATTTACTTCCTTTGTTCATATTTATAAATTTTTCATTTTTCGATTGAAAACATGCAGGTAACATATGAGTAAAATTTTGGTAACATGGGGCATCAGGCAGGAAAATTATTTTCAAGGCCAATATTGCTTTTAATAATTTTTCAAATTATAGCGGACTGCTAAGTAAGATCATTCATCTAAAATTCGCTTGCAATCATGTTGATTTTTATACAAAATATAGATTTTAGAAAAACAAACGGATTTATCCACATTTTTAATGAGTTATCCACACTATTAATCAAATAAACCATAACTGCTTGTTTTTCAGTTAGTTACATTAATTAAGGTTATACTGAAATATGTGGATAACTATTAAAAAAATATAAATTTTTTTTATTTTTAACCTTTTGCAGGAGTTTTTGCTAATAGCAAAAAAAATAATCTATAGATTCAAAAAATAACTACGATGAAAGTTATCACCATTACATTAAAATTGTGCTGCGGGGTAGTCTTGACTGAATAACCGAAAAAAATTATTTGAAAATGTGATTCTTAAAAAAAACCTACATAGTAATTAATGAATAATATTGGCCTTGCCGTGAGGATTTATTTATTAAAAATTTATAATATAAATTTGAAAATTTTAAGAAGCATTGTAGTAGCTGGAACCTGTTCTAGCAAATAATTCAAGTAATAAAAAGCAAAACCTCTAAGACCAAAATAAATCACCTTTCACTCCTTAGTGCAATTGCTTTCTATTTGAATTTTCATTTTTGCCTTGTCCTTCCAATCAAATATTTACTCTTAAACTTACTGTTGAGTTTCTGCCGGACTATAAAATCGATAGTGGATATAGTATTTATTACTTTTAAGGATATCTAATGTATAATGCCAGATCGTTTCAAAAGGTAGAACCTCTATTTCGTTTTGCAAATCGAAAGGAATTTTAAATCGATGCAGTTTTTTCTTGTAAGTCTCTCCTTTTTCAGCAATCAGCTCATAATTAAATTCTTTATCTTTAACAATAGATAGCATTCTGATAAAAATGCTGTTGCGATAATTGTGGCGTTTATCTAAATGTACTGAGCTGTACTTTTCTAGCGCTTCTATTGTTTCTTTCACCTCTACCACCCTACCGTCACGTAATAAATACATAAATTGAGCAATCAAAATTGTAATAATATAGCCTTGTTGCTCTTTAGGATATTCCGGGTCTAATTTTAAAAATTCTTCCAAATCAAATCCCCATTTAAGCAGCTTAGTTTCATAAAAAAAGATAAGATAGGGCCTATAGATTAGCCATCGATCTGAGATATCCTTAGGCAGTTGATTAAAAGATTTATTGGTGCGCACCAATCTGAATAACGATGCTGCTTTTTGAAATTTTTTGGCATGCATACAGGTGAAAAAATAATATTCCATGAACTTAAACCAATAATCGGCGCCAGGCTTAAATATTTTTATTGTTTTCTCACTGTAGGCAATTCCTTCATCGTATTTTCTTTGTTGAAACAATGAATACAATTTAATAAAAGCTAAGTAATGCTTATCAAGATCTACCGATATTTTATTAATTGGCTTATATAGAAATTTTTTCTCTAGTTCATCACTAAGGGCAATATTTTCTTCAAAACGATAAAGAATTGTGTTGTAAATAATCTGAAGCTTTTTAGCTAAAATATACAGTCTGTCGCTTTTATAGGAATGGCCATTATTTTCAATAGCCTTAATGTTCATTGGAATATCATTAATAGCCTTATTTTGAGAGCTGGTCGATTTATTGATATATACCAAAGCCTCTTCAAATTTTTCCTCGCTATCCTGAATGGCTGCTGAAAATTTTCTCAGCTTTTTTAGCTCATCATTGGCTTCAGCAAATAGTGTTGTTTTACCTTCCTGAGCGTACTGGCTTCTCATCATTTCCAAGGCACCAATTGCCATATCTATAAACTCGTATTCTAGGGCTACTTTAATCACCAGAGGTAATCGGCGCATTGCGATATCAGGAGCATTTTCCTTAAACAATATATGACACTGATGCAATGTATGAAAAGTTTCATACTCAACTTTATCATAGTTGGTATAGCCATTTTTTTCGTAATCGAGAAAATATAAATGATTGAGCAATCTTTGCTTTAGTTTACCCTTAGTATTTCTGTAATTTCTATTTCCCGGATCGGCACCAAACATATCTTTAGCAGCTTCTTCATCAGATTTATACTTGCCACCTATAATGGCATCATATAAAATATTATCTTTTGATGCCTCTTTCTTTCTAAAGTTTTGATTAATTAATTGAATACTTCTTTGACCTTTTTTCTTATTTATATCAATTAATTTGAATATTTCGTCCATTTACAATTTCTTAGTTAAGATTAATATGACCTTTTACAATTTTCAAGTAGTAATGCATTGCAGCCATTATATTTTACTTTTAAGAATTGGCAAAGCCGCCGCAAATCAATAAACAACAATTTAAAAAATAAATATTAATATAAATGTTTTCCAATATTGAAATAAATATTAATAATTTTTTTTACTTTTTCCACAATCGAGTTGCTACAATGCTTAAATCAACATACTAAGCAAAAATAAATGCTTGAAAATGCACTTTATTTCAATTACCAAAAATACATTTACAAGTACACATTAAACAAAAGTAAACTTTCCAATGTAAAAGTTATTATCAGGATAGCAAGATATTGTTGCTATTTTTTAATTAATTTTTAGCTATGAGAATTAAGCAGATCAAAGAAACATCGCTCTATGTGCACAATTTGGAACTTATCAGGCACTTTTATGAAGGAAAATTGGGCTTACAAGTAATCAGTTATTCGGATAATCGCCACGTATTTTTCAGAGCTGGCAAATCGGTGCTACTTTGCTTTATACCTGAGGCAACTCAAAAGGAGTCCACATTACCACCCCATTTTGGTAGAGGCAATCAACACATAGCTTTTGAAGTTGTCCATGAGGAGTATACCCATTGGCAAGAAAATTTAAAAGCTAAAAATGTGGAGATTATCCATGAGCAAGAATGGAAAAACGGGTTACAATCCTTTTACTTTAAAGATCCTGAAGAAAACTTAATTGAAATAGTACCAGAAGGTATTTGGGAATGATTAACAAGTGGAGAAAAAAAGAGGAGATAAACTACTATAATAAAATTTATCTCCTTTGGAAATACTATTCGCAATCTGCGTTGACAAGAAATTATTTTGTTTCCGCGTAAAGAATTTCTCCCTTTTCAGGATAATCAATTTTATCTACCAGTGCTTTCAGCTGTTGTTGATTTACATGATATTCCTCTAAATATTCTTCTTTTATCGGCTCCGAAGGAGGGGGCTCAACGGTAAGCGGATTTACAGCAGTGCCATTTTTATAAAATCTAAAATCAAGATGCGGACCGGTAGATAATCCTGTACTACCCACATAACCTATTACATCTCCTTGTTTTATTCTGCTACCCACTGTTACTCCTTTAGCAAATTTGCTCAAATGCAAATAAGCGGTAGTATAAACACTGTTATGCTTTATCTTTACCATATTGCCAGCTCCACCAGAATAGGCTCTTTTAATTATGGTGCCATCTCCTACAGATAATACTGGTGTGCCACTAGGTGCTGCATAGTCAACGCCATGGTGAGGCCTCCTGATTTTTAACACCGGATGCAACCTACTATGGCTGAATTTTGAGCTAATCCGAGAATAATTGAGAGGTGCTTTTAAAAATGCTTTACGCAAACTATTCCCTTCTTCATCGAAATAATCAACACCACTACCTTGATCGTAATAAAAAGCATAATAGGGCATTGCATAGTGCTCAAAATAAGCAGCTACAATTTTTCCGATACCTACAGTTTTATTTTCTACCTGCATTTCTTCATATACAACCTTGAACCTATCACCCTGCTGTATCCTGAAAAAGTCTATCTGCCAAGCAAATACATCTGCTAACTTATTAACTAATAATGGTGAGACTTCCTGTTCCATCATGGTATTATAAAGTGAATATTCTATAACACCCGCCATGCTGTTTTGTACGGTGTCGACCTTTCGCGTAAATTTTTCAACTTTTAAGGAATCTTTAAAATTGAAAACTATGTATTCAATATCATTAGGCTCGTAAACAAAATATTCTGCATGTTTTGCTGAATCATTTTTGTAAAGCACTGAATATTTTTTATTTACGGCCAATTTCCTTACATCAAATACCTCTTTAAAGTTGCGGGTAAGATTGTCTAGCGCAGTAAATGAAACATTAAACTCGGATAGAATATCTCCTAAGAATTGATTCTTAGCGATTGTGCCTTCATATACTTCCAATGAATCGATGGCTATACCAAATAATTCAGGTGTTTCATCTATAGAAACAATTGAATCAATTTCTTCAACGATATTTTCGGTTACGGTTTGAGGTTTGTTATTTTGATGGTACAGGTACAATAATGAAATTGTGACAATCATCGCGATGGCAGCAGCGCCAGTGAGGTATTTTTTCATTTCAATCAGTTTTTAGCAGTTAATTTTTTTGTTTACCTATTTAATTTAATTATTGTTGTTAAGCAATTTATAATATTTAGGTTGTTATCAACTTGCAGTACAACCACATAAATCGCTTAATATTACCTATTTATAATATTTATTTAGCAATCTTAGCAAATTTTGAAAACAAATTCCATCATTTAACAAATATTTAAAGGTGCTAATTTAATCAAAAAATTACTTTGAAAGATATAACTATAATTGGAGGAGGGCTTGCCGGTTTAATTAATGCAATTGAATTGGCTAAAAAAGGATTTCGGGTATTACTAATAGAAAAAAAACAATATCCGTTTCACCGGGTATGTGGTGAATATATTTCACGTGAGGTAATTCCATTTTTACAATCAATTGATTGCTACCCACATGAATTGCAGCCTGCAGCAATTGATAAGTTTATGCTTACTTCGGTAGATGGTAAAAAAGTAGAAATGCCCCTTGATTTGGGAGGTTTTGGAATTAGCCGATATGCTTTTGATAATTATTTAGTAAATAAAGCTTTGGCCGCGGGAGCTGAAATTTGGCAAACTAAAAGTGTAGAAAACCTATCTTTTCAAAAAGATGCTAATATATTTTCTATTACAATTAAGGGTGGACAATCCTTAAAAAGCAAACTTGTAATAGGTGCCTTTGGCAAACGGTCTACTTTAGATGCCCGTTTGAATAGAAGCTTTCTGAGGCATCGCTCTCCTTACCTGGGGGTAAAATACCACGTGAAAACTGACTATGCTCCTGATGTAGTGGCTTTACATAACTTCAAAGGCGGCTACTGCGGTATTAGTAAAGTAGAAAATGAATTTTTCAACTTATGTTATCTCAGTCATAGCGATAACTTGAAAATGCATGGCAGCATTAATCAAATGGAGGAAGCAATAGTTTGTGAAAATCCACACCTGCGAAATATTTGGTTAAATAGTGATTTTGTACTGGATAAATCGATGGTGATCAATGAAATAAGCTTTGAAAAGAAAAGCCCGGTGGATCAGCATGTTTTTATGAGCGGTGATTCGGCAGGCATGATAACGCCTTTATGTGGCAATGGAATGGCCATGGCCATTCACTCAGCACATCTACTTTCGAGCATAATTGCTGAAAATGGAATACCTAAAAATTTTTCTGATCGAATGGGGTTGGAAAAGCAGTACACTCATTTTTGGAATAATTTATTTGCTACTCGTCTCTGGATAGGACGTAATACACAAAAACTCTTTGGTGGAAAATCAATATCAAAATTTGCTGTAAAACTTGCTAAGTTTTCACCTATTTTGGCCAAAAGTGTTATGAAAAAAACCCATGGAAAGGAATTTTAAAAAAAGCCCCCGAAAACGGGGGCTTGCCAAACTAAATCAAACACCTACTTAAATAAATTCTTGATACTGCTTTTGCTGACTTAGCATAGGCCTACGGCATCTATCTTTACCGTATAAGCCTTATTATATTTATTTCTAATGGTGATCAAAACGGATTGAATCTCAAAATTTACTTGCCCCAGATACACATTAACAACATTTATACGATTCTTCAAATTTTTTGACTCAATTTGCCTGGTCACCCTAAGCTCATTATTTTTATCGAATACCTTTACTTCATATACCGTGCCAGTATTTATCAGTTCGTATATAAAAATTGTATTACTATGTACAGGCCGGGAAAACCAAAGCTTTACAAACTGCTCCTGATTATCTTTTACATGCCATAGTTTATTTCTTAAATTTTTTTGGCCAAATGCATCAGGTTGATAGAGTAAGTTTTGTCCTACATTGTGCTGCCAAATATTTTCACTGGAAATCTCCATCACACGTTCAGCATATTCACAATCAATAGTTTTAAATTTATTACCGGAAGGCATAAATCCGCTAATATAAATTAAGCACACGATGGCCCAAATATGATTTATCATAAAAAAGTAAAAAATAACTGGTTTAAAAAATAATTCAAATCGTCAAGTTATTTTAAGGCAGCCACGATTAAAACCTCTCAGCTATAACGCACCTTGTTGATTATCAATGAATTACGAAATTAATAAAAAAATCCGGAACACGTATTCAACCAAAAATATTTTATTAATCATAACTTAAGAAACGGAACATCTTCTACAAGCATGGCAAAATATGGCTCTTTTACCATCAATGCTTGTTGCCGCAATAAATTTTGTAAGTTTACCTCTCCTATCACCTGGTAAAAACCTTCTCCCTGATGCCTTTGTTGAATTGTTTTGAAATTAATATCTTCTATTAATTGTTTGTCTTTACAACGAAAGTACACTTTCAAATCATGATTGAGGGTGTAGCGATAACCATACTTTTGAAAATACTTTTTATATTCATATTGATATTGATAAAAGCTGGCTGAAATATCTGAAAGTACGGCCGAGCCAGTAGGGTGCCCACCAGCACCTTTTCCTTTAAACAGTTGTTCTCCGGAAAATTGTCCTTCTACAATTACTCCATTAAATTCGTCTTCAATGTTGATAAGTTCATTATTGCCATCAATTGCCGCTGGCATCACATAATTCACAACATACTGATCAGTAGATACTTTAGTTTTTGCCAATAATTTAATCGTTACATTATTCTTACGAGCAAATTCAATGTCCACTTTACTTAAATGCTGAATGCCTGCAGTGAGTACTTCATCCGGCTGAGAAACCAATCCAAAAGCATGAGTAGCTATTATGCAAAGTTTATTGGCTGCATCAAAACCTCCCACATCGAGGGTAGGATCTTTTTCAGCGAAGCCTAGTGTTTGTGCTTGCAATAGTGCCTCATCGTAACTCATATTGTCATTGAACACCTTGCTCAATATAAAATTAGAAGAGCCATTAAAAATGCCGTATACACCTTTCAATGGCTCGTTATCGAAATATTCTTCCAGATTTCGAATTATAGGAATACTTCCACAACAAGCTGCTTCGTACAACAGCACTCCCCCATAATTCTGTTGCAGCCGGAAAAGCTCTTCAAAATTTTCTGCCACCATTTTCTTGTTGGCTGTGACTACTTTTTTACCATTTGTCAATGCTGCTTTTACTATTTCAAATGCCTCATCGGCATCGTTTATCAGCTCTACAAGTAAATCGATTAATTCATTTTCTAAAATATCGTTTTTATCAAAGGTAAATTGCTTGGCAGGAAGCGTGCGGCTTTTGTTTTTATCCTTTACACATATTTTAGTTACTTCGGCATTAAAATACCTGTTCTTTTCTAAAATATCATATAAGCCTTGACCTACTACGCCAAAGCCAAACAGGCCAATTCTAGATTTTTCTTTCATGCTAATTTTTGTTTATATCGTTTTGGCAGTTTATAATCTTTTAAGACATTTTCAATGTGTGCTGGTTTGTCAAAATAGGTAAAACTTCCCCTAGCGGAGGGTATAAAATGTAAAACTGCATTGTCAAGATGCTGTGTCAGTTTCAAATGTGCATTATGATTGGGCAATGGATCATCGGCAGCTAAAATAATAAAGCAATTGGCTTTAATTTTATTCAACAGTTTTTCTTTGATTTCAAATTTTTTACTCGCTTCAGTTAGTAGTAAAAGCGAATAAGGATTTATAGAAACTTTTTCTCCAAGCTGACAAAACAATTCATTCACTGCGTTTGATTGCGATATAGCACCAGCCATTGCAATTTTTAGCATTTTTAAAATTATCGGCATACTATTTTCACCTGCTTTACGCGAATTAAGTTGCCAAGTGGCGTCCAGCTCAATCACTTCTTTCAATAAACGAAATTGTGCACTACTCCATTGAGATAGCGAACTTCCTCCACCAAATAAAATTAAATTAGATGCAATTCGCGGACACACCGTAAGCCAATTAACCGCTATTTGTGCTCCCATTTCTACTCCTACCATGCTGTGCACATTATCAATCTTCAAGTGATCTCGCAATATCTCAAACGAATTAGATATATCGGCTATTGAAATTTGAGGGAATCTATGAAAAAAGTTTGTTTTAGTCACCGGGTCAATAGATAAAGGACCAGTGGACTTACCCATGCCTGCCAGGGCATCAACAGATATTATAAAATAGTGATCTGTATCAAATACTTTTCCAGGCCCTACTAGAGATGCCCACCATTGGCTTACATTGCCATTGAGCCAAAGGGGATGACATATCCAAATCACATTATCATGATTGGCATTTAATTCTCCTGCGGTATAATATTGAAGCCGAAGCTCGGGCAATTGCTCACCCGACTCCAGCTTAAAATTAAAAGGATAATAGAAACTTTGCTCTTTCATTACTTTACCAATAATTCTTCTTTAATTTTAGCAAATGCTTGTTCAAAATCGGCTTTTAAGTCATCAAGATGCTCTATACCAGTAGAAACCCTTAATTGAGTTGGGTGTACACCTGCATTGTGCTGCTCAATTTCATTCAATTGCTGATGCGTAGTAGATGCTGGATGTATAATTAAAGATTTAGCATCGCCCACGTTTGCCAGGTGGCTTACCAGTTGCAAACTATTCACGAATTTTTCGGCAAGGTCTTTATCACCTCTAATACGGAAAGTAAACACACCCCCGAATCCTCTTTTCAAGTATTTTTTGGCAAGCTCGTGATATTTACTTGATTCAAGGCCTGGATAATTAACACTCTCTACTAATTCATGGCTTTCTAACCACTGTGCCAGCTTCAAAGCATTTTCAACAATTCTATCTACACGCAACGACAATGTCTCTACTCCTTGAATTAACTGAAAAGCATTAAAAGGAGAAAGTGCGGGACCAAAATCACGTAATCCTTCTACTCTGGCTCTTATTGCAAAAGCTACATTGGGCAATCCTAATGGATTATTATCACCAAAAGTTTCCCAGAATTTCAGCCCGTGATAACCTTCACTAGGCTCACTAAATTGAGGGTATTTTCCATTTCCCCAATTAAAATTGCCGCCATCTACTATTACTCCACCAATGCTGGTACCATGCCCACCTATCCATTTTGTAGCCGACTCGGTAACTATATTAGCTCCGTGCTCTAATGGCCTAAATAAATAACCACCAGCCCCAAAAGTATTATCTACGACTAAAGGAATATCATATTTTTTGGCAAGCTCTCCAAATTTTTCAAAATCAGGAATGTTAAATCCCGGGTTTCCTATGGTTTCCAGGTAAAGTGCTCGCGTTTTATCATCTATCAGCTTTTCAAATGCTTCAACAGAATCAGCTTCAGCAAAGCGGGCATCAATGCCTAGCCGCTTAAATGCTACTTTAAATTGGTTATAAGTACCTCCATATAAAAATTGAGAACTCACAAAATTTTCTCCCGCGGCTATAATATTATTTAAGGCAACAAACTGGGCTGCCTGTCCTGAAGCAACTGCCAACGCTGCCGTACCTCCTTCTAAGGCGGCTATTCGCTTTTCAAATACATCAGTTGTAGGGTTCATGATCCGGGTGTAAATGTTGCCAAACTCTTTTAACGCAAAAAGATTGGCACCATGTGCAGCATCTTTAAATGTGTAGGAAGTTGTTTGGTAAATAGGCACAGCCCTGGATCGGGTAGTTTCGTCTATCTCATGGCCGGCATGTAATTGTAAGGTTTCGAATCGATAATTAGACATTTTATTATTATTTAAAGGTTAAAAATTTATATGGTTTTTGATAATTGCTTAGAATGAAAGGTAGCGGTGATAATTCGACATAATTTCTATCGAGTTATGGTGCCACCAGAAAAGCTAGTTAGTTAGCAGCAACAACAACACATACTTGTGCAACATATATTGCTAGTATGGTTATCAGAAGAATTTAAATAAGGAAACGATGCGAGGAAACTTCGCAAATAAGCACTCAGCAATAAATCTTTTGTGTTGATTTTCATTTTACAACTAATCTATATTCTCCCGTACATCTTTTGATGCACATTTAGGGATCAGGAATTAGCACCTTGTTAGATTGACTACCAGGTTGCTAGAGCTTCTAAGAGCCTGTCTCTCCACTCTTCTCTATAAATCAATTCAAATGATAAGATTAGAATTGACTTTATTGATGGATACAAATATGGTACTAAATTTAGTATTTTCCAAATCCACACGGCCAAATTTATTGTCAACTAATTTATCTTAAATAAATTTACTCCACATTTTATTAGTTTCTCCCATATGAAATAGTTTGATAACTTTGCGTTATAAATTAAAAGCTTTTAATTTGAAATTTGCAGATTACTTAAAGACTAAAAAAATTGATCAACAGGCTTTCGCGGAGCACGACAGCGATAGATATGCTGAATTTATCTCTCTTTTTAATCAAGTGCATCATGATAGCTTTACCGCTCAAAAGCTTTTTTTGATCAATCAAATCAGAAGAAAATATCCACTTATACTATCGGAGACTGAAGAAACTAAAGCTAAGACCGCTAAACCTGCCAAACCAAAAATAAATGTAAAGCCAAAATTGAAAAAAGCAGAAACAACCTCGCAAGATGAATCCGAAGATAAACCAAAACCTGCTAAACCTAAAGTAAAACCAGTTATTAGAAAAAAATAAATAGCATTATAAAATATGTACGGAGAATTAAAAAATTATTTGGCCCAGGAATTAAATCAAATTGAAGATCAGGGGCTATATAAAAAGGAAAGAATAATTACTACACCTCAGGGTGCTGCTATTAAAACAGCCGCTGGCAAAGAAGTTTTGAACTTTTGTGCAAACAACTACCTGGGGCTTTCCTCTCATCCTCAAGTGATTGAAGCAGCGCATGAGGTTTTGGGCAGTCATGGATATGGCATGTCGTCGGTTCGATTTATTTGTGGCACTCAAGATATTCACAAAGAACTAGAAGAAAAATTATCTAAATATTTGGGGATGGAAGATACCATCTTATATGCAGCTGCATTTGATGCAAATGGTGGAGTATTTGAGCCAATTTTAGGTGCTGAAGACGCGATAATTTCTGACGAACTTAATCATGCCTCTATTATAGATGGTGTACGATTGTGCAAAGCGGCACGCTACCGTTATAAAAACAACGACATGAATGACCTGGAAGAACAACTGAAGAAAGCATCGGATGCCAGGTTTAAAATTATAGTAACCGATGGAGTGTTTTCTATGGACGGGATCATTGCCCAACTAGATAAAATTTGCGATCTAGCCGATAAATATAACGCCCTTGTTCTTCATGACGATTGCCATGCAACCGGCTTTATCGGTAAAACTGGTAGAGGTGTTCATGAATATTGCGAGGTAATGGATCGGGTAGACATAATTACCAGTACATTGGGTAAAGCCCTTGGAGGAGCCATGGGTGGTTTTACCAGCGGACGAAAAGAAATAATAGATATGCTGCGTCAGCGCTCTCGCCCCTATTTATTTTCCAATTCGTTATCTCCGGTTATTACCGGCGCATCTATAGCGGTAATTGATATGCTAAGCCAAACCACTTCTTTACGTGACAAACTGGAAAACAACACCCGTTACTTTAGGGAAAAAATGACTGCCGCTGGATTCGATATTACCCCGGGAATTCACCCAATTACACCTATTATGCTTTACGATGCACCGCTATCTCAAAAATTTGCCGAAAGACTACTTGAAGAAGGAATTTATGTGATTGGTTTTTATTATCCTGTAGTACCCAAAGGTAAAGCTCGTATTAGGGTGCAAGTATCTGCAGTACATGAAAAAGAACATTTAGATGCTGCTATTGATGCTTTTACCAGAGTAGGTAAAGAGTTGGAAGTAATCTAAATGAAAGGATTTGAATCCATAGCTATGATAGGTGCAGGCAATTTGGCTTGGCACCTTGCACCTGAGCTTGAAAATGCCGGCCATAAAATTACCGAAGTTTATAGTCGCAAAAAGAAAAATGCTTCAGCCCTAGTAAAAAAACTTTACGATGCGGAAGTAAATATCAGCCTTGATTTTAGCAAAAGTGAAGCAGATATTTTTATTATGGCAATTGCTGATAATGCTATTGAAGAAATTGCTCCTGAAATAATACTACCCCCTGAAGCAATATTGGCTCATACTTCCGGAGCAATGCCACTTGACAAATTGGGCTATGCGGCCACTCCCAATATTGGCGTGTTTTACCCATTACAAACTTTTAGTAAACAGAAAATAATTGAATGGAAAAATATACCTATTTTGATAGAAGCGGAGAATAACTTCACCACCAAAACACTTTACCGCTTAGGTAAAAACATAAGCAAAAACGTAAAAAAAACAGATGCGGCTAAAAGGCTGGCAATTCATGTAGCTGCGATTTTTGCCTGCAATTTCCCCACCAGTTTGATGTTAGAGGCGGAAAAACTATTAAAAAAAGAAAATCTTAATTTTGATTTACTTAAGCCTCTCATTGCAGAAACTTTTACTAAAATTTTAGCCATAGGACCCGCTCAAGCATTAACTGGCCCTGCTAGCAGAGGTGATTTAGAAACACTTGATAGACACATGAACTACTTGAGGAAAAACGAGGATTTAGCAGAAGTTTACCGTTTAATTTCTCAGCAAATACTAGATAGAAACCATTAATAAAAGAGGTTCTATCTGAAATTGTGTGGATAATTGAGTCTTAACTTATTGTATGTCGTGGATTCAAGTCAATAAATGAAATTTTCCCCGTTTATAAATAAGTCAATTAACTTTAGTAGATTCTTTCAATTATGAAAGCCAAAAACCTTACATGGCAGCAACCGCCCAAATTAATCATCTGTTTCAGATCATTTTTTTAGAATATTATTTTGAAATACAGCTTTTAGGTCATATAATGAAAAGCTAATTGAAATACATTTCAAAATTAATTGCAATAGAAGTACTTATTTTTTGCAAATCTATTTTTTAAACCGCGATAATTTGCCAACTTTTTGAAAATATTGAAAAATTATTGTTAATTTATAGATGAACTGGCCTTTTCACTGCACATATGTTTAAATTTTATTGATTTTTTTATTATCTTTACAAGCTCGTTTAGAAAACTTACACTGATATATATTAATTTTTTATCAGTTACCGTGTTTAATTCTCAACTGTAGGAGATTGATTTCTAATTAAAAAATTCGAAGCCGATGATGAATGTTAAGGAAAAAGGATTGTATGTTCCTGAACTAGAACATGACGCCTGTGGTATTGGATTTGTAGCTCATCTTAAAGGTAAAAAGTCGCATTCGGTAATAGATGATGCGATTAAAATGCTTGAAAATATGGAACACAGAGGCGCTTGTGGCTGTGAACCTGACACAGGAGATGGCTCCGGTATTTTAATCCAAAACCCTCATGATTTTTTCGTAAAAGAGTGTGAAAAGCTAAATATTAAACTACCCGATTATGGAGAATATGGAGTAGGTATGATATTTTTTCCCAAGGATGATGAACTCCGGGATGATTGTCGTACTTTATTAAATATCAATATAAGAAAGTTGGGATTCGAACTATTGGGGTATAGAAAGGTACCTATCAATAATGAGAAAATAGGTGAAACTGCTTTAAGTAAAGAACCAGTAATTGAACAGGTTTTTATAAAACCAAAAGACCTTACCAGTGATCCTGATGCCCTGGAGAGAAAGTTATACGTTTTAAGAAGATATACTACCCACACCATTACCAAAACGCTGCCTAAAGCAGGCGATGATTTTTACCTTGCCACGTTAAGTCATAAAATAATTGCTTATAAAGGCCAATTAACCACATTTCAATTAAAAGACTATTACCCTGATTTGCATGATCAAAAAATGCAAACAGCCATAGCATTAATTCACTCCAGGTTTTCAACCAATACCTTTCCAAAATGGAAACTTGCTCAGCCATTCAGATACATTGCTCACAATGGAGAAATAAATACCATAAGAGGAAATGTAAACTGGATGCGATCTAACGAGTCACTCCTGGAGTCTACTCTTTTTACCAAAGAGGAAATACGAATGTTGCTGCCCATTTGTGATGCTGAACATTCTGATTCGGCCAACCTTGACAGCATGATTGAGCTTTTAGTCATGGGTGGAAGGTCTTTACCACATGTTTTAATGATGTTGATCCCCGAAGCCTGGCAGGAAAATGAATTGATGGATCCGGTAAAAAAATCATTTTATCAATACCATGCTACTATTATGGAACCTTGGGATGGTCCGGCTTCTATCTGTTTTACTGATGGCAATTTAGTGGGTGCCACGCTTGACCGTAACGGCTTGCGACCATCTCGCTATTGTTTAACTGATGACCACAAGCTTGTTATGTCTTCTGAAGCCGGTGCACTACCGGTAGACCAATCGAAGGTTGTTTTGAAAGGGCGATTACAACCAGGCAAAATGTTTGTAGTCAATTTAGAAGAGGGGCGAATAGTAAGCGATGAAGAGTTGAAGTCAGATATATGCTCACGCCGACCCTATGCTGATTGGATAGAAAATAATGAAACACACATCGATTCGCTACCTGAGCCAGAAAATTATACTTATACAAATAACGAATCTACTTTGCTGCAACGCCAGCAAGCTTTTGGCTTTACCGAAGAAGATTTGAAAATTGTGTTGAAACCCATGGCCGAAACCGGCAAAGAGCCTATTGGAAGTATGGGTGCTGATAATCCATTGGCTATTTTATCTGATCACGCGCAACATTTAAGCAATTATTTCAAGCAATTGTTTGCTCAGGTAAGTAATCCTCCTATCGATCCAATACGCGAGCGATTGGTAATGTCACTTTATACCAGCGTGGGTAGAACTTGGAATATTTTATCAGAAACTCCCATACATTGTAAAGCTATCTATTTGCCACAACCAATTTTATCTAACGAAGAGATAGAAAAGATAAGGCAAGTACAACATACTAATTTTAGAACCATCACCCTGAATGCAACATTTAACATAAATGATGGGCCTGATGCTCTTGAAAAAGCATTAGACAGAATATGCACTGAAGCTGATATGGCTATCATCTCTCAAGGAAATAATGTATTGATTATATCTGACAGAACCATGAATGAAGAGGAAGCTCCTATTCCTTCTTTATTAGCTGTTGGAGCTATTCATCATCATTTGATCCGCAACGGCCGCCGGGTAAGAACCGGATTACTGGTTGAATCTGGAGATGTAATCGAAACACATCATTTTGCTACGTTAATCGGATTTGGTGCCAATGCAGTGAATCCTTACATGGCATTTGAAACCATCGAACATCAGCATAAGATTGGCAAACTTTCTCCTGAGATTGATCTTATGCAGGCGCAAAAGAATTATGTGAAAGCAGTTGGGTCCGGTCTTTTGAAAATATTCAGTAAAATGGGTATTTCTACTTTGCAATCTTACCATGGGGCTCAAATTTTTGAAGCCATTGGCTTAAATAAAAATGTAGTAGAAAGATGCTTTGCCGGTACAGTATCGAGAATAGAAGGATTAGGCTTTGATGGCATAGCTAAAGAAAGTTTGATAAAGCATCGTGCTGCTTTTCCTGGCAAACCGGTAAACAGAAGACGGCTAGAAACCGGAGGATTTTACCAATGGAAACGACGAGGCGAATTTCACTTAATTAATCCGGAGGTTGTACATCTATTGCAAAAAGCAACCAGACTTAATGACAAAACACTATATAAAACCTACACTGAAAAGGTTAATGATCAGTTTCGAAAAGCGGTAACCTTGAGAAGTTTGCTTGACTTTAAGGAGCAAAAACCTATACCAATAGAAGAAGTAGAGCCAAAGGAAAATATTTTTAAGCGGTTTGCCACTGGAGCCATGTCATTTGGTTCTATATCTCATGAGGCACATAGTACCTTGGCTATTGCAATGAACCGAATTGGTGGTAAAAGTAATAGTGGAGAAGGTGGAGAAGACGAAATACGATTCAAGCCCAAGCCCAATGGAGATTGGGAGCGTAGTGCTATTAAACAGGTGGCTTCCGGTCGATTTGGAGTTACTAGTTATTATTTGGCCAACGCCAATGAATTGCAAATAAAAATAGCTCAAGGAGCTAAACCTGGCGAAGGCGGACAATTACCCGGACATAAAGTAGATGAATGGATCGGTAGAGTAAGGAATTCTACTCCTGGTGTGGGACTTATTTCGCCTCCTCCACACCATGATATTTACTCTATTGAAGATTTGGCTCAATTGATCTTTGATTTGAAAAATGCTAATCGTGATGCCAGAATAAATGTGAAATTAGTAGCAGAAGCAGGCGTGGGAACAATTGCAGCCGGAGTGGCCAAAGCACACGCTGATGTTATTTTAGTGTCTGGTCACGATGGTGGCACAGGTGCCTCTCCTATCAGTTCTATTCAGCATGCTGGTTTGCCGTGGGAGTTAGGTATTTCAGAAGCTCATCAAACACTCGTGAAAAACAATTTGCGTAGTCGTGTTACCTTACAAACAGATGGAAAGCTAATGACTGGTAGAGATCTTGCCTTTGCTGCTTTGTTAGGTGCTGAAGAATGGGGTATTTCCACTGCTGCATTAATTGTAGAAGGATGTATCATGATGCGGAAATGTCATTTAAATACTTGTCCGGTTGGAGTAGCTACCCAGCGCCCTGAGCTTCGGGAACTATTCACCGGAAAACCGGAGTATGTTGTAAACTTCTTTAACTTTTTAGCAGAAGACCTGCGCGAGCACATGGCTCAACTAGGATTTAGAACAGTAGACGAAATGATAGGACAGGTAGATACTTTAAAAATGCGCGAAGACATAGCACATTGGAAAATTAAGCAAGTAGACTTGAGTCCTGTAATTTATAAAGAACCCAACCAGCCGTGGGTAGGCTTATACAAGCAAATGGAACAAGACCATGGGCTGAATACTGTATTAGATTGGAAACTTCTTAATGTAGCTATGCCGGCGTTGGAAAATAGGGAAAAGGTATATGCAGAGTTTCCGATAATAAACACTGATAGGGCCATAGGCACAATTTTAAGCAATGAAATTTCTAAAAAATATGAAAAAGCTGGCTTAGCAGATGGCACTATAAATTTCAAGTTTAGAGGATCTGCAGGACAAAGTTTTGCCGCATTTGGAGCGCCTGGAATTAATTTTGAATTGGAAGGCGAAGCAAATGATTATTTTGGGAAAGGATTATCCGGATCTAAGTTGATTACCTACCCAGATCGAGAATCTAAATTTAAAGCCAATGAAAATATTATTATTGGTAATGTTGCCTTTTATGGAGCAACATCAGGCGAGGCCTATATTCGAGGTATGGCAGGTGAAAGATTTTGCGTAAGAAACTCTGGCGTAAAAGCTGTGGTAGAAGGCATTGGAGATCATGGTTGTGAATACATGACAGGGGGCGTTGCCGTAATTTTAGGACCAACCGGTAGAAATTTTGCTGCCGGCATGAGCGGTGGTGTTGCTTATGTATACGATCCGGAGCAAGTATTCAGCAACTATTGTAACATGGAGCTGGTAGATGTCGATCCGCTTGAATTTGACGATTTAAAAATGTTGCGAGATTTAGTTGAGAACCATCGCAATTACACCCAAAGTGATATTGCAGATAACATGCTGGCAGACTGGACTAAAAATGTACAGCATTTTGTGAAAGTAATGCCAAGAGAATATAAAGCAGTAATGCTTAGAAACAGAGATCTGAAGCAAGCAATCTAAAATAAGAAAAAAATGGGAAAAGATACTGGATTTTTAGAGTTTGATAGAGAGTTGCCTCCTACCCGTAATCCGGAGGTCAGAATTAATGATTTTCAGGAATTATATTTAGAGTTTAATGAAACAAAAACGGTAAACCAGGCTGCCCGGTGCATGGATTGTGGTATACCATTTTGTCACAACGGTTGTCCATTGGGCAATTTAATACCCGAATTTAATGACGCTGTCTACAACCAAGATTGGGAGTTGGCTTTTGAAATACTTGATAGCACTAACAATTTTCCGGAATTCACCGGAAGAATATGTCCCGCCCCTTGCGAAGGTTCATGTGTATTGGGAATAAATAAACCGCCAGTAGCTATTGAGCTTATTGAAAAATCGATTGCAGAAAAGGCCTTTGAGTTAGGCTTGATAAAACCTGCTCCCCCACAAGATAGAACCGGAAAAAAGGTGGCCGTTATTGGTTCAGGACCTTCAGGTTTGGCAGCAGCCTCTCAATTAAATAAAGCCGGCCATTGGGTTACCGTGTATGAAAGAGCGGATAGAATTGGTGGTTTACTTCGTTACGGCATACCAGATTTTAAAATGGAAAAATGGGTAGTAGACCGGCGGATAGATCTAATGAAAGAAGAGGGAATAATATTTAAAACCAACGCTCACGTAGGTAAAAATATTGCGGTAGAAGATTTGAAAAATGAATTTGACGCTATAGTTCTTTGTGGAGGATCTACTGTGCCACGTGATTTACCTATTCCTGGCCGCGAGTTAAAAGGCATCCATTTTGCTATGGACTTTCTCAGTCAGCAAAATAAGCGAGTAGCCGGAGATAAAGACAATACTGTATTAAAAAACCACAAGGCACAAGACACAAAAGAAGAATTGTGGGCCACTGATAAGCATGTAATTGTAATAGGTGGCGGCGATACAGGCTCTGACTGCGTAGGTACTTCCAACAGACACAAAGCAAAATCAGTAAATCAAATAGAATTGCTGGCTAAACCACCGGAAAACAGGTCAGTGGATAACCCGTGGCCCGAATGGCCCATGGTACTTCGCACTTCCTCGTCGCATGAAGAAGGAGTGGAGAGAAATTGGTCGTTATTAACCAAAGAGTTTACAGGAGATGAAAATGGCAATGTAAAAGCATTAAAAGTGGTAGAAATAAAATGGGATGTTCCTGCACCTGGCGAAAGACCGAAAATGGTGGAAATACCAGGCACTGAAAAAGAATTACCATGTGATATGGCTCTTTTGGCCATAGGATTTGTATACCCCGAACCTGATGGAATGTTGGCTCAGTTAGGTTTAGAGCTAGACGAAAGAGGAAATGTAAAAGCCGAGAAGTATCAAACTACCGCGGAAAATGTATTTGTAGCCGGAGATATGCGTCGCGGCCAGTCATTAGTGGTTTGGGCCATTTCAGAAGGCCGCGAAGCAGCCAGGGCGGTAGATGAATATTTGATGGGCTTTTCAGAGCTCGAAACAAAAGATGCTTCCCTGTTCAACGTGAGTCAAAATTATTAATAAGTTAGTTAGAATGTGATAAAAAGGCATTGTATAAAACGCGATGCCTTTTTTTATACAAATACTTTAGTCCCCTCAGTGCAATTAGCACATATATCGATCTCGGATCTTGATTTAAACAATTTTTTTCTAAATTGCTGGTAACCAACCCCTTGCCATATCTCCAGCATAGATTGTTTGCCGATATTGCCCATTGGATGATCCGCATCTTTATCAAAGCAGCAAGGTACGATCTGACCATCCCACGTCACAACACAAGAATGCCACGATTTCCAGCAAAAATTCAGCAGCTTATTCTTAATTATTAAATCACCATTATTGTTATAGTAGCGAGCATATTTACTATTTTTTGGCACCAATTCAACACCAGCTTCATCATATACCTGCACAGTTTTAAGTTGAAGCTCATCCACC
>CAZQEZ010000002.1:0-26190 GCA_964592475.1 uncultured Roseivirgaceae bacterium
GTAAGGTCTTAAATCTACATGTCTACCCTCAATGCTATTTTCTGCCAGTGTTGGAACGCGTGATAGATTGATCACTGGCTGGGCTATATATTTTCTGGGATTATCTTTTACGCGTTGTTTAAATTCTTCCTGCTCTGCTTTAGTTGATTTCGGCCCAATCAACATGCCATATCCGCCGGAAGCATCAGTTTGTTTTATCACCAGGTTGGCAATATTTTCCATTACATATTGATAATCATTTTCCTCTCTGCAAATGTAAGTCTGCACATTAGGGATAAGCGTTTCTTCTCCCAGATAATACTTGATAATACGGGGAACATAAGCATAAACTGCTTTATCATCTGCTACCCCTGTACCAGGAGCATTAACTAAAATTACGTTTCCTTTTTTATAAGCTTCAAATAAATGAGGGGTGCCCAGCATGGAATCTTTTCTAAAATGAACCGGATCCAAAAAATCATCGTCTACTCTCCGGTAGATTACATCTACTTTTTGTAAACCCTGCGTGGTTCTCATGTAAACGAAATCTTTTTGCACCACCAGGTCTCTACCTTCTACCAGTTCAGCACCCATCTGTTGAGCCAGGTAGGCATGTTCATAATAAGCCGAATTATAAATACCTGGCGTTAATACTGCTACTGTAGGAGAGGGATTATCAGTTAAAGATTCCAGCATATCTCGTAAAATATGAGAATAATTATATACCGGCCGCACGTTAAGGGTTTCAAATAGTTCCGGAAAAGTTCTTTTCAATATTTCCCGGTTTTCCAGCAAATAGGATACACCGGATGGACAACGAAGATTATCTTCTAACACCATGTACTGGCCATTGTTATCGCGGATAAGGTCAGAGCCTGTGATGTGACACCATATATTTTGTGGCGGATTAAGGCCTTCGCATTGTTTTAAATAAGTAGTACCTGACAAAACCAACTCTTTAGGGATGATCTTATCTTTAATAATCTTCTGATCGTGATACAAATCGTCAATAAATAAGTTAAGTGCTTTAATTCGCTGTTGCAGGCCTTTTTCTAGTTGATCCCATTCCTTACCATTTATAATTCGAGGTACTACATCCAAAGGTAAAATTCTCTCAATTCCTTGCGTATCGCTGTATACATTGAATGTCATACCCAGCGACAATTGTGCTCTATCAGTACTATGCTGCAGAAATTTGATTTTTTTCCAACCTATCTGCTCCACTCGTTCTTTAAATAGCTTATAATGATTTCTTACGTTTCCGGAATCATCAAACATTTCATCATAAAAGCTTTCCAGTAAATAATTATCAAAATTAATTTTAGACATAATAATTCAATAACCTTTAACAAAATTTAAAAAATGGGCAAGTTATGTTGAAGACAATGGCCTAAAAATACTATATTTTTTTAATTATGCAAAATTTAAAAAAATATACGCCTTATTAGTTCCACCAAAAGATAATCCTTTTTGACCCCTATAAAAGATTTCCCGCTATGGCATTGGCCCAAGATAAGATTTTTGCAAACCTCCAAAATCTAATATAAATCGATCAAGGTAAACGCCTGTATCTATTAGCCATAACCTCATCGTGTGTTTACCAGCTTATTCGATGAAATGTTGAGTCAATTTTATCGAGGCGTTGCGGCTAACATTTTGTTTCCACTCTTCACTTCGATCATGGGTAGAAAAATCAATAATTAGTGGCGGATGTTCGTCTATTGAAATGGCATATTTAGCTCCGCGGTATTTGTTGATTGGATGGGTAGGTAAAGTTAAACTATAGACTACTAATTATAAATAAAAAATTGGGAGGTTGAGAAGATTTTTTTTCTTGTGAATTATAATAAGTTTTAACACAATAATAGTATATTATTTGGATAAGTAAATTATTTACCCTTATATTTACACAGGCTTAATTAATTAAGCTGTCGCATTATCCAAAATTAAAAAGTAAGCGGGCTATTGGTTCGCTTATTTTTTGCCTGGCTCCTCCAAATCGCTCAATTGAATATTCAATGCTTTTGTACTTATCTGTATTTCCCTGATAGAAAGTCCTAGAGAAGCCATTAATAAAACCAAGCTTATTCCAAACACATACTCTCCTGCTCTAACTTCTCCGGCATACAACAAAAACATGGTAAGCACACATAGAAAAAGACTACTGATACCTAATGCTTGCATATTCTTAGTTAGATTTACCCGCTTGCGCAAATTCTTTATTTGTCCGTAAATTGTTGCGTCAGGTTTTTCTTTATACTTAGAATGAAGACCTCTTATTAAATTGGCAATGGTAAGAAAACGATTTGTATAAGCCAAGAGCAATAGAGAAATAGCCGGGAAAAGAAGTGCTGGGGTAGAAAGTGTAATTTCCATTAAGTTTAAATTTTTTTGCCTTAACAAATTTAGAAATTGGTAGTCTGTAAAGAAACTAATAAGCAATAAATCTATAAACCGTAAAATCATCCCATTCCCGGCAGAAAATTTTGTATAAATCAATATTCCAGTAGCTCACATTATTACTCTTTTGCTGACTTTAATTAATTATATAGAACACAACCCCGCTTAATAAAACCATCCATTCAACACTTGAAAGCGGGCCATTGGAAATTCAATTTTCATAAATTATTTTAAAACCATGCAACTTTTTTATTTACTTGTGCATCTTATTTACAAAAACAGGGTAATGAACAAGGAATTTAAAATTTACGGTATTTTTTCAGTTATAATCATTGGCTTACTTTTTATTGAGTTTAACAGCCCACGGCTTAGTCATGCCAATATAAATGCCATAAGTCAATTGCCGGCTATTGAAAAAATAGTGGTTAATATTCCTTGTAACATTTACATTCAAAAAAGTGACGAAAATAAAATTGTAATAGAACAAAATGGCAATTATTTGATTCAGATAAAAGCTTCTATTGAAGCTGAAGCGCTCACTATTGATGGAAACTTAATTAGTTCACTATTGCTTACAACAAAGAGCTTTTTGTCTACCTCATCCAAAATAAATATTTATATCTCCTTGAAAGATATAAAAAATATGAAATTGTGCGACTATTGTGAATTAACCATTTCTGGCAGCATCAATGGAGAACAATTAAATTTAAAAGTGCGACAAGCAGGGTTGATGATCATGATTGACAAAAAAGTTTAGAAAAGACCGGCCAACCATTGTATTAGTAATACAATTAGATAAATAAGCACTGCAAATACCGCCAGAAAAATAATAATAATTAATACTAATAAACCAGCACCACTGCCTTGATGTTTGCCTTCATTGTAATGTTCTTTCAGTAGCCTTATATTCCTATTATTGGCTTTGTACCAGGCATCGAAAATGACACCAATGAAGGGGATACTTCCAATTATAGTATCAAGCAACACATTGCCAAACATTTTTACCACCACCTTACCACTGGCTCCTTCTCGTAGCATTACCAATATCAATGCTGAAGAAAAAATCATGGTTACCGCATCGCCTACGCCAGGAATGATCCCAATGATAGGATCCAGACCAAATTTGAATCGAGTACCTGGCAATTTATATTGTGCATCTAGTTGGTTGGCTGTTCTTTCCAGCCATTTAAAAGTTTCATTGTGCTGTCCTTTACTAAAGCTCTGCGTATGACTATTCTGCATTGTTTAAAAAATACTTTATTTATATTTCAAGCTGCAATAATCAGCATTGTTTAAAAACCTGAAGTTAAAATTAGTTATTGGACCAGCTATTAGTTTGCAAAAAAGTCCTTATCACATCAATTTGAAACTTTGCTACCTGGCTGTGCCTGGGATTTCCGTTTATCATAACCAGGTAAACTCCTAGCACAGACATTTTCCAATCTATGCCTATTTCCTCATCTATAGCCTTATATATGGTTTTAAAATGATGGGCTATCGAAATATTCATGCTGCTGCAAATCTGTATTGCCCTTTGTACTGCCTCATTAATTTCTTCTTCTGTAACATCATCATGCTCAAATATATCACTAGCGTAGTATTTTAGCTTTCGCTGCTCCAAACTATTAATAAAATCTTGTAATACACTAAAATGTGGTTGCCTATAAATTAAATTCATAATTGCTCCTTTTTGGTTAATTTTTGGCAAATTTTATACCTTTTAATACTTATACAAAAGATTCCTCTTTTTGAATTTCGGCAAGCTTTTTATATAATTTTTCTTCTTCACTGGACAAATTTTTGGGTAAGCTGGCCATAGCAGTTACATAAAGATCACCAAATTGATTAGTTTTATTGAAATCTGGCATTCCCAGGCCTTTTAGTCTAAATTTTTTAGCATTTTCAGTTCCGGCTGGTATGGTAAAATTTATAGAACCTTTTAAAGTCTCTATTTGAATCTTACCCCCTAAAATCATAGTGTACAAGTTAATTTTTTCTTGCTTATAAAGGTCATTACCTTTTCGCTCAAAGCGGGAATCATCCTCCACTTTAATATTAAGATATACATCACCGGATGCGCCACCATTTATTCCAGGGCCCCCTTTGCCTTTTATCCTCAACTTTTGACCATCTTTTACCCCGGGTTTAATTTTAAGTTTGATTTTTTTATCTTCAACATTTAATAGTTTGGTTGAGCCATGATAAGCCTCTTCCAAAGTTAAAACGAAATCAGCTTCATAGTCATGTCCTTTTTGAGCATAATTTTGGCCACCAAAGCCACCACTTCTTTGTTGCTGAAAACCGCCACCAAAAAAGCTTTCAAAAAAATCGGAAAAACCACCTTGTCCAAAGTCATCTGAAAATGGATTTCCCTGAGAGCTACCGGCAAAACCTCTTCCGCCAAAATTGCCATAGTCTTCAAATCCATTTTGCTGATATTGCTTCCAGTTAGACCCCAATCGGTCATAGTGCTTTCTTTTTTGCGGATCTTTTAGCACTTCGTAAGCTTCTGCTATTTGTTTAAATTTTTCCTCTGCTTGTTTGTCATCCTTATTTTTATCAGGATGATATTTTACTGCTAATTTTCGATATGCTTTCTTAATCTCTTCTTGCGTAGCAGTTTTTTCTATCCCTAATATATTATAGTAATCTTTATAATCCATACCAATTTTATTCTCGTCTATTACAAATATTGTACTTTTTCATGATTTGTCTAAACAAATCTTATACCATAATGCTATGATCTATCTATAACAAATTTACGTATTCCACTTCAAAAATTAATAGTCATTTTATTGGGCAAAAAATGGCAAAACTAACTTTATTGTGTCATTTTGACACCTTTTTAAATAAGTTGAGCAGAATAATACGCCACAATGACATTCAGTTTAATTTTATTAGGCAATGGCATCTCATTTGTAAAGCAAATGTTATCTACTTAAATAACAAAAAACATTAAATATTTAAATATAATTATAACAAGGAGGAAATCATGAACACTCATTATGCAGCACCCGGATCTTCATTATTGGACGAACTTTTGTCCGGAAAATTAAATAATTTTCAAGCAACCGGTTTTCCAAAATACAATATCATAGAAACAAATGATCAGTATCAGCTAGAATTGGCAGTACCAGGTTATAATAAAGAAGACTTTCAAATTAATTTAAATGACAAAAGTCTAACTATAAAAGTAACTATTGAAATAACCCAAGAGGAAAAATACCTTAAAAAAGAATTTGGCAAATGTGATTTTGAGAAAAAATTCAATCTTTCTAATAAAATTAATGCAGAAAAAATTGAAGCATCATACGAAAATGGAATTTTAAGCCTATCTTTGCCCAAGAAAGAAGAAGCGAGGGTGAAGCCACCTAAACTTATTGAAATTAAATAATATAGGTTAAAGTAAAAGGATAGTCAATCGACTATCCTTTTTTTATATAGGTTGTAAATTAAAAATTTCAACATCTGCACTATCGCAATAAACAATACTACATGGTTTTTCTAGCGGCGGAGTCAAGTGATCCATGGAAAACAAATGAGTATCATATTTTACAATTTTTGCAGATTTCAATTCATAAGGTTTATGATATATTCTTCCCTTATAAATATTTCCTTTTTTGGCATTATAAGAAAATAAAAGATACCTACTGGTAAGAAAAAAGTCAAGACTACCTGGATTTCCCTGATATTTTTCGTGATTAGGTTTAAATACTAATTCGTTTGCTTTATCGCTTTTATGCCTTTTACTACTAAAAGTTATCTGATCATTTTCATAATCTATTTTTTGATTAGCATTAAAATAAGGCAAATGAAAAAGATTACGCGCAAGCCATACCAGCAAAGGACTAGAAGCATCCAGAGATAAAAACCACACGCCAGGATTTTTATCTCTATCATATACATACGTGCGCAAATTAAGTTCTAAACTGCTGGAAAGTTTGTAAACCGAAGGTAAACCAAATGGACGTATGTGTGACATAACAAATGAAACGACACCTACATAAGCTTTGCCCGCGTAAGTATCAATAAAAAGCCCCTCAGGCAACATTTTTTGTATTTCAGCTGCAGGATATTCCCAATGCAGAAAAAGCAACTTTGACC
The DNA here is from genome assembly GCA_964592475.1 of uncultured Roseivirgaceae bacterium. GTDB lineage: Bacteria > Bacteroidota > Bacteroidia > Cytophagales > Cyclobacteriaceae > CAZQEZ01. Next base: position 6,484 of record CAZQEZ010000002.1, read on the forward strand.
AGCGCTGGGTCATTATTCTCTTTTTTTTTACAGGCGGTTTTGTCAATCTGATGGCATTAGCTAAAGGAACACTTAAAAGTGGCATATAAATTTTTTTTGCATTTAATATATGACTAATTGTACTTGTAGATGTTTTTTGCATAGTCAAATTATATACGCTTGTACCTATCTTGTTTAATAATTATCTTTAACTAAAAATGAGTAGATGAAATTGTGCTTTGCTACAAACAATCGTAATAAGCTTGCAGAGGTAAGTGAAATGCTAGGGGATTCTTTTAACTTGGTAAGCTTAAAAGAAATTGGTTGTGAGACTGAAATTCCTGAAGACCATGAGACATTGCAAGAAAACTCACAGCAAAAAGCAGAATTCATCGTAAAAAAATATCAAATGGACGCTTTTGCAGATGATACCGGATTGGAAGTAGAGGCTTTAGGCGGTGCGCCGGGAGTGTATTCGGCAAGATATGCCGGTCCTCAAAAAAACAATCAGGAAAATATCCGGCTACTTCTTCAAAATTTAAGTAACAAACCTAATCGAAAGGCACAATTCAGGACAATTATCACGCTCATTTTAAATCAGCAAGTTCATCAATTTGAAGGTAAAGTAAAAGGCGAAATAATTACTGAATTACGAGGAGCTGAAGGGTTTGGATACGATCCAATATTTGTACCGACGGGATATAGCAAAACATTTGCCGAAATGAATATGCAAGAAAAAAGCTTAATCAGCCATAGAGGACAAGCAGTAGCAAAATTAGTAGCATTTCTTAAAAGAAGTTGAAAAATGAAAGAGTCGTACATTGTGGGCATTACCGGTGGAAGTGCTTCAGGCAAAACCATGTTTTTAAATAATTTAGTAAATGCCTTTTCCAGTAAAGAATTATGTTTGATTAGTCAGGATAATTATTACAAACCAAATCATTTGCAACCATTAGACGATCAGGGCGTTCCAAATTATGACACGCCACTTTCACTTGATTTTGAACTTTTTGCTAAAGACATAGCTGATTTACGTTCTGGCATTACTGTAAAGAGACCAGAATACACCTTTAACAATCCTAAAAAAAGAAGAAGAATACTCACCTTTAAGCCTGCGCCAATCCTGATAGTGGAGGGCATTTTTGTTTTTTACTTTCCACACATCTCAAAGCTTATCGATTTGAAATTGTTTATTGATGCCAAGGAGCACGTAAAGCTATCGCGGAGAATCAAGCGTGACAAAATGGAAAGAGGGTATGACGTAAATGATGTGCTTTACCGCTATGAGAAACACGTAGCTCCAACTTATGAAAAATACATCGAACCATTTAAATATGATGCAGATATAGTAGTACCCAACAACAATAAATTTGATAATGCCCTGGAGATGATTAAAGCATTTTTAAAAACTAAAATTGAAACCAAGAAGTAATATTTGTTTATGCAGTAGCTGTTTGCTTATGCTTAGATAGAGCAGCTAAAATTTCTGGAGTTACATTTTTTCCGCCGCTAAAATTATTGAAAATTGACCCAATACTGTAAATAGGCCCCCATGGAATGCCCCACCAACCTAAAAACATGGTAATTAAAGTGAAAGACCATGAAAAACGAATGGTTGATTCATTACCTCGAATGAAATATACTGAGCTTGACCTGCTAAAGGACAAAACTATAATTGAAATGCAGTATTCAAAAACTACAAATCTACCTCCGTTTTCAAGTTCTTGCATAAGCTCACTGGATCGCAAGTTTTGCGTATTTTTTATTTGCATAGCCTTATTATTAAAACTCTATTGCAAATAAAAAAGATTCAGTCATTTTACTTACTATTCAGTTATTGGCTTTAGGTACCGATGTACCATTTCTATTATACTTTATAGATTTTGCCAATTGTTGTAGCGAGTGGCTATAGTTGCTGGCCTTATCGATGCCAATATGGTAATGATGACAATAGCAATTGCCGTATATAAAAAATCTGTAGCAACCATTTTTACTGGGTAGGCATCCACAACAGACGTAGACATGCCCATGGAAACAATTCCAAAGGCTTTTTGAACTACAACAACCAGAAAGCCTGTTAATAGCCCTACAATTGCTCCTATAAAAGAAATAATTGCCCCTTCTTTGATGAAAATATTTCTAATAAACTTATTGTCGGCACCCATGGAATAAAGTATTGAGATGTCGCGTTTTTTTTCAATGGCCAGCATGGTAAGCGAGAAAAAAATATTGAAAGAAGAGACGGCAAGAATAAAAGAAAAAACCAGAAACACGAAAAGTTTTTCTATTTTAAGCACTTTGAGCAACGAACTATGTTGTTCATCACTATCTAAAACAGTGAACTTACTACCTAACATTTCCTGAAGTTGACCTTTTACACTGGCTACCGAGGCCTCGTCATTTACCATGATTTCCAGAGCAGTGCGCCTGTCACCATAGTTCATCAGATCAAGGGCAAAATCAAGCGGAACAAAAACGTAGTTAACATCATATTGCTTTTCTATTGAAAATACAGCGTTGGGCAATATATTTCTTTGATTTACCAGAGTGGAAGGATCATAAGAAACTATTCTTCCACGCTTTGGGTAATAAATCTGCATGGCATGCAATTCGTTAGAAGGATCGATACTTAACTTAAATTGCACACCTTGACCAATGATAGCGTATGGCACACCATTTTCAAGCAACTTTGGCTCTCCATACACTATGGTCTTACTCATGCGGCCTTGCTCCAAAAAGTTTGGTCCTACGCCCTTTAGCTTTATTATTTCTTCTGAATCTCTATACCGGGCATAGGCATTATCCTCTACTACCTCTGTTACTACCTCTACTCCTTTTATATTATTTATTTTTGAGAAAAACTGGTCATCTACCTGAAAGGACTTGCCTACCGTAGCTTCAATTTTTATATCAGGATCAAAAGCATTGTACAAACTACGCACAAAATCCTCCAGACCATTGAAAACAGAAAGCACTACTACCAGCATCATAGTGGCAAATGCAACCGCGGCCATAGATATAATACTGATAATGTTGATAAAATTTTTCTTCTTCCTGGAGAAAAAATATCGTCTTGCTATGTAAAAAGTAGTATTCAATTTTTTCGTAAGCTGGTGCTATGATTCATTTTTATCGTCTTCTTCATCATTTTCTGGTGGTATTTCCAGGCCAGCCAATATTTTATCAATATGGGCAGCGTAGGCTGCACTGTCGTCATGATAAAAAATTAACTCCGGCACCTTTTTCACTTGATTGGAAATCCGGTTACCTAATGCCTTCCGAATTTCGCCTTTGTGTAAGTTGACCTTGTACATCAGCTTTTCGGTATCTGATGCATTCAAAAAAGAAAGATACACTTTCGCTATACCCAAGTCGGGGCTTATTTTTACCTGCGTCACAGTGATGAAAGCGTTAGCAAAAAGGCTCTTGATATCTTTTTGAAATATATCACCTAAATCACGTTGTAATAGACGGGAAAATTTATTTTGTCGTTTGCTTTCCATGTTATGTACAAATATTAAAAGAAATTTGTAAAAGTCATTGACTTAACTGTAAATTCGAGTCAGAAAAGAATTATTGTATCTAAATAACTAATAAATAAATCATTGTTCAACTTTTTTCGCATAAATGACCCATATCGTGTTATAGTAGTTTTCATCATCTTATTGCTACTCAACATACCGTTTTTTATTGGAGGCTATCCGTTTACCATACCTCAATTGCATCAAATGCTAATTGGCGAAAACCTGGCCTCTGGTAAAATTCTTTATCTAGACCTTTGGGATGACATAGGCCCTTTCTCAGCGGCAGTATATTGGCTGATAGAATCAATTTTCGATCGAAGCCAAATAGTTTATCACCTGCTTGCCCTAGTATTGATCATTTTGCAAGGAGCTTTTCTCAATGCCATCATGATTAAACATAAAGTTTACAATGAAAATTCATATACCTTAGCCCTTATTTATGTTTTATTGTTTACTACTTTTTTCGATTTCTATTCTTTAAGCCCTGTTTTACTAAGCACTACTTTTCTAATATTCGCTTTTAATAAACTGGTGATACACATTCAAACCTGGCAAAAAAGTGATGATCGCATACTTACAATTGGTTTATTTATAGGTATCAGCACATTGTTTTTTCTGCCCTCCTTTGTATTTGCTTTGCTGGTGTTTTTTTCTTTTATATTCTTCACCGGTACCTCCGTAAGGCGTAATTTACTCTTTCTTTATGGTTTTTTATTGCCATTTCTCATCGTTTGGCTATATTACTTATGGCAAGATAGCGGATATGCATTTATAAACCAAGCTATTTATTCTACCTTTATACATAAAGGTATTTATTATATGAGCTTAATGTCCATACTGATTATTGGGTCAATTCCACTCTTATTTACATTTTACAGCATTCTTCGTACATTCGCTTCGGTTGGCTACACCAATTACCAGGTACGCATCCAACAACTTATGCTATTCATGCTATTTTTAGCTGTTATTGCTTTTTCATTGGCTAATTATAAAGCTCCCCACCTGCTTATTCTTATTATTATTCCATCCGCTTTTTTCCTCAACCACTTTTTCCTATCCATTCGTCGTAAAATTTGGCAGGAACTTATTTTTTTAATATTTATAATATTAGTGGCTACAATGAATTACGGCAATGTGAGCGGCCTGCTAATAACAAATCAATACATTGATGATGAAAATTTAATTGTGAGTACAACTCAGTATGATCAATTAACTGAGGGTAAATCCATTTTAGTTCTTGATCAAAATTTAAACATATATCATAATTCGCAATTGGCCACTCCTTATTTAAATTATAGGCTGGCGCAAAATCATTTTGCAAATCCTAATTATTACGATAACTTGACAGCTATGTTAAAGAATTTTTCTGCAGAAACTCCAAAAGTAATTATCGACCCCCATAAACATATGCCTTTTATATTTGAACGAATACCTATACTTGCAGAAAAGTACCGGTTGCACCCTTCTTTGCCAAATGTATATTTGCTCAAATAAGCCAAAACATTCGTGAGGCTTCTTTTACAAGTTGAGCAGAATTTTTAACGTTAAATTTTATCAATAAATTTTTGCGGTGAGTAACAGCAGTGTTTGGACTAATAAATAAAGTTTCAGCTATTTCTCTATTAGAGTATCCCTGCGAAATTAATTGCAAAACCTCAATTTCACGGGGTGATATTCGACCATGAGATTGCTTAAGTTGCGGAATACTTTCTAAATTTTTATAGTCGTGAATTATTTTTCGCAGGATGGTAACAGAATTTTCTCTTTTGGCAATTTCACTCATGAGGTAAGCTTCTTTCATTTTTTCTTTAGATACATCCTTTACAATACCAAAAAAACTCAATATGCGGTTTTCCTGCATTTGCAAGGGTGTGCTTATAATTTGCAGATAAACCCAATAATTCTTCTTATGTCTTATCCTGTATTCTCTTACTATGCAATAATTCTTATCATGAGAGGATTCCTGAAAATCTACTGATGCCGTTACAATATTTAATAGCCATTCCGTATAATCATCCTCATGTACTAGTGATGATAAGTCCTTAAAAGATGTCATTTGTAAGTCTTCAGAAGTGTACCCAATTATCGAAAGAATTTCATCACTTAAGTATTCAAATTGCTTATTTTCTAAATTGTAAATAAAAATCGACAATCCATTAAAAAGCTCTTGATGCTCTTTTAAAAAATCCTGGTTCCAGTTTCCTTGAGATAACAAAGTAGATTTAATTACAGTCAAAAGCTTAGGCTCCATTTATCGTAGATTTATGATGACTTTTTGCTTTAATGAAATGAGTTACTTATTTATAAGCTTAAATATAATATTGAATTTTCTAAGCAAACTAAAACAAAGCTTAAATTTAAAAAATAATATTATATATAAGTAGTAATATTCAAAAATAAATTGAAGCTTTTCCAAAAATCAACTTATACTATAAGCCATATTTCATAAGTACCAGCAAAATAGTTTCTCCTACTACTTGCAATGTTCTGGGTGAAATTGCTTGAAGATTGTCAGCTTGAGTATGATGATAGGCAGGAAAATTATCCTTCTCGTCTAAATCAAAGTGTATTATATTGAGCATTGGAATATTGGCATCTTTACTTACAAAAATATGATCATCCATTATCCCAGCCACTCGTTTATCCTTAAAGTAATCCGCAAATCCATTTTTTCGTGCTATGCGCCACACTTTATTCATATATTTGGCAGCAAACTGCATGGATCCGCCCTCTTTATAAAATGTAGCCTGCGGAGCTCCTACCATATCCAGTAAAATACCAAACTTGGCCTTATAGTTTTTTTGATGAGGGTTTTCTGCCCAATACCGCGAGCCCAAACACCACCAAATATCACCTGCATTTTCAATTGTTTTCTCAATTTTGTAACCTGAAGGCTCTCCTTGATCTTCACCATCAAACAGAATAATATCAACACCTAATTTCGGATTAATTGGTTCTGAAGATAATTGCCTGGCAATTTCTAATAAAATACCCGGCCCGCTTGCGCCATCGTTTGCTCCATCTATAGGAGTTTTTTTATTTAGAACATCTTTATCTGCCAATGGTCGTGTATCCCAGTGAGCTGATAAAATAATTCGTTTGGAAGCTTTTGGGTTATAACTTGCAATAACATTTTGCAATTTTACCCACTGGCCATTATACAGTTTAGCATCAAATTCCTGTAAAACAACTTTTGCTTGATAATCTGTAAATTTATCTACAAAAAACTGAGCACATTTGCTGTGACCATCCGTGCCTGGCACACGAGGACCAAACGCTATTTGTTGTTTTATAAAATAATAAGCAGAATCCCGGTCAAAATCATGCTGCGCCGAAGCAGGAGAATATATTGCTAATATAAAAATCGAAATTATCAGTACGCGCATTTTTACTCTTCATAAGCCCAATCAATACCTGCCTTCATATCCTTTACCACTATCCCTTGTTCTTTCAATTTAGCCCTAATATGATCTACTTTGTCATAATCTTTTTGCTCTTTAGCCTCTCTATACAACTCAAGTAATATCGCAATTATTCCTGTAGCATCAGCAGGTCTTTCTTCTAATAAACCAAATATATCTTCTACAAATAAACGATAGGTTTTGATTATATTGTCGAATACATCCTCCCCTATTTCACTAAATTTAAGATTGCCTGTATGTAAAGAATTAATTTTTTTCAGCAAATTAAATAAATGGCCACTAGCCTGAGCGGTGTTGAAATCATCGTTCATTGCACTGTAGCAATTATCAATAATTTGATCAATTTGTTTTATTACTTTATCATTCAGTTCGCCTTCATCGTTTTTAAATTCCAATTCTTTAACGATGCGTAAACCATTAATCATTTTTTTATAACCTTTGGCAGCAGCTTTTAAAGCATCATTGCTCAAATCTAAGGTGCTCGAATAGTGCGACTGCAACATAAAGAAGCGTACCGTCATAGGGCTGTAACCTTGATTAAGCAACGGATGGTTACCAGCAAATAATTGATTGGGTAAGAAAGAATTACCCAAAGATTTGCTCATTTTCTGCCCATTTACCGTAAGCATATTGGTATGCAACCAATACTTAACAGGTTCTTTTTCATTAGCACCTTTCGACTGAGCTATTTCACATTCATGGTGAGGAAACTTTAGGTCCATACCACCACCATGTATATCAAAGGTTTCTCCTAAATATTTAGTGCTCATTACGGAGCATTCCAGATGCCATCCCGGAAAGCCTTCGCTCCAGGGAGAATCCCAGTGCATGATATGACCTTTTACCGCTTTTTTCCACAAGGCAAAATCGACCGGGTTTCGTTTTTCATCTTGACCCTCTAATTCCCGCGATCCCGACATTAGCTCTTCTATTACCCTACCCGATAGCTCACCATATTTATTTTGTTGATTATATTTTTGTACATCAAAATAAATAGAGCCATTAACTTCATAAGCCAGTTCTTTTTGGAGCAGCTTTTTAATCATGCCTATTTGTTCTATCAAGTGACCCGTGGCAGTGGGTTCGATATCAGGAGGTAGTATATTGAATCGCTCCATCACCTGGTGAAAATCATTACTGTACCTCTGCACTATTTGCATTGGCTCCAAATTCTCCAATCTTGCTTTTCGGCTAATTTTATCTTCACCGTCATCGGCATCATCAGTTAAATGCCCAACATCTGTTATGTTGCGTACGTAGCGTACTTTATAGCCTAAGTGCTGAAGATATCGATATATAATATCAAAGCTAAAAAAAGTGCGAACATTACCCAGGTGAACATCGCTATAAACGGTTGGCCCACACACATACATGCCAATAAAAGGTGGGTTAATTGGCTCAAATTTTTCTTTTTTCTTGGTAAGTGAATTATAAACTCTTAATTCTTTTAGCATGATCTAAACGTATCTTATTTAAATGTGGCAAAGTTAAGTCAAAATCTGCTATATTAATGGTGCAATGGTTTACAAGAGGAGTAACTTATCAACAATTTAGTATAACAAATATTAAAAACACGAATTAATTGATTTACAGATCAAAAAAATCAAATTCCAGGTTATTATTTGCGTGTGTAAATAACATACCAACTACCCTTAAGCTATTAAATGCAATAAATGTAAATGATTTTAGCGACTTTATAGCTTTACCCTGAACTTTTTTAAAGCAAGTTAAATTAATCTTATTTAAGTATTTACAATTATTTGCTTTAGATGGTTATTTAATCTAACTTTGCAGCAATAAAAGGCATTTAAAGATAGAGGGGACTTAGTCCCCTCTTTTATTGAAATCTGTTGAGAAGAGGTGAGAGAAAAAATTGAAAAAAAGACTAAATCGTTATTAGATGATGACAATTTTTTTCTGGTTGATGTGTTGATTAGTGGTGGAGTTAACAATCAGAAAATCAAGATTTTAGTTGATGGCGATCAAGGAATAACCATTGATGATTGTGCTAGCATTAGCAGGGCACTATCGGCTTGGTTTGATGAAGAGAATCTTTTTGACAATAAATACACATTAGAGGTTTCGTCACCAGGAGTTGAGCATCCACTCAAGCTTATTAGGCAATATAGAAAAAATATTGGTCGAAAATTAAGAGTAGATATGCAAGATGGTTCTCAACAAGAAGGTTTACTAAAAACTGTTAGTGAAAATTCTATATTAATTGAAAAAACAGTTAAGAAAAAGGAAAAGCTAGCGGTAGAAATACCTTTTGAAAATATAGATAAAGTTAAAGTATTGATATCATTTAAGAGAGATGGATAACGGCACCCTTATAGAGTCATTTGCTGAGTTTGCGAGAAGTAAAAATGTGGATCGCCCAACCATGATTCGCATATTAGAAGATGTTTTCCGCACTATGATCAGAAAGAAATTTACAACTGATGAAAATTTTGATATCATTATAAATGCTGACAAAGGTGACTTAGAGATATGGCGGTTCAGAGAAATTGTGGATGATAATAGTGAAGACATTTGGGATCATGATAAAATATGCCTTACTGAAGCAAGAGATATTGAACCGGATTTTGAAATTGGTGAAGAAGTAGCTGAGGATGTAAAGTTGGAAGATTTTGGTCGCAGAGCGGTAATGACAGCCCGCCAAACATTAATTCAAAAGATAAAAGACCTGGAAAAAGATTATCTCTTCAACCAATATAAAGATTTGGTTGGGGAAATTGTAATTGGAGAGGTTTACCAAATTTTAAACCGGGAAATATTATTAATGGATGCGGAAGGCAACGAATTGATTTTGCCAAAAAACGAACAAATTCCTAAAGATAGATTTCGCAAAGGCGATTCAGTCAGATCAATTGTTGATAGGGTAGAAATGATTAATGGTAATCCGCGAATCGTGATGTCACGTACAGCTCCGGTATTTTTAGAAAGACTTTTTGAAGCTGAAGTGCCAGAGGTATTTGACGGATTAATAACCATTAAAAAAGTAATAAGAGAGCCCGGTGAAAGAGCTAAAGTATCGGTAGAAAGCTTTGATGATAGAATTGACCCGGTTGGAGCTTGTGTAGGCATGAAAGGTTCTCGTATTCACAGTATTGTAAGAGAGCTTCAAAATGAAAATATCGATGTAATTAATTATACCGATAATGTTGAATTATACATTTCCAGAGCCTTAAGTCCGGCCAAAATCAGCAGTATTAAAATTGATTCTGGAAAAGATAGAGTTTCGGTATTTTTAAAACCCGATCAGGTTTCATTAGCAATTGGTAAAGGTGGACATAATATTAAGCTTGCCAGTTTATTGGTGGGCATGGAAATAGATGTATTCCGAGATCTTGACGCACTGGAAGAAGAGGATGTGGATCTGGATGAATTTGCCGATGAAATAGAAAGCTGGATCATTGATGAATTAAAAAGAGTAGGTTTAGACACTGCCAAAAGTGTTTTGGCTTTGTCAAAAGATGACCTGGTTCGCAGAACAGATCTGGAAGAAGAAACGATAGATGAAATTCTCAGGATATTAAACCAGGAATTTGAATAAGAATATTAAGTGTAGACCTGAGTATTTTAAAAAACGGTAAAGGTATTATATGGCAGAAGAAAAAATGATGAGATTAAGCCAAGTGGCAAGAAAACTCAATGTGGGCACCTCCACTATTGCTGATCACCTTGCTGATAAAGGCTTTAAAATAGACAACAAACCTAATACCAAGATTACGATGGAGCAATTCTCTATGCTCTCTAAAGAATTTGCCTCTTCGGCTATGGACAAAGAAGAAGCATTAGGAATGACCATTGGCAAAAAAAGAAGCGACAATTTTGTAATTGATAATGATCAAGACCCTGTGAAAAAAAGGGATGATGAAGAAGAGATTTTTATCAAAAACTTAGGTAACAATAAAGAAGCTGCTGAAAAAGAGAAAGCAGAAGAAAAAGAGGCCGAAGAAGAAAAGCAAAAAGCTAAAGAAAAGAAAGAGGCAGAGGCAGAGGAAAAAGAAAAAGCGGAAAAAGAAAAAGTAGAATCTGAATCTCATAAGCTGAAAGGCATAAAAGTAGTAGGTAAAATAAACCTGGACAAAAAGAAAGAAGAACAGATAGCTGAAAATGAGAAGCAAAAAGAGATAGAAGCCGCTAAAAAAGAAGAAAAAGAGAAGCAAAAAGCTAAAGAAGAACAACAGCAAATAGAGGAAAAGAAGGCCAAAGAAGAAAAAATAAAAGAAGAGCAGGCAGAGAAGCAAGCCAAAGAAGAAAAAATTGCCATAGCAAAGAAAGCTGAATCTGAAGAAGAGAAAAAAGCTGCCAAAAAAGAAGTGCCTGAAAAAGATAAAGAAGTAGCTGAAGAACCAGAAGAAAATAAAGAAGCTACTAAAAAAGAAGAACCAGAGGAAGTAATAGAAGCTAAAGCAGATCAACTAAAGGGTCTTACTGTGGTGGGTAAAATAGAACTTCCGGAAAAGGAAAAAAGGGAAAAGAAAAAAGACAAAAAGGCTCAGCCTGTTGCCTCCTCTGATGATAAAGGTGATAAAAAGAAAAAGAAAAGACCACGTAAGAGAGTAAGAAAAGAAGGTGGCGAATCGAGAGGAAATCAACAACAGCAGCAGAGGCCATCTACAAATAAAGCATCTGCAAGTAAAGATAGAAGAGGAAGTCGCAAAAAATCCCGTGCCCCCAAAGAGGAGGTTTCTGATAAAGAAATTCAGGAACAAATTAAAGCAACCATGGCCAAGCTTACAGGTGGTAAGAAGTCTGGTGGTAGTGGTGGAAGATCTAAATACAAAAGAGAAAAACGATCACAAGTTGCAGAAGCCGAACAGCAAAGACTTCAGCAGGAACAGGATGAAGCAAAAAAGCTACAGGTAAATGAGTTTATTTCTGCAAATGATCTGGCTTCCCTGATGGGAGTAAGCGTAAATGAAGTTATCTCAACCTGTATGAGCCTTGGATTATTTGTTTCAATAAACCAACGACTCGATGCAGAAACAATAACTGTAATAGCAGATGAATTTGGTTATGAAGCAGATTTTACTAGCAACGAAGATGATTTAATAGTTGAGGAAGAACAAGATAAAGAAGAGGATTTAATAGAAAGAGCTCCTATTGTTACCATAATGGGTCACGTGGATCACGGTAAAACTTCTTTACTTGACTTTATAAGACATGCAAAAGTAGCAGCTGGAGAAGCAGGTGGAATTACCCAGCACATTGGTGCTTATGATGTTGAAACAGATAGTGGTAAAAGGATTACCTTTTTGGATACTCCCGGTCATGAGGCATTTACTGCCATGCGTGCTAGAGGTGCAAGTATTACTGATGTAGTAGTAATAGTGGTAGCTGCTGATGATAATGTGATGCCTCAAACAAAAGAGGCTATTAACCACGCACAAGTAGCAGGTGTACCTATAGTAATTGCTATTAATAAAATAGACAAACCCAATGCCAATGCTGAGAAAATAAGAGAAGAATTGGCAAACATAAATATTTTGGTAGAAGACTGGGGAGGAAAATATCAGTGTCAGGAGATCTCAGCTAAATCCGGACTAGGAATAAATGAGCTACTGGAAAAAGTACTTCTTGAAGCCGAACTTCTTGAATTAAAAGCTAATCCCAATAAAAATGCCATTGGTACTGTTATAGAAGCATCTCTCGACAAAGGTAGAGGATATGTAGCTACTATTTTGGTCCAGTCAGGATCTTTATCTATTGGTGACGTAATGCTTGCCGGAGCTCATTATGGAAAAGTAAAAGCGATGTTTGATCATCGCGGAAACAGAAATGAAACCACAGGGCCGTCTACTCCGGTATTAGTTTTAGGCTTAGATGGAGCCCCACCTGCAGGTGACAAATTAAATGTAATTAACTCTGAACGAGAGGCAAGAGACTTAGCTAACAAAAGATCGCAGATTCAGAGAGAACAAAACATCAGAACCAAGAAACACATTACTCTGGATGAAATTGGCAGAAGATTGGCAATTGGTTCCTTTAAAGAATTAAATATAATAGTAAAAGGAGATGTGGATGGCTCAGTAGAAGCGCTATCAGATTCCTTATTAAAACTTTCTACTGAAGAGGTTCAGGTAAATATTATTCATAGTGGTGTTGGTCAAATTTCAGAATCAGACGTATTGCTAGCCTCAGCATCCGACGCAGTTATCGTTGGTTTCCAGGTAAGGCCATCCTCTAGTGCTCGTAAACTTGCTGAAAATGAAGAAATAGAAATAAGACTTTATTCTGTTATTTACGATGTGATCAACGAGGTTAAAGATGCAATGGAAGGTCTGTTAGCACCAAGTGAAGAAGAGGTAATCACTGGAAATGCTGAAGTAAGAGATGTATTCAAAATTTCAAAAATTGGTACTGTAGCCGGTTGTATGGTAACAGAAGGATTTTTGAAACGAAACAATCAGATCAGGTTGATCAGAGATGGTATTGTAGTTTATACGGGTGATATCAACCAGCTAAAGCGATTCAAAGATGACGTTAATGAAGTGAAGAGCGGTTATGAATGTGGTATGAGTATTAAAAACTTTAATGACATTAAGGAAGGTGATGTAATAGAAGGATTTGAAGTGAAAGAGGTAAAAAGAAAATTATAATCCATTTACTTATGATAATAGCAGGGCCAGGCAATATTTTAAAAGCCTGGCTTTTTTTATGAACATTGATATCGAAATTCTTTATTATTTTATTGGGCTCATGCTAGTGCTTACTTTCATGGGCCTGCATAAACCTTACAGGGTACTGTGGTGGCTATCTTACAAAAATAGGATGATGGTACTTAAAACCTATGGTACCATCACTGTGATCCTTATTGTAATCTTGTTATTGGTCTGAGGTAAGAAACCAATTGTTATCATAGCATTGCTTTTTTGCATCTTCAACTGCAAACAGAAAATCAGGATGAATGTAATGCCAATTACACTAACCCAACTTTTTAGCAAACCTAAAGCAACTATCTATCATAATAATTTTATCATAATTTAATTAGACCCTAAACAATAGATAGAAAGGTGACGTTATAACATTTCTAAAATGAGACAATCTAACTTTATATTTTATATTCTAGCTCTATTATTCGTAGTAATGCGGGTAGAAGCATCTACTTTTTCTGAAGCTGATTTAAACAACTTGATTGAGATTGTTGAGTTAGAATCGGAAGGGAAAGAGAAGTCTGAAAGACGCCCAAACCCACAGAAAGACGAATTTTTTTCTAAGACAGCTCAAATAAATTTTGGTTTTATTAACACAAAACAAGTCTATTGTTCTGAAAATATTTATACCTATCAGTTTCGAAGCACGCTATACATTCCGCCTAAGTTCTATTTCTCATTGTAATTATTCATTACAGTGAATTTAGTCTATCTTAATTATCTTAAATCATTTAATACTTAATATTCTCACACTATTTTTTAATAGTTAAACATTAAAATAATGAAAATACGGAATTTATATTTGATCTTCAGCAAACTACCTCTCTCAACTGTTATTACTCTGAGGCGTTTATTTTGGCTACTTCTAACGCGTGAGTCGTAACATAATATTTGGTAAGCATGTTAGGAACTTCCCATTCAGGCAATTTACCGCTATTCAAGAATTGCAAGTATTTTTCAGCAACTTGCCCGAAATGAGCCTCATGACCTAATCTGTATTTTTTAGGAATGTTTATTTTTAGCCTATTTTTCTCTTCAGTTATGGTCACACCATCATAATTTTCCGTTATTCGGGCCAGGTTAGCTTCTACATTTTGTTTTAGTTCATCCAGCGTCACATTATTTGGCTCTAAATATAATTCAGGAGTATAGTTCTGCTCCTCTCCTTGCCTTATTACTAAATTTGCTTTACTTCCTCGCATCATTGAAAAATGAGTATCTCCGGCACCTTCCGGCGCTTCATAATTCCAAATAACGGATACTTTAGCATAAGTATCTTTTAGTCTATAAGTTATTTCACCGTTGGCATACACGTTTAACAAACTATCGTCAACAATATCTTTAAGCAAAAATTCAGGATAACTCTCCATTTTGGTAACTTTGTTGAACTGGTTAAAAGTAAGTTCGGTTGCCCATCTTTTTGCATTCATTATTTCTACATCTTCTTCATAATTTAATACCTGCTCAGGATAGCACTCCCACTGTATTAAATCTACCAGATGAGTAGTAACATCAACAATCCCTTCTCCCTGTTGACTAACATCAAAAAACCAAACTGGCCTGACCAGCGGCTTTCCTGATACAACCTTACTAAAATGATGCACACTTTCTTTGGTAATAGCAGGCTCTTCAGGCGTACCCATTAATAAATTTCCAAAAATTTCATCTATCTGAGAAAACTCCTTTTGTAAAATAGTTGTAATTTCATATCGCTCCGTCATTATATCATAAAGCAATAAATCATTTGCTTCTGCTGCTTCAAATGCGGATTTAAGCAGTTTAAAATCAGCTACATCTATCGCCATCGGCTTATCGGCCAATACATTTATACCTGCATCTATTGCTGCCTTAATATATTCTGTTTTTAATTGATTATTTCCGGCAGTTACCATTACATTACCCGGTTTTTCCGATATCATTTTATCTAAAAAATCTGGGGCGCGATAAATTTCTGTGACCCAGGCTGTAGGGTTATCCTCACGAGTGTTGAATTGCTTAATCCTACTTAAAAAATCGTCTGTTTCAGCACTTTCAGGAGCATAAAGATATACTGTGGTATCAACAGAAGGATACATATTTTTCAACACCAGGCCGGCATGGAAATGCCCGGGAGCTAATATCATGAATTGAAATGGTGCTTCATTCATTTTCTTGTTTTCTTTTTTTTCATTTTGTGTCGATTGACACGAAATTAGCAAAACGATAGCTAAACTTATTAAAAAAAATAGTGTACTTCTCATGTTTTACAAATTAGGTTTAATTATGAAACAAATATAATTAAGCAGCTTAGAAAGCTATTGATCAAGTCATCATACGCGTTACACCTTTCAGGTAGCCGACTGATTCGGCCGATCCAACCATGGGTGATCGCGCATCTTTTTCATATTCTAATGATACCACACCGGCATAGTTAATTTTAACCAATGCTTTTAAAAAGGCAGGAATATCAATTACCCCTCGGCCAATTTCTACAGTTTCACCTTCAGGCTCAGCAGCGGAAACATCTTTTATATGAACATCGTGAAGCCTGTCGGCATATT
The DNA here is from genome assembly GCA_964592475.1 of uncultured Roseivirgaceae bacterium. Classification (GTDB taxonomy): domain Bacteria; phylum Bacteroidota; class Bacteroidia; order Cytophagales; family Cyclobacteriaceae; genus CAZQEZ01. The sequence goes on from CAZQEZ010000002.1 coordinate 22,611, forward strand.
TTTTTGCATCGCTGGCAGGATCAAGTCCAATTCTTTTGGTATGACCAATGTCCATGCAAATGCCAATGCGTTGGTCAAAATCCTTCACCTTTTCATAAATAGATTCAGGACTTGGATAAAGATCATCTCCGGGGCCATGATTATGAATGGCTACTTTTATATCATGATCTTTTACTTTTTGATCAACCAGTGGAAGTAATTCATGCTGAGGCACGCCAATAATCACTTTTAAATTAGCCGCTTTGGCATAATCAAAAGCCTGGTGGATCTGGTCTTCATTTTTCATGTAAATTACTCCTGCTCCGTAAAGGTTTAAACCGGCATCACGCACTTTCTTAGCAGTAGCTTTTAGTTCTGATGCAGAGGCAGCTAATGGCATGTGCATACTCTTCAATGCAATATGAGTTAGCCCCAGCGTCTTTACCATTTCTATTGTCTCTTCCAGGCTAAATTTACGGAAGCTGTAAGACGCCAATCCCAGGGGCATTTCAAGCTTTTGAGGTGCCGCCTGAGATTTTGAAGATTGGAGCACTGAACTGCAGAAAACAGAAGCAGCAGCCAACCCACCGCTGGTTTTAATAAATTTATTTCTATTCATTTTCATAAAAATTTGGGTTGATTTTATATCAATAAGCTTTGGCAAATACCACTTTACCCTCAGAAGCTTTACCGGTAACCATGCATTTGCCTGGCCCACTCGTTTGTACTAAAGGAATTAAACGGATGGTAGCTTTAGTTTCATTCTTAATTTTTTCCTCGGTTTGGGCTGTTCCATCCCAGTGCGCGTAAATAAATCCACCTTTTTCTTCCAATACCTTCTTAAATTCCTCATATGAATCCACCTCATGAGTATTGGCTTCTCGAAATTTTAAAGCCTTTTGATAAATATTAGACTGAATATCTTCTAAATGATCCCTTACTTTATTTTCTAAACCGGTGGTAGAAACTACTTCTTTTTCTTTAGTATCACGCCTGGCCAATTCTACAGTACCATTCTCAAGATCACGTGGTCCAATGGCAATCCTCAAGGGTATACCTTTTTGCTCATACTCTGCAAATTTCCAACCGGGCTTATGAGTATCCCGGTCATCAATTTTCACTGAAATATTCATAGCATTGAGGCCATTTTTAAGATGAGTAGCTTTTTCAACAATGGCTTTAAACTGCTCATCACTTTTATAAATAGGAACAATTACTACCTGAATTGGAGCTAATTTTGGTGGTAAAATCAAACCTTCGTCATCTGAGTGTGCCATAACCAACGCGCCCATTAATCTGGTGCTTACTCCCCATGAGGTACCCCATACCATTTCTAATTTACCGCTTTTGTCGGTAAATTTTACGTCAAATGCCTTAGCAAAATTTTGGCCTAAAAAGTGAGAGGTTCCGGCTTGTAAGGCTTTTCCATCTTGCATCAATGCTTCGATGCAATAGGTGTCTACTGCTCCGGCAAATCTTTCCGAAGCCGATTTTACACCTTTCAAAACTGGAACCGCCATGTAATTTTCGGCAAAATCTGCATAAACGTTCATCATCTGAATCGTTTCGTCAACTGCTTCTTGTTTAGTTGCATGAGCCGTATGACCTTCCTGCCAGAGAAACTCTGCCGTGCGTAAAAACAAACGAGTTCTCATTTCCCATCGTACCACATTTGCCCATTGATTTACTAATATGGGTAGGTCTCGGTAGGATTGCACCCAATTTCTGTAAGTATTCCATATTACTGTTTCAGAAGTAGGCCTGATAATTAACTCTTCTTCCAATTTTGCTTCCGAATCTACTTCTATACCACCATCCTCTGCATTTTTTAGCCGGTAATGAGTTACAACAGCACACTCCTTGGCAAATCCTTCTACATGAGCAGCTTCTTTGGCAAAATAGGATTTAGGTATAAATAGCGGAAAATAGGCATTGGTATGTCCCGTATCTTTAAACATTTTGTCTAAGGCAGATTGCATTTTCTCCCAAATGGTAAAACCATATGGCTTAATAATCATGCATCCCCTTACTTCAGAATTTTCTGCTAAGTCTGCTTTTTTTACCAATTCATTGTACCACGCAGAATAATCTTCGCTTCTTTTGGTAATTCCTTTACTCATTTTATTGGGTTTTGGTATGGATTTTGCTATTTTTCAAGTATATTTGATAAATATTCGACAAAGATAAGATTTTTGTTTACATTTATAATCCAAATGCTTATATTGTCGTATACTTTACAAGTAATAGGTTAGTTATATTTATTTGAAAAATAATATAAAAAAGAAAGGAAAATTATGAAAGCGCTCGTCCCTAAACTTTTTACAATACCCATAGCGGCTTTATTGTTGTGGTCTTGCAATCAATCACAATACGCCCAAACCGGCGAATACGATGACATGTATTTTAATGCAACAGACCGTAAAACAGTTAAATATACAAGAGCAGAAAGAAGGCCTGCAAATAATCAAAACCCTCAACCTCAGAGTCAATCTGAATTCACCCCTTATGAAGATAATACTTCGGCTAGAACAGTGAATCCTGAATATGTAGCTCAATACAGAAATAATAATCAGATAAATGATGAAAATGTAGTGGGTAATGATACAGAATATTATAATGACGATTACCAATCAGATCAAAATAGAGATGTAGTAGTTAATAATTACTATGGAAATAATGCTGGTTTTAGTAATCAATATAATCCTTACTTTGATGATCCATGGTGGAGATGGAACAGGTTTAACAGATGGGGTGTATGGGGTTACGACCCGTTTATGGATCCATGGGGACCAGGTTTAAACGTTGGCATGAATAACTGGGGATGGAATGCAGGTTGGAATGTTTCAATTGGCTGGGGCATGAATAACTGGGGATGGAATCGATGGGGTTATGATCCCTGGGGACCAGGCTGGGGCATGAACAGATGGGGAATGAACCGATGGGGTTGGAACTCTTGGGGTATGAACTCCTGGGGTTGGAATCAAGGTTACTGGAATGGTTATTATAATGGCTTTTATAATGGACAATATACCAGTGTAATAACTGAAAGCGGCTTAAACCGAAGAACTGTAAGAAGAGGAAGAGTTAACTCAAGAAGTTCATCCGTCGTTTCAAATAATAGAGTTCGTACAAGAACATCTGCGGTAGATAGAAGTAGAAATGCTACTACTAATGGTAGAAGTACAAGAGTAGGAAGGGATTATTCCAGAACTCAAAATGATTATTTTAATCGTTCTAGATCAAGAAGTTCATCTGAAGGTGTTTCTAGTAGCAGAAGCAGAAGCAAAAGTTCCGAAGTAGGTAGATCAAATGCCAGAACTAATAGCAGCAGGGTATCTCCTAATGGAAACAGAAGCAGAAGCACAAGCCCTAATTATGGAAGATCAAGGTCTTCGTCTAGTTCTGAAGGCACAAGAAGTAGCATCTATAATAACAGAAGCAGAAGCAATAGTAGCGCTAACTCTAATAGGAGCTATTCGCCAAGAAGAAGTCAAAGTAGTAGCAGCTATGGTAATTCTAGTGGATCTCGATCATCAGGAAGCTACAATAGTGGTAGAAGTGGCTCAAGAAGCAGTGGAAGCTATTCAAGTGGTAGAAGTGG
>CAZQEZ010000002.1:26290-77109 GCA_964592475.1 uncultured Roseivirgaceae bacterium
ATAGTGGTAGAAGTGGCTCAAGAAGCAGTGGAAGCTATTCAAGTGGTAGAAGTGGTTCTAGAAGCAGCGGTAGCTACTCTAGTGGTAGAAGTAGTGGTTCTAGAAGTAGTGGTAGCCGAAGTAGCGGATCTAGTTCAAGTGGACGCAGAAGATAATACAAATTAATAAATCAGGGTGTTAGCCACACACCCTGATTCTTTTCAAATCTTTTCTATTTTACTTTAAGCAACAACATCATGAAAACTTTGAAAACGCTTATATTAATAAGCATGGCAAGTTTATGTCTAAATCTAGACACGAGCGCTCAATATATTCCAGGGGCATTTTCATTCACTGACTTATCATCCCTATTTAGCAATACGCATGTGGGAGGTTCAGCAAGAATAAGGGCTATGGGTGGAGCCCAATATTCACTTGGTGGAGATATAAGTTTGGCTTCGTCAAATCCTGCCGGACTAGGCTTTTATCGAAAGTCGGAATTTAGTATTAGTCCATCATACAACATATTTGATATACAAAGCAACTATTTTGGCAATATAAATAGAGAAAGTGATACAAGAATTAATTTTGCTAACGTGGGCATTGTATTTAATAACTCTAAAGATGATATTGTTCCTGGTGCATGGCGAGGCGGATCATTTGCGATCAGTATAAATAAAGTGAATGATTTTAATGCCAATTTTTTCTTCCAGGCCAGTGGGGTTAATTCATCAATAACTGATTATTTTGCAGAAAATGCTTTTGGCATTGAAGAGGAAAATATGCTAAACCAAATTGATATACCAGCATTAGCCTATGATTCTTATATCATCAACCCTACTTATTATTTTCAAAATGATGGATCTAGCGATAAATATATTACAATTTTAAAACCCGAACAACTTGCCTCTCAAACAGAATTTATTGAATCAAGGGGAGGGCAATACGAATGGAACTTTGCCTATGGGGGAAATTTTGCTGATAAAATTTATATAGGTGCAGGCTTTGGAGTAACTAATATTAGATATGAAGTTAATAAATCGTTTACTGAAATTGTAGAACCAACCTCAACTACTACTCCGGGATTGGATTTGACGCTCACTGAATCATTAAGAATTAACGGCATAGGAATTAATGGGAAAATTGGTATTATTGCAAAGCCGTTACCTTTTCTTAATATTGGAGCTTCATTCACTTCACCTTCCATCATAAACGCTGATTTAGAAGAAACTCCAGGTCTCAGAGCTGATGTATTTGATATTAATAACCAAAATTATCAGCTGTATTTTCCTACTACAGATACAACTATTAATGTTGAACCTTATAATAGATCCGGAGACATTTTCCTTTCAGAATTCAGGGTAAGAACTCCTTATAAATTAGGGTTAGGAACTTCTGTTTTCCTTGGAAAATTTGGATTTATATCAGCCGACGTTGAATATGTAAATTTTGCCAGCCAGAAAATAACAAGCCAGGATATAACTATTGAAGAAGAAAATACTATTAATAGGTCTATTTATGAGTCACACACAAATGTTTTCAATATCAGACTCGGTGGTGAATTTAGATATAACATATTTAGGTTACGTGGAGGTTTTGCTCATAATCCCAATCCTTTTCAAGAAGGGGTTAATAGAAGTCAAACCAGTATCTCATTTGGTGCTGGTATTAGAAAACAAAAATTTTACGTAGACCTTGCTTATGTAGCCCGTTCCTTTGATTCAACTTATGAACCGTATCCGTTAGGTGACGATACTCCTATTGCAACATTCAATAATAATTTTGATAGCGCAATACTATCGGCAGGTTTTTTCTTCTAAACTGAAATGTAGCAGCAAATCTTGTGGATAAGTGGAAGTAAACTCTTCCACTTTTTTACTTCCTATATTTAATCAATACCTTTAGAAAATCTTCCAATACCAAATCATTTTTACTCAATACTATTATGGCTTGCTCATAATATTGCTTTCTTTGTTGAAGCTTCATGGCCAGTTCCTCTTGCAACGTATCCTTTTTCCCCTTAAGCAATGGCCGCTTATCAAAGCCTTTATTCAGCAATCGCTGAGCAATATTATCTGGTGACCGATTAATAAAAATGCTTATTCCATTTCTATTAATAAATGACATATTATTATGAAAGCAGGGAGCTCCACCTCCTGCAGAAAATATGAACGAATCGTTTTGCTGTGAGCATAGTCTAAGTAAATCAGCCTCTTTTTGTCTGAACCATTCCTCACCATGATACATAAAAATATCATTTATGGATAGTCCAGTATCTTTAACTATTTCGGCATCCAGATCAATAAGTGGTAATTGATAATGCGTGGCCAATTGACTGGCCCAGTAGGACTTGCCACAGCCTGGCAATCCAATGAGATATACTTTCATAGTCAAAAAAATTTAATCAAGCCTCACACGTGGATCTAAAGCAGCATAAATCACATCCACTATTATATTGATAAATACAAAGACAACTGCAATAAAAATGGTTACACCCATGATTACTGGAAAATCTAAACTTTGTACAGCTTTGATGGTAACAAATCCCAACCCTTTCCAATCAAAAATATATTCGACAAAAAATGATCCCGCTAATAAGGAAGCAAGCCATCCTGATACGGCCGTTATCACCGGATTCAAAGCATTTTTTAAGGCATGTTTCCATACCACTTTCACATATCTTATTCCTTTGCTTCGGGCAGTGCGTATAAAATCCTGCGACAGTACATCAAGCATAGAACTTCGGGTAAGCTGCACTATTATAGCTAACGGCCTGATACCCAAAGTAATAGCTGGCAATATCAGGTTCTTAAGTTGTAAACGCTCACCATAGATTGGGTCATTGACCCAAAGCTGCCCCGTGAGGTTTAACCCTGTGTATTCGCTCAAGTAATAGCCAAAAACCATAGCTATAATGATACCAGCAACAAATGTAGGCATGCTAATTCCAAACACAGAAAATGATACCAAAAAGTGATCCCAAAAAGTATTTTGCTTAAGTGCTGCAACTATCCCAACCACTATGCCTACCAAAGTAGCAAAAAGCATGGCGGTAAATCCCAACCAAAAAGTGCTTTCAATATTTTCAGCAATTATTTCCCCTACTTTTTTATTGGTTTGAAAAGACCTGCGCAAGTAAGGCATTTTCACCACGAAAGCATCATCACTAAATGAGAGTAGGCGAATATATTCATATTTCTTCTGATTATCTTGAGTATCTTCGTAAATTCCGACAGGAGATAAATCTTTAACATAATTGTAAAATTGCGCTGGCAATGGCAAATCTAATCCCAATTCCTTTGAAATAGCTTCTCTTGTAGCCACATCCGATCGCTGACCAGCCATCATAGCCACAGGATCTCCGGGAAGCGCGTGAAAAAGGAAAAACACTACCAAGACTACCCCCATAATAACAAGAAAGCCGTAAAACAACCTTTTGAATATAAATCTAATCACGAGTTTTCTTCTTTTACTATCTCCAAAACATCCTCAGCTTCTGGCACATCATTATGATGCCACTTACCCAAAACAGTTCCCTCATGTAATAACATGATACCCGGGTTGGATCTAATCATTGCCTCCAAAACCGTATGATCTGCATAATAATAATCAATTGCCAGTTGATATTCGTGGCGATAAGTCTCAAACGTGCGTTCATCATTTGAGGTTAAAATCATTGGCTCAACTTTACCTGATAATTTCTGAGCTAAAGCATTTATTTCTTGCAATGCTTCCTTATCTGCTTTTACTATATTTTCTATTATAATCAGCAGTTTATTCCCCCGGAATGTTTTCTCGGTAAAGTCTCCTTCATCATTCCAGATACTATAATCTGTAATTTTAGGTTGGGCTTCAGGATTTAATAGCTTCATTTCTACAAATTCGTACGTTGTGTCTGATGGATAAACTTCAAACTTGTATTTTTCTCCATCCTTTTTCATTATGTATTGGTATTGATATTCGGCGGAGGGCTGCATATTTTCCTCAATATTGGCTCCTATATTATAAGGCCTAAAATCTATGTATGGTAAGTGTCTGATAGCATAAACAGCCATAAAAAGACATATAGCAGTAAAACCAATCGTAATAAAATCAGATTTAGGTTGTTTGATTAAAGGCTTAAAAGAGTTTCTTTTGATGAAGATAAAAATTATTAAAAATAAAAGCACCAGATCCTTAATAAATGATTGAAAAGGTGTTAATGGTATAGCATCACCAAAGCAGCCGCAGTCTGTTACTTTATCAAATGCAGCACTATAAAAAGTGAGAAAAGTAAAAAAGATAATAAGTAACAATAGTATCCATGCAGTAATATTAAAGCGATAAGCAATAATAGTTGCAAATCCTAAAACTACCTCCAATACCACAACCACTACTGCCAGCTCCAGTGAGAAAGGGATGAAAATCTCGAAAAAAGAGCCAAAGTCTGCACTGAATACCTGAAAATATTCCTTTAATTTAATAGAAGTTCCTATCGGGTCATTTACTTTTATCAATCCTGAAAAAATAAAAAATACTCCTATAAAATATCTTATGCCGATTTTTAATGCTTTCATTTGTTAAATTAAATTTATGCTTTTATAAAACAACTATTTGTGCTTTTATTAAAGTCGTTTACCGTAATTAATTAAAGCTATTGTTTATTTATAATTTTTATACTTTTGTAAAAATAATCAAAATACGTTTAGGCTTGAAAGATAGTATATTTTCAGAAAATTTCACGATTAACTTGCAAGGAAATCTTGTTGATATGAGCACATGTAAGATTATGGGCATTTTAAATGTAACACCAGATTCTTTTTATGATGGAGGCCGTTACTTTTCTATCGAAAATATTGAACATCAGGTAGAAAAGATGATCTTGGAAGGTGCAGATTTTATAGATGTAGGTGGCTATTCTTCACGCCCGGGAGCAAAAGATATAAGTGAAAAAGAAGAAAAGAAAAGGGTAAGTAAAGCCATTAAGGTAATCAAAAAATCTTTTCCGGATGTCTTTATTTCAGTAGATACTTTCCGCAGTGTTGTGGCTGAAGCAGCATTAGATGAAGGAGCATGCATGATTAATGACATATCAGGTGGCACATTAGATAACAATATGTACAATTTGGTAGCAAATAGGCAATTACCTTACATTCTGATGCATATGAAAGGAACTCCTCAAACTATGAAAACGCAAAATAATTACGACAATATGCTAATTGATCTATTATCTTATTTTAATATCAAGATTGAAAAATTGAAAAAAATGGGTGTTAAAGATATAATTATAGATCCGGGCTTTGGTTTTGCAAAAAATATTCGCCAAAATTTTCTTTTGTTAAAAAATTTAGCTTACTTTAAAGCCTTGGATAGGCCCGTTTTGGTTGGAGTCTCCAGAAAATCAATGATTTACAAATCATTAGGGGTGGAGCCGGAGCAAGCGTTGAATGGAACTACTGTATTAAATACCTTTGCTATTCAAAACAAGGCATCAATTTTGAGGGTTCATGATGTAAAAGAAGCGGTGGAATGTGTAAAACTATATAATCTGTACAATTCTTGATATTTTTAATTAAAATAGGATTTCTGAATATTGACTTGGTAGACTTTATTGATATTGCCCTTGTTAGCTTATTGCTTTTTCAAGTATATAAGCTAATGAAAGGTAGCGTGGCAGTTCGTGTTTTCCTTGGTTTCCTATCTTTGTACTTGATTTTTTTAGTAGTAGAAGCCGCACAAATGGAGCTACTTTCTGCAATTTTAGGTCAATTTATGGGAGTAGGTGTTATTGCTGTTATTATCTTATTTCAGCAAGAAATCAGAAAATTTTTAGTCTTAGTAGGTAAAACAACTACACTGGACCGAGAGAATTTCTTTAAAAAATTCCCATGGCGAAAGTCAGATACTACTAAAAACTTTAACATTACACCCATTATTGAAGCATCGAAAACATTAGGCGGATCTAATACAGGTGCGCTCATTGTTTTTAGTAAAAGTTCAGAATTAAAATTTTATGCTGAATCTGGTGATTTGATCGACGCGGTGGTTTCAAAGCGGCTTTTATTGGCTATTTTTAATAAAAACAGTCCGCTACATGATGGAGCAGCAATAGTTTACAATGGTAAAATCAAAGCAGCAAGATGTATTTTGCCCGTGAGCGAACGTGATGACTTACCTGCTCAATTTGGTTTACGTCATCGTGCTGCTATTGGCATGTCCGACGCTACCGATACCCTGATATTAGTTGTTTCTGAAGAAACAGGTCAACTTTCTGTTGTTCGTAATGGAGTTATATTCCACAATCTTAGCACGCAGGAAATTAGAAAAAAAATCAATGAGTATTTATTTGAAGAAGAAGGTCAGGATGATTCTTATGTGGAAAGTATTTTGAAAGAAGAAATAATTAAAAAAGGAGACAAAGAACAAGAGGCAAAAGCCAATCTATAGCCTTTATTCCTTGTTGAGCATCTCTAAAATATCATCCAGGTACTTTCTATCATTCGACAATCGCGGTACTTTATTTTGTCCACCGAGTTTACCTCTTTTTTTAAGCCAATTGTAAAATGTATTTTTTTCGGCTACATGCACAACTGGCTCAGTAAGTGCTATATTTTTATACCTTTTGGCATCGTAATCGCTATTGATTTTACGCAACGTAGTATCCAAAACTTCTACAAAATGCTGTAGTGAGCCCGGTTGTTTTTGAAACTCCACAATCCATTCATGGCATCCCTGCTTACCTCCTGTTTCCAGGTATTTTGGCCCTGCAGTAAAATTATCAATTATCGCACCGGTTGATTCACATGCAGTTGCTACAGCTTTTTCAGCATTTTCCACAATTACTTCCTCACCAAAAGCATTAATAAAATGCTTGGTGCGTCCTGTTATTGCTATTCGATAAGGATTTAATGAAGTGAACTTTACCGTATCCCCTATCTTGTAACGCCATAAACCGGCATTGGTAGAAATAATTACAGCATAATTTTTATTCAGTTCTACTTCAGATAAAGGTATGGCCTTAGGATTGTCTTTATAAATATCTTCCTCAGGAATGAATTCATAAAAAATACCGTGATCTACCAACAGCAGCATGCCATCAGCACCAGGATGATCTTGAATACCGAAAAAACCTTCCGAAGCATTATAAGTCTCCAGGTACTTCATGTTACTTGACGGAATTAAGCGTTTAAATAATTCTCGATACGGAGTAAAAGAGACTGCACCATGAATAAATAATTCGAGATTAGGCCACACTTCGTGAATATGATTTTTACCTGTATACTCTAAAATTCTTTCCAGCAAAATAATCGTCCAGGTGGGCACTCCACTCATACTGGTTACATTTTCATTGCTGGTTTCTTTGGTCATGCGGTCAAGTTTAGCCTCCCATTCATCCATCAAGGCTACTTCCAATTTTGGGGTACGAGCCCATCTACCTAGTTTTGGGCTATTAGCCATTAGCACTGCCGATATATCGCCGAAACGCGTATTTTTATTATCATCTAAATGATTGACCTGATGGCTGCCTCCAATAATTAATCCCTTACCATCAAATAATTTTGAATCTGGAAATTGACTAAAATAGAGGGTAATTATATCCTTTCCTCCACGATAGTGGCATTCCTTTAAAGCTTCTTTTGATACAGGTATAAACTTACTACGAGCACTTGTAGTACCAGATGATTTGGCAAACCACTGTATTTGTGAAGGCCATAAAAGGTTTTGCTCTCCTTTCATTACCCGCTCCACATAGGGCAGTAAATTTTCATATTCCCCTATAGCAACCCTTTGCTGGTAAGTCTCTAGATTTTTAATTTCCGAAAACGCGTATTTCTTACCAAATTCAGTATTTTTAGCTTTCGATACTAAATGATTAAACCAGTTTTGCTGGTATTTTATTGGATCATTTATAAATTTTTCAACTTTCCCTATCCTGCTCTTTAATACATTTACAATAATGCTATTCAGCAATCCCATATCAAATTTTCCTCTTAAGTTCAAAATGCTTACCCAGATACACTCTTCGTACTTGCTCATCAGCTGCCAAATCTTCTGCAGTACCAGCTTTCAACAATTTACCTTCAAACATCAAATAGGCCCGATCAGTAATGCTCAATGTTTCATTTACATTATGATCTGTAATAAGTATACCAATGTTTTTATTTTTTAGGCGAGCCACAATAGTTTGGATTTCCTCTACTGCAATGGGGTCTACTCCGGCAAACGGCTCATCTAAAAGTACAAATTTGGGGTCTACTGCTAATGCTCTGGCAATTTCTGTTCTCCTTCGTTCTCCTCCCGAAAGCACCATGCCTTTGTTTTTACGCACATGGGTTAAACTGAATTCTTCCATTAATGATTCCATTTTTTCTTTTTGTTCAGCCTTCGAAATTCCTGCCATTTCTAATACAGCCATTAGGTTTTCTTCTACTGTGAGTGTTCGAAATACAGATGCCTCTTGCGCGAGGTAACCTATCCCTTTTTTTGCTCTTCTGTACATGGGCAGGTCAGTTATGTCTTCCTTGTCAAGGTAAATTTTGCCCTCGTTGGGCTTTATCAAACCCACAATCATATAAAATGAAGTGGTTTTTCCGGCCCCGTTAGGTCCCAGTAATCCCACAATTTCGCCTTGTGAAACTTCTACTGTTAAGTCGTTTACTACTGTACGTCGTTTATATTTTTTAATCAGATTTTCCGCGAGTAATTTCATTGTAATAACTATTAAAATTGGTAACAAGTGAATTGATTTACCAATTGTAGCAAATATCATTCAATTTTTACGTCTTTAATATTTAATTGTAAATAATTGATTCCGGTATGACTATTTAGTTCAACATTGAATGCCATTTTAAATCTCTTTTTTTTCAATTTTGGTGCCAGATAACCAAGACCAAATCCTATAGCTTCCATCGCGTAGTCACTATCATGCTGCCGCACAAACAATTTTAAGTGCTGCTCCTTTAAAACTTTGGGGTCTCCTTTACATACTAAATTTTCAGCTACAAAAACCGGCTCCATATTATGGGGACCGCAAGGGCCAAATTGTTTTAGAATATTATAAAATTTAGCATTTATTCTATCAATTTTGATTTTACTATCAATTTTGATTTGAGGTATTAGTTGATCTTTTAAAATACGTGAAGCCACTACTTGCTCAAATTTCTTTCTAAACGCTGCCACATTTTGAGCACATAGTGATAAGCCTGCAGCGTATTGATGCCCGCCATATTTGTCAAGCAGATCAGCACACTCGGTGAGTGCCTCATACAGATTAAAACCTTCTACCGACCGTGCAGAACCTGTAACTACATTTTCATGCTCAGTAAGTATAATGGTAGGTCTGTAATATTTCTCAATACATCTTGAAGCAACAATCCCAATTACTCCTTTATGCCAATCATTCTTGAATAAAACAGTAGATTTTGCTCCTAATAGTTCAGGATCATTTTCTATCATCTTTATTGCTTCTTCAGTAATCGTACTGTCAAAGTTTTTCCGCGTAAGGTTGTGCTCGTTTACCGGCTCTATTAGCTCAAGAGCATGGTCTAAATGGGTGGCCAAAAGCAATTCTACTGAGCCATATGCATGACCTATCCTGCCAGAGGCATTAATACGTGGACCAATACCAAATACAATTCCTGTAATATCAACAAGCGACAATCCTGCTGACTTGATTAAAGCCTTTAATCCTGGCCTGGGATTATTGTTTAATAGCTTTAAGCCATGATAAGCCAAAGTCCTATTTTCATCTACTATGGGAACAATGTCGGAAGCTATAGAAACTGACACCAGATCCAGATAATTATATACGTCTATTTCACTTTCCATTTGCTGTGACAACCCTTGAATTAGTTTAAATGCTATTCCACATCCGGAAAGTTCTTTGAATGGATAATTGCAATCATTTTGCTTAGGATCCAAAACAGCGATAGCATCCGGTACATCATTGCCAGGTAAATGATGATCACAAATGATAAAATCCATGCCATTTTGATTGCCATATGCAACCATTTTCTCAGCCTTTATGCCACAATCAAGCGTTATTACCAAGTTAATTTCCTGGTTAATCGCATCATCTATTCCTTTTTGAGATACTCCATAGCCTTCTTTATACCTATCAGGAATATAATATTCAACATGAGGATAATGCTGACGCAAATAATGATATAATAGTGAGACCGCTGTAGTGCCATCAACATCGTAATCACCGTAGATTAATATTTTTTCCTGATTATTAATTGCTGACAAAACTCTATTGACAGCTACTGCCATTCCTTTCATTAAAAACGGATCGTGAAGGTGCTGTAATGAAGGACGAAAGAATTGTTTAGCACCGCTAAAGTCCTTAATATTTCGCTGAACCAATATACCTGCGAGTATTTTATTAATGTTAATGGCTTTTGCCAATTGAGCAGTGATATCAGGATCAGGATTAGGTAAAAAAGTCCATCTTTTTTCTATCATAGCATTATATCTTCTATTGTAAAAATATTAAATTGATTAGAAAAACTGCAGGATAATTGAATTAAAAACACTTGTATTATTGCCATTATTTTGCCTAACTATAATGAAAGAAAACAATAGCAAAATACAAAATCAATAAACCATCAAGCCATAAACTATAATAAAATAGTGACCTCTTCCTATCGGAACGCCATATTAACAGAAATGAAATAGCGGATACAATAAAAATTATAAAAAAATTTTCATCCCAACTTACTATTAAAATTGTAAAAATCAGCAGAAAAAAAGAAGCAATCATTTTAGAGTTTTTAAATCCGAAAATCCGAGGCATCGTAATTAATTTATCTTTGATGTCCAGATAAAAATCCCGTATATCAAAAGGAATAGTTATGGCTAATATAAAACTAAACTGAATCCAGAATAAGTTGCTTACCTTTCTGCTAAATACGCTAATATCTAGTACCAAAGCTGGATAAAAGGAAGACAGGCTGGCCCAGATGTAGCTTAATATAATGAGCTTGAATAGCGGCACCCTTCTCAATGAGAAGAGTTTTGTTTTTACAAAACTAGCTGGCTTATAAAAAAAAGAAAGCAAGGCCAGGTGTAACAAGAATAAAACCTCAAACCATGGCACAAAAACAAGTAATGGGATTAAATAGCTTGCATAAACTATAGAAGTTAACACGGGCTTGAAGGTTAAATTAAAAATGCCCCGATAGGTACCATAGGTTATCCATGTACCGCCTGAAATTAATAAGAAACGCGCTAAACAAAATTGAAAATCGCCCAATAGTAATGTATAGCCGGTAAGAAAATACAATCCTCCGCCTACTGCAATTACTAATTGCCTATCTACAATCCATTGAAGAAACTTCTTAATGAAATTCATAATAAAAAAAGCCTGTCTAAATATATAAACTATTTTAGACAGGCTTTTATTAATGTAAGTATTTTTTAGTCCCCGCCCTTTTCCAAAGCATCTGCACCTGCTACAATTTCTAATATTTCGCTGGTAATAGCTGCCTGGCGAGTACGATTATAAGTAAGTCTTAGCTCTTTCAAAAGATCGCCGGCATTTTCCGTTGCCTGATCCATAGCTACCATTCTTGCTCCCTGTTCTGAAGCATTAGAATCTAGCACTGCCCTATAAAATTGAACTTTTAGTGCGTTTGGTATAATTTCTGCCAGTAATTCTTCTTTTGAAGGTTCAAAGATGTAATCAGTTGGGTAAGTATTTTCACTATCTTCATCCAGATTTACTTCTTCTGAAGGGTCAATTGGCAAAAATTGTTCATTTCTTAATATTTGAGTAGCGGCATTTTTAAATTCATTGTAAATTATTTCTACCTTGTCGTACTTGCCAGCCAAAAAGCCATCCATTACAACCTCCGCTACATTTTTTACGCTATCAAAATTAATATCTGCAAGAAGTTCAAAATAATCGGTATTCATTGGATATTCTCTTCTTTTGAAAAAATCTCTGGCTTTTTTACCAATTACGAGCAACTGAACATTTCCCTTTTCAAATTGATCACGATAATTTTTATTGATAACTGAAATTGTTCTTTTAAAAATGTTATTGTTAAAAGCTCCGCAAAGTCCTCTATCAGAAGAAATTACCACCAATAATACTTTTTTAGGTTCTCTGTACAAGGTAAATTCACCTACTACACCTAAGTCTGTATCTATACCTTCGGCCACCTTCTTTTGCAGGGCTACTAATTTAGCAGCATATGGACGCAATTGCGTGATCATATCCTGCGCTTTACGCAACTTGGATGCCGCCACCATTTTCATAGCTTTGGTTATTTGCTGCGTATTTACTACTGAATTGATCCTGTTTTTTACTTCCTTTAAATTGGCCATAACTTATATTAGCTGCGATAATTTTTTGCCAGATCATTTGCTACTTTAGCGAGCGTATTAGTCACCTGATCATCTAATTGGCTATTTCTAATTTTTTCCAATACCTCTTTATGCTCAGCACTTAATATACTAAGATATTGTTTTTCAAAATCTATTACTTTTTCGACTGGTACAGAATCAATGTATCCTCTGGTGGAGGCAAAAATAATTGCCACCTGCTGCTCTACAGAAACTGGAGAGTATTGAGGTTGTTTTAATATTTCCACATTTCTTCTTCCTCGTTCTATGGTACGTTTTGTAGCTGGATCCAGGTCTGAGCCAAATTTAGCAAAAGCTTCTAATTCTCTAAATTGCGCTTGATCCAGCTTAAGCGTACCAGCAATTTTTTTCATTGGCTTAATCTGAGCTGAACCCCCAACCCTGGAAACCGAAATTCCTACATTAATGGCTGGCCGTACACCGGAGTTAAACAAATTAGATTCCAGGAATATCTGACCATCGGTAATAGAAATCACGTTGGTAGGAATATAAGCTGAAACGTCACCGGCTTGGGTTTCAATAATAGGCAACGCGGTTAATGACCCCCCACCTTTCACTAATGGTTTTAATGATTCCGGTAAGTCATTCATATTTGCGGCGATATCATCATTTTCATTAATTTTCGCTGCTCGTTCCAATAATCTACTATGGAGATAAAAAACGTCTCCTGGATAAGCTTCTCTACCAGGAGGACGACGTAAAAGTAATGATACTTCGCGGTAAGCAACGGCTTGTTTAGACAAATCATCATAAACTACTAATGCTGGACGTCCGGTATCCCTAAAAAATTCTCCAATGGCTGCACCGGCAAAAGGTGCGAAAAATTGCATAGGCGCAGGATCAGATGCTGTAGCAGCTACCACAGTAGTATATGCCATAGCACCATTTTTTTCTAAGGCATTAACTATTTGAGCTACGGTAGATGCCTTTTGCCCTACGGCAACATAAATACAGTAAACAGGTTCGCCCTTGTCATAAAATTCTTTTTGATTGATAATAGTATCTATGGCAATAGCTGTTTTTCCGGTTTGACGGTCACCAATAATTAATTCCCGCTGTCCTCTACCAATCGGAATCATTGAGTCGATAGCTTTCACACCCGTTTGCATAGGCTCATTTACAGGCCTTCTGTAAATTACACCCGGGGCTTTTCTTTCCAGCGGCATTTCATACAGCTCTCCCTCAAGCGGCCCTTTACCATCAATAGGCTCGCCCAAAGTATTTATTACTCTTCCATTCATTCCATCGCCTACTTTTATGGAAGCAATCAAACCGGTTCTTTTTACTGTATCTCCTTCACTGATATCCTCATAGTCTCCTAAAATTACAACTCCTACATTATCTTCTTCAAGGTTTAATACGAGACCTTTGGAGCCATTATTAAAATCAATGAGTTCACCTGCTTGTGCCTGGCTTAGTCCATAAATACGAGCTACACCATCACCTATTTGTAATACAGTACCTATTTCCTCAAGTTCTGCCTCTGTACGAAAGTTAGATAATTGCTCTCTTAGTATTGCCGATACTTCATCTGGTCTTACTTCTGCCATTATTATCTTTAATTAATTTTAGATTTTATTTTTTCAATTAAGCAGTTGTCAAATTTAATTGCAACTCTTTCAAATATGTTTTAATTGAATCATCTATTTGACGATCGCCTACTGTGAGAATGTAGCCTCCAATAATATTTTGCGATATTTTTTCTTTTATTCTTACTGTATTTGCACCAGTAGCTCGTTTAACAATTTTTTCAAATTGTGCTTTTAGCTGTTGATCAATCGCGAAGGTTGTTACTAAAGTAGCTTCTACTATACCCATTTTTTCTTTATACATGGTATAAAAAGCTTGAGCAAGTTCCGGTAGTAGCTGAACCCGGTTTTTTCTTACCATTATTTCGATAATTGACATGGTAAGCGGTTGTACTTTATTGTCAAAAATTTTCTTTAGAATAGCCGATTTTTTATCCTGGTGTACAATAGGGTTTTTCAACATCAGGTAAAAATCTCGATTTTCTTCACAAACTTTACCTAGCAAAGCCATGTCTTCAGCTACTTTTTCCATATCATTCTTTTCTTCCGCTAGTTCAATCAGTGATTTTGCATATCGGGAAGCTACTCTTATATCTGACATGGGTTTAGTTTAGATTTAAGTCTTTTACAAATTCATCAACCAGTTTTTTCTGATCTTCCTGCTGGCTTAGGTTTTTCCTTATCAATTTTTCAGCTATCTCAAGCGAAAATTTAACCACTTGATTCTTTACATCTTTTAAGGCTTCTTGTTTTTCATTTTCTATTGATACACGAGCATCGTCAACGATTCTTTGGCTAATTTTTTCGGCCTCTTGCTGTGCTTGTTCTTTTATGCTATCAGCCACACCCAAGGCATCCTTTAAAAGCTTTTCTCTTTCTTGCCTAGCTTCATCAAGCAGCTTTTCGTTTTCTTCTTTCAGATTTTCCATATCCTGACGTGCAATTTCAGCCGACTTCAATGCTTCGTCGATAGAATCGTTTCGCGCTTCAATACCGCTTAAAATTGGTTTCCAGGCAAACTTTTTTAATAGATATAAAACGAACAAAAAAGAGACCGCCATCCAAAAAATCAATCCAATACCGGGACTTACTAAATCCATATTTCTTAAAGTTTAAAAACTAATAGAATTAGCCTGTCCAGACAACCAAATGTTAATCTGACAGGCTAAATTTTTTAAATACCTGCTACATTTAATGCGATAAGCAAACAAACCACAACCCCAAACAACGCAACACCTTCAATTAAAGCTGCTGAGATAATCATGGCTGTCTGTACCTTACCACCTGCTTCAGGTTGACGAGCAATAGCTTCCATGGCTTGTCCACCAATTTTACCAATACCAAAACCAGCGCCTAATGCAACTATTCCGGCACCAATACCGGCTCCCATAATAGCTAAGCTAACATCTAATAAAATAAAATTAAAAATTACATTTAACATGATATTACTATTTATATGTAAGTGTGAATAAATTCTTTAAATCAATGCCTGATCGGTTTGTTTATCCTCTTCATGATGATGCACTTCTTCTACTGCACCGCCAAAGTACATAGCAGAAAGCAGTGTAAAAATATATGCTTGAAGCAATGCCACAAACAATTCAAGAAAGTTCATAAATATAGAAAAAGCCACACTTATCGGACTTATGAAAATGCTTTCGAAAATAAAAATTAAACTAAACAAACTAAGAATGATGATGTGTCCTGCTGTAATATTAGCAAATAAACGAATCATCAATGAAAACGGCTTGGTGAACAACCCAATAAATTCAACTATAGGCATTATGGGAATACCATATTTCAGCCACCAGGGAACACCTGGAGTATTAAATACATGGTTCCAATAATGTTTATTACCATTGAATTGTGTTATTATAAAGGTAAGTAAAGCAAGTACCCCTGTAACAGCAATATTCCCAGTTACATTGGCTGCTCCGGGCATCAGGCCTAATATGTTATTAAACCAAATAAAGAAAAACAGGGTAAGTAAATAAGGCATAAACCGTTTGTACTTGTGAGGCCCTATATTTGGAATCGCTATATCTTCTTTTATAAATACTATAATTGGCTCAAAAAATGCTTGAATGCCTTTGGGGGCTTGATTTGGGTTTTTATATCTTTTAGCTACACTAGCAAACACCCAAATCAACAATATAACACTTATAAATATTTGGGCAACATTTTTAGTAATTGAAAAGTCATATACATTTGCTTCTCCATCTACATGATGAATTTTACCATCTTCTACTAAATATCCTTGGTATGGCACCGGTTGTAGATGATCATCAAAAAATGGCCTTGAAGAGGAGAATATTTTAAAACCTTCTGCTTCTGAATATATAATTACTGGTAAATAAATTGTAGCACCGTGCCAAAATTCCCAATAATGACTATCAGTAATGTGATTAATTATCAAATCACCAATGTTTTCATCCGCTGCAGCATCTTCATTTCCATGGTCTTCAGCTGCCCAAGTATGAATAGGCGTTAAGTGTAAAATTATTGCGAAACTTATAAGTAACCTAACCCAATTGTATTGCATTATTATTTTAATTACTGTTGCTATTCAATGATTTCACCAAGGCAACAACTTCGAAAGCTAAATAAATGAAATATAATATTAAAAAATTCAATGAAGCTACTACCGCGTTTCCCCTATCTACGTATATTATTACAAAAATAATTGTGATACTTAGAAAAAAACGTATCAACATTGAAACAAAATAAAAGGAAGTGAAATCTCCCTCCGTATTTTTGAGCGCAAATCTAATAAATTGATGATTCAATAGCGATAAAAAAAAGAAATATATTAAAAAATATAATGTATAAGTATATATTAACGAGGGTTCAAAATGTTTAATTATTAGCACTACAGCCAATAAAATTAAGGTTAACCCAAAAAGAGCTAAAAAAAAAGATTGTTTTTTCACGATTTCGGCAAATTTTTAATTAATGCAACTAATGAGCCAACAATGGCCAGCAAAATACCCGAAATAGTAAATATAGGCACAGAAGAATTGATCCATTCATCTACTTTACTGCCAATCCATAGCCCTAACAGAATGGTAGCAATCATTTGAAATGCCAGCCCGGAATATTTAGCGTAAGTTCTAAGTTGTTGGTTTGATTCCTTCGGTTGATTGGGTTGGCCTGTTTGATTTTTCTTTTGCTTGTCCGTTTTCACCGATTCTGATTTCCTTTACCGAAACTCCCATTTTACAATTACCATTAAAAGTTGCTCCAGACTCTACAATTAATTTATTGGTCAATATATCTCCATTTATGGCAGAAGTGGGCTTCAATATCAATACTTCCGATACTTCTAGTGTACCTTTTACCTCACCGGCAATTTCTGCATTTTGGGCAAGCAGGTTACCTTCCAGGTCTGATGATTTACCTAATACAACCTTCGCTTTACTTTTGATATTTCCTTTTACGCGGCCTTCTATCCTTATATTACCAAAAGTTTCAATATTACCTTCTACAATTGTACCTTTTGCAATTGTGTTACTGGAGTTGTGAATTTCTTCCGCTGTCATCTTTTCATTCTTGCTGTTAAACATATAATCAATTCTTTATTAAAATGATACAAATTCTTCCGGGTCTACAGGGTTTCCATTATACCATAATTCAAAATGTAAATGGGGGCCGGTTGTGAGCTCTCCTGTATTACCAATAATTGCGATAACGCTACCGGCTCTCACAAAATTACCAACTTTTTCTAATAATTCAGAATTATGTTTATAAACTGAGATTAAATCTCCTCTATGTTGTATCATTATTACATTGCCATACTCTTGCGTCCAGCCGGAAAAAATTACCGATCCATCAGCAACTGCTTTGATGGGCTCGTTATCTTTAGCCACTATATCCACGCCATAGTGCTCAATTTGAGCATTATATTGTGACGATATTATGCCATTAACGGGAGTAAAAAAAACTATTTGTTGTAAATCAAAAGAAATATTTTTTGTTTTAGTAAGCAAAGACACTCCTGTTTCTTCAAATTCCTTTCTAAATTGAGAATCAATTGGCGCCAATTGCCCCAGATCAGTTTCTTTATTTAGATTAGCAATCATTTCAGCCCTGGTAAGGGAATCAGGCTCAGGCCGTATTTCCTTATAGTTTTCCTCACCTTTCATAATACCAGTGAGGTTGGTAATAAACATGTCTTTAGTTTCCACAGCATTTGAAAGTGAATCTACATTCATGGAAAGCTCTATCAATTGCTTATTAAATTCTATCTGCGAATGACGCGGGTCAAACCATTGTGCCAATATACTTTTCACCAGATAAAGACTGATGAATAGGAATATAGTAAATATGGCAAAGAAAAAAACGATTACCTTCGCGTAAGTAAAACTTAATGTCGACTTTTCAGCAAAATTTTCTTCGTTACGAATTACTAGTACGTACCGGTTAGTAAGCCAGCTTGAGAGCGTTTTTCTGCTTCTTAATTTTCTTTTTTTCATACTTGATTTAAAGTATTGAAACTTTATTACACTAAATACAATAAAACCTCACTTTTATTGTATTTATAAATAGTTTTTTTCGTTTAAAGAATGTAAAATTTATCCAAGGTTTTGACTTATAAAAGTACATTTTCTATATATATCACTGGTGTTATTATGGCTCTCATAATATTGCTTCCATCGTGCTCTGTAGAAAGAAATAATTTCTTCAGTAAAACCTATCATAATATAACTGCCAAATATAATGCATATTTTCTTGCCCGGGAAGAAATGATGAAAGTAGAAAAAGCAATCAAGGATGGGCACGAAAGAAACTTCAACAAAATATTAAAAGTATTTCCGAATATAGATTCAGCTGTTATTGGTAGCCAAAAAGAAACCATAGAAGATATCATCAAAAAAGCATCAATTGCTATACAGAGGCATAAGAACAGCAAATGGGTTGATGATTGTTATATATTAATAGGCGAGTCAAGGTGGCTAAATGCAGAATTTCCAACAGCTATCGAAACTTTTAAATACGTGAATGTAAATAGCGAAGATGACGATGCCCGGCATAAAGCACTCATAGATTTGATCCGCACCTACATACATTATCGCGAATATGCCAATGCTACTTATGTAAGCGACTATCTAAAAAAGGAAAAGCTTAATAAACAAAATACTAAAGGCCTGGCCCTTACCAGAGCCTATTTTTACCAGCTTAATGAAGACTTGGATAACATGATCAAGAATTTGATGATTGCCGCACCCCTGATGAAGAATCGAGAAGGAAAAGCAAAAATCCATTTTATACTTGGTCAAATATTTCAGGAGCTAAGTTTTGATGCAGAGGCTTATAACCACTACTCCGATTGTTTAAGTAGTAACCCTGATTATGAATTGTCATTTTATGCGAAGCTAAACATGGCCCAAGTAACTGAACTTGGAGCCACAAGCGATATAAAGCGAATTCGCAAATACTTCAAAAAATTATTAAAGGATAAAAAAAATGAAGAATTTCAGGATAAAATTTATTATGAAATAGCAGAGTTTGAACTGAAACAAGAAAACGTAGACCAAGCAGTAGAAAGCTATCAAAAATCAGTAGCAGCCAGCGTAAGTAATCCTCGACAAAAAAGCTATTCATATCTGCGCCTGGGGCAGATCTATTACAACCAATTTAAAGAGTATGAAACTGCTAAGGCTTATTACGACAGTGTAGTAAGTGTAATGCCGCAAGATGACGACCAATTTGAAAAAGTAAAAGAAAGGCAAGAAGTTCTATCAGATTTTGTGGAGCAAATTACTACTATTCAAATACAAGACAGCTTACTAAATATTGCTTCATATGATTCTATGCAATTAGTTGCTTTTGTAGAAAATTATGTATTAGAACAAGAAAGGTTGGAAAAAGCAGCAAAAGAAAAAGCTGAACAAGAAAATAAAAGAAACAACAATAATATCTTCAATAATTTAAATCAAAATGAAGACGCGTTGGCCTTAACACAACAAACGCGAGGTTCAAAGTGGTATTTTTATAATGCCTCAGCCGTAAGTGTAGGCCGCGGTGAATTTATACAAAAATGGGGTAATCGGCCATTAGAAGATAATTGGCGCCGCTCTCGAAAAGAACGAAGTAATAACTACGACCAAGATTTAAATGCTACCGCGGCAAATGCCAGTGATGAAAGTAATTTGCAACCCGATGCTCTCAATGCTGATGATGCAGGAGGAAAGTTCGATAAAACAGCTATTTTTCAGCAGTTGCAAATGAATGATGAAGAAAAACAGGAAGCTTTAGCCAAAATAGAAACTGCTCATTTCAAGCTTGGTAATATATTCAACTTTGAACTCGATGAAAAAGAAAACGCGGTTGAAACTTTCGAAAAATTAATCACAAGATTCCCAAAGTCAGAATATAAACCTGAAGCACTTTATCAGATATATCTTATTTTAAAAGCTACCGATGATCCCCGTCTGCAGAAGTATGTAAATCAATTGACTAGCGAATATCCAAATTCATTGTATGCCAAGTTAATCAGCAATCCTAATTATAGAGAAGAAAGCAATGCTATAAGTGAGCAGCTAAAGAAGATTTATAAGAAAGCTTATAATCTATTTTTGAAAGATAGCTTACAACAAGCACAAGCGCTTATAAAGCCTGCGCTTAAGCAATATCCAACTAATCAATTCTCTGATCATTTACGTATTTTAGATATTTTAATTCTTGGAAAGACCAGTGGCATGTACAATTATCAATTTGCCCTTTCCCAATTTATAGAAGATTTTCCCAATAGTGAACTGGTACCCTATGCCAATAAATTGTTGGAATCGATAGAAAACTTCAAAATAGAACTTGCCAAGCGGGAAGGTGTTAAGTTTAGCACGAATTTTGAGCAAAAGCATTATTTCGTCTTCATTTATAATCCGGCTGACAATATTTCTGAAACTTGTATTTCTGTTGTTAATAACTTTATTCAAGAAGAGTATAATCAGGCTGGTTTTAAAACATCTAATTTAATTTTGGACGAAGAAAATTCAATGATTCTGGTAAATGAATTTGATAATAAAGAAAATGCTTCAAAATTTTACAACAAATTTAATCAGAATCCGGAATCAGTTAACCGGCTAGCAAACTATAAAACCACAAATTTCGTTATCAGCAGGGAAAATTTTAAAACGTTGTATTCAACCAAAGGCTTAGATTATTATGTCAATTTTTTTAAGAAACATTATCAAGAGGTTAGAGCCCAAAAATAAGAAAAAGTTCTACTCAAAACTTACTAAATACACGTGGTACACCTTTTTAGGTGGTACTTTACTTTTAATAATATTTATTTTTACAGTAACCATTAATCTATTCAATCTTTATGGAGAATTTCCTAGTTATGAAGCACTAGAGAACCCTGAAGAAGAAAATAATCTTGCCAGTGAATTATACAGTGCCGATGGGGAATTACTAGGAAAATACTTTAGAGAAAATCGAAGCCAGGTAGACTACGATGAATTATCTCCTGATTTGGTAAATGCACTTATTTCTACAGAAGATGTGCGTTTTCGTAAGCACTCAGGTATTGATTTGGTGGGCGTGATAAGGGCCATTATAGGTAAACTGACATTTAATTTTGCCGGCGGTGGAAGTACCATTACCCAACAGTTATCTGAAAACATTTTCTTTAACAGAAGTGAGCATTATAAAGGCTTGTTACATGAAATCCCGGGTTTAAGCATTTATATTGATAAGTTCAAAGAATGGATCGTATCGGTGCAGCTTGAAAGAGATTACACGAAGGAAGAGATTTTAAGTATGTATCTCAACACTGTTGACTTTGGTAGTAATTCTTTCGGAATAAAAGTAGCTGCCAAAACTTTTTTTAATAAAATTCCGGCAGAACTAAACGTGCAAGAATCAGCAATGCTGGTTGGTTTATTGCAAGCACCCACCCGATATAGCCCGGTATTAAACTATGACAACTCGGTGCATAGACGCAACGTGGTTTTAGGACAAATGATGAAATACGATTTTATTTCAGAAAACACTTTTGATTCGCTAAAAACTCAACCTATTGAATTAGAATATAAAGTAGAAGGTCATAATGAAGGTTTAGCCACTTATTTCCGATCTGTTATTGGCGATTTTCTACGAAGCTGGAGCGAAGAGCATGGATTCGATTTATATTCTGATGGGTTAAAAATTTATACCACCATCGACAGCCGGATGCAGAAACACGCCGAAGCCAGCGTAGACACCCAAATGGAGAAGTTACAAAATAGATTTAACGAGCACTGGGGCGATCGTAACCCTTGGATTTATGAAAATGGACGGGAGATTAAAGGATTTATAGAATCAAAAGCTAAAGTAACCCCTTACTATAGAAATCTGGTTAGAAAATATAGTAGAGATTCGGATTCAGTAGATTATTACATGAATAAAAAACGCAAAACGCGAGTATTTACCTGGAAGGGATCTATTGACACATTATTAAGCCCGATAGATAGTATTAAGTATTATAAAAAATTCTTGCAAACTGGTTTTATGGCTATGGACCCTCATACAGGCGACATAAAAGCTTGGGTAGGCGGTATCAACCATACTTATTTCAAATATGACCATGTAATGCAAAGTAGGCGGCAGCCAGGCTCTACCTTTAAACCCATAGTGTATACTGCTGCTATTGACAACTATTTTAGCCCATGCTACCCGGTAGTAGATGCACCGGTTACTTTTAGTATGCCAGGGCAAAATCCTCCCACCTGGACACCATCCAATGCCGATGGAAAATATACAGGTCGAACATTTACGTTACGGCAAGCTATGGCAAGATCTATTAACTCAGCCACTGCATTTATTATGAAAAAAATAGGCCCTCAAACAGTGGTAGAATATGCCAAGAAATTAGGAATAAACGGGAATAATATTCAAGCAGTGCCTTCATTAGCTTTAGGAGGCGGTGGAGAGGTATCTGTTTATGAAATGGTAGGAGCTTATGCCACTTTCGTAAACCAAGGTACCTACATAGAACCTCGCTACATCACTCGTATAGAGGACAAAAATGGCAATATCTGGACTATACCTACTAAAACCCGTGAGGCCTTAAGCAAAGAAACTGCTTTCTTGATGTTGCATATGCTCATGGGCACTACACAGGAAGCTGGCGGCACTGCACTTGGCCTTGATTACGAGCTTCGACATAGCATGGAAATAGGGGCAAAAACAGGAACAACCCAAAATGGTAGCGATGGCTGGTTCATGGGTATTACTAAAGATTTAGCTGCCGGTGCATGGGTTGGAGGTGATGATCGCAGTATTCGTTTTCGCTCTTGGTACGAAGGCCAGGGTGCTCGTACTGCTATGCCCATTTGGGAAGATTTTATGAAAAGAGTTTATAATGATGAAGATTTAAACTACGAAGGAGGATCTTTTTCGCGTCCTGCACAAGGCCTTTCCGTGCAAATTAATTGTGCTAAATATGACACCAGAAGCGTATTGGATAAAAGTGCCAATGATCGCAATAATTCTGATGTAGATGTGAGAGAAGAAGATATTTTTTAGAGGCCTATGCAAATACCACACTATACTCCTGAGCAGGCCAGTCAGCTGCCTGATAAGCCGGGAGTGTATAAATTTTTTAATCATGATCAAGAGCTCATTTATGTGGGTAAAGCTAAAAGCATAAAAAAAAGGGTTAGCAGCTATTTCAACAACACTGGAAAAGATAGAAAAACCCGTAAAATGGTTAGTGAAATTGCTACCCTGGAAATTACGATCGTAAATTCTGAATTTGATGCTTTATTGCTTGAAAACAACCTAATAAAAAGCAACCAACCGAAATACAATATATTACTTAAAGATGATAAAAGCTTTCCCTACATCCTGGTTACTAACGAACGGTTTCCCAGAATTTATTCCACCAGGCGCGTAGATAGAAAGAAAGGCACCTACTTTGGCCCATATACCAGCGTGAGAGCCATGAATACCGTACTCGAATTGATTCGCAATCTATACTTTATCAGAACTTGTAAATATAACCTGAGTAAAGAAAATATCAATGCAGGTAAGTTTAAGATATGCCTGGAGTATCACATAGGGAAATGTAAGGGGCCTTGTGAGGGATTGCAATCAGAGGAAGAGTATCTTAAAGATGTAGAGCAAGCCATCAATATACTTAAAGGTAATGTGAATTTGGTTCGGCAGTACTTCAAAGAAAACATGAGCCAATCTGCAGAAAAGCTTGAGTTTGAAAAAGCACAGTTTTACAAAGACAAGTTAGAGTTACTGGAAAAATTTCAATCAAAATCCGTTGTTGTCAATCAGAAATTAACTGATACTGAAGTTTTTACAATAACTTCAGACCAAAAATATGCCTATGTAAATTTTATGAAAATAAAAGATGGCGCCATTGTTTTTAGTAATACAGCCGAAGTAAAAAAGCAATTAGCAGAAAGCGACGAAGAGATACTATCGCTAATGATAATCGAATTGCGCAACAGGTATGATAGTGTAACAGGAGAAATATTAAGTAATGTAGAACTACCTGAAACTCTGGGGAAAATTATAGTACCTAAAATTGGAGATAAGAAAAAATTGGTCGACCTCAGTATAAAAAACGCACTCCACTATAAAAAAGAAAGATTGATAAGAGCCACGGAAAAACTTCCACGGGAAGAGCGTATCATGCAAACCATAAAGCAAGATTTGAGAATGCAGGATTTACCCAAACGAATTGAGTGTTTTGATAATTCCAACCTGGGAGGAACTAACCCGGTGGCTTCAATGGTATGCTTTATAAATGTAAAGCCGGCCAAGAGTGAGTATCGTAAATTCAATATAAAAACTGTTGAAGGCCCTGATGATTTTGCCAGTATGAAGGAGGTAGTTTATCGAAGATATAAAAGGGTGTCAGAAGAAGGTGAAGAAATGCCACAATTAATTGTGATAGATGGTGGTAAAGGACAACTAAATGCAGCCTCGCAAGCACTTAAATCGCTTAAGCTCTATGGTCAGGTGACCATAATAGGCATAGCCAAAAAATTAGAAGAAATTTATTTTCCGGAAGACCCCTTCCCTATTCACATAAATAAGCAATCTGAATCGTTAAAAGTATTGCAGCATATCCGAAATGAAGCTCATCGATTTGCAATTAATTTTCATCGTCAAAAACGTAGTAAAGCCAGTTTTAACACTCAACTTGAAAATATTAAAGGTATTGGAAAGTCAACAGCTGATAAACTGCTTTCTCATTATAGATCAGTGAAAAAAATAAAAGAAGCCAATCAAGAAGATCTGGAAAAGCTGATTGGAAAGGATAAAGCTGCCAAATTGCAGGAAGCTTTATTGGAAAAACCAGATTAAGAAATGCATAAAAAAAGCAAACCCCGAAATTCGAGACTTGCCTTTTTACATAGCGATTTATTCAATATTAATATTCCCAGAGGTCGTGTTCGTATTCCATTAATTGATGTTCAATTTGCTGAGATGCATACAATCCTTGTTTTGGGTCGCCGCCATAAATATCAACGATTTGTAAGTCGTCAGGATTCTGCACTTTTATTACCCTGGCATTAAACAATCTCAAGGTAAAAGCGTCAGCTAATGATCTATGATGAGCACTATTTTGTGGATTAAACCAGATAGCTTCATCCGGCATACTTTCAAACAGTTGTTTTACATCCTGAAAATCGAAAGTAGCCACTTTTCGCTCCAAACCAGTAGGTAGCTTATCAGGTGGAATAATTAATTCCAAAGCCTGAATTTCATAATACTGACGCGCACGTATTTTATCAAAGTATACATCTTCCACGATATTCATCAGTGTGATTTCATTAGGAAAAAAGTAGTTGATAGTAGGTGCTGATGATGCTCCGGTATCTCCCCAGGCATCTCCACCGCCATCATCACCGCCAGTTGGGTTGCCCCAGGCATCTGTTCCGCCAGTATCACCACCGGTAGGGTTGCCCCAAGCATCTGTTCCACCAGCATCATCTCCAAAACCCATGTCATCAGCTTCACCAGCTGCTCCCATTTCAGAATCGGGAGTTAAAAGGTTTTCCAGAAACTCTTCTTTCGACATCCTCTCCTTTAACGAATCGTTCTTGTAAGGATAAAGCCTGCCGTCTTTTACTGCATTTATCAAGATACGAGTGATCTCGTTACCTGCCGCAAAAAATGGCTTATTTTGTTTTTCCCTCAAGTCCATTCTTCGCCATACTTTCCTTTTGTACATCATGTAGTCAGGATGTATGTCGTATCTGGAATTAGGATTTCTATTTTCCTGGGCCATGACTGCCGAAAAATCAGCTATCATGAAACCAGTTAATAATACGAATACATAAACAAATCTTTTCATAACCCCTGTTTTAACTTTCAAAATATCTTGTTTTATTAATTCAAAGGAATATTAAATACTGTAGAAGGCATTCTTACCGTTTCGGTTTGCCCTCTAAAGTTCATCCTTTGTACTCTTTTTACTTCAATTACAATTCTATCACCAGGTCTTGCCTTTGCTGCAATAGAACTTAAGTTTATAGTTGGACCATTGGCATTCATGGTTGCTACAGGCCTTGAACCTCTACCTAAGAACACATCATAAGATGTAACTCTATATCTGGCATCTTTTGGCAGGAACTGTGCAAAGCTTTCATCTGGCACAGCATCCAAAGTAATAGAACGTGGGCCTGGCGCATTTACACCAACTTTTTGGTCTATTGCTCTACCACCTGATTTAGGCACGATGGTTGGCAATGGAATGCCTCTTACACCAAATTTTTCAGAACCAATGAAGGTACCACCACTACTCACACTCAAAGTTACTGCTCTAGCGTTAGGCACTAGCGTTACTATACCTTTTTTACTACCTGGAATAGCGGTTGCCCCTTTGGCCGAGAAAGATGGGTTGTAAACAGAACCTAAAGCTGGAACCTGCACGTTCAACTCATTACCACAATTTAAATAAAGAGCCTGAACCGAAGCCGATTGAATCTGAATTACTGGCTTGGCCACGAAATATTCAATCTCCTGACGGAACGTACTGTCTACACCTGTTGGTAATTTCATGGTAATTGCAGCGCTAAATGATTTCTTTGACAAACCTTCAGAGTCATAAGAACCACCAGATGCAGTGAATTCAACTTTACCTTTACCAGCTTCTACCGGAATGCTTTTGCCATCTACTGACATTGTAGGAGTAATACCTGACGAAGATGCAGCAATAAACATTTCAGCTTCGTATTTAGTACCTGCAGCTATTACATTTGACTTAGCACGAACCATAGGTTCAATTTTGTCAAACTTTACATCGCCAGCACCTACTCTACGAGCTAAATTCTCTAAAGCCCGACTTTCGTAAGCCATAATCTCCGTTTGAAACTGGCTAATGGTAGCTAAACATGCAGCAACGGGAGCATCAGAAAATTGTAGCGTAGCAAAATCTTTACGCTTTTGTTCCTTATTGTCTTTGTAGATAGGATGGTCTTTACCATCATATGCCAAAATGGGGAAATTTTCTTCACCATCAAACAACTGATTGAGGAACTGAGGATAATCGTTTAATTTTTTCTTCAGTTCTTTTCCATTTTTGCCACCTTTTTGTTTTACCATCAGGTTAGCAACTACATCCGTATTTTGCGCATCTGTAGGATGACCATTTTCATCTTTACCGCCGGCTACTTCATATATTTCTTCTTTTATACCATTGGTATAATCGATTACAGCCTGCGTAGCTTCTCTTACTTGTTGGGCAGTATTCAATACTTTAACGTCCTTATCGCGATTACCGGCATCATCCACAGCTTTTTCAATTCTGCTCACGATACCAGCATTCTTAACACCATTTTCAGAAACCTGTCTTTCCAAACTTTCATTCAAGTAGATAAATTTGAGAAGAGTTTCACTACTAACGTTAAGCGCTAAAAGAGCCGTAAGCACTAAATACATCATCCCAATCATCTTTTGTCTTGGGGTTTCCTTGCCTCCAGCCATATCTTAAAATCGTTTAATTTTTAAAAATAATTAATTAAAATTAACCTTTCATGGCAGTAAGCATGCTACCATATACACGGTTGAGAGATGATAAGTTAGAAGTTAACTTGTTAATTTCATCTTTCATTTGCTCGGTATCTTTAGTGGCACCGGCCATACTTTCCAAAGCAGTGGTCAAGTTAGAATAAAACTTGTTCATCG
This sequence comes from uncultured Roseivirgaceae bacterium, assembly GCA_964592475.1. GTDB lineage: Bacteria > Bacteroidota > Bacteroidia > Cytophagales > Cyclobacteriaceae > CAZQEZ01. Next base: position 54,280 of record CAZQEZ010000002.1, read on the forward strand.
CTTTTAAGTGGCTATTTGCATCTTGCAATTCCATTTCATAAACAGCATTTAAAGCACCGAGATTTTTAGTGATATTCTGCACTTGGGCATGGTATTCTTTGGTATCTTTAAACGTGTTACTCAATTCTTCAGAGGCTGTTCTGGAAGCATTGCCCAGCTCAGTCATGGTTTGCTTTGAAGAATTTGATATATCAGTTATCGCACTTTTAGAAACATTGGCCATTTCGGTTAAGATATGAGCCGAGTTTTCGTAAGATTTTTTCATTTGCATTACTGAACCGGTGGCTGCTTTTACATTATTGGCATACTCGTTAGTTGCCATGGCAGCATCACCTAGTGTTGACATGCGGGCTACAGATTCTGATAACCTTCTCATTCCATTGCCTAAGCTATCTACTAATTCAGGGCCAATTCTACCACTTTCAAGCATAGCATCTAGTTTGCGGCTAGTTGAGTCGCCTGAACCTTGTTGAGGTCGCATACGAGCTTTTTGTGGAGGACCATCATAATCTTCTGATAATTCAGGATAAACTTTTGTCCAATCTGGTTCCGGATGCTTAGGTTCAAATGCACTTAGGAAGAAAATTACTGCCTCAGTTAATAGTCCTAATGTAAGCATTAACCCTGCACCTTCTATGTGCTGAATTTTAAATAAAGCTCCAATAATTACAACGGACGCACCGATACCATAAATCTTTGGCATAAGGGTTCCAAATAGAAGCTCTGAAAAACCACCTTTTTTTCTGCTCATGTTTTTACTTTTTTAGTTGAATGAAATAATTACACTTATGAAATAAATAATAATATAGTTAAAATTCTGTACCTGCAGACCTACCCAAATAAGTCATTGCGCAACGGAAACCTATAAATGCCCTGGTTGAATCTTTGTATTCAAAATCACGGGTACCTGTTTCCAAAAAGTAAGCAACGTCTTTCCAGGATCCACCACGAATAATTTTACGAGGTTCGTTTTCATCGAAATAAGTAGGGTTCAAGTCCCAAACTAATGTATAGGACGCTGGATGGTAGGCATCTTCACACCACTCGGACACGTTACCTGACATATCGTAAAGGCCATAGTCGTTGGAGAAGAATGAATTTACGGGTGCTGTATACTGGAATCCATCATCATAATAGTTTCCACGGCCAGGTTTGAAATTAGCTAGCATACAACCTTTAGCATTTCTAATGTATGGGTTACCCCATGGATATTTGGCCATATCTCGACCTCCTCGTGAAGCGTATTCCCATTCAGCTTCCGATGGAAGTCTGAAATCAGGCATTGGCCATTCTCCTTTTCCATATCGGAAATCGTTAAGGAAAGAAGTACGCCAGCGAGCAAAATATTTTGCTGCATCCCAAGACACACCCACAGCCGGGTAATTGTCAAATGCAGGGTGAGAGTAATAATAAACCATCATCGGATCGCCCATGTGATAAGCAAAATCTTTAACCCAAACGGTTGTATCGGGATAAAGCTCTGTCATGATATAATCACGACCTAACACGGTAAGGGAATCCATAAGCATGGCATCAACGAATTGTCGGTATTCGTTGTTGGTAATTTCGGTATCATCCATATAGAAGCTACCTATTGTTACCTGCTTATTAAAGTTGATTTGACTATGAGCCACATCTTCATCAGCTTGACCCATGTGAAAAGTTCCGGCGGGAATCGGCACCATACCATAAGGTATAATTTGCGTCCAACCTTCTCTGCCAGGCACCCCCAGCAAGTTTCCTTGGTAGTCGTCTCCACCACCACCACCAAGAAGCCCACAGCTTGTGGCGGAAAATAAGACCATAACGAAGACAAGAATCGTCTTCAACGATACAACAAATTTATTCATAACACACCTGTTTACTTAATATTGAATAACTCAAATATTTTTAAATAATTTCCTATTTTAACAGAGACTCAAATTTACGGCTATCTTTTTTTACTTTCTTTTCTAATACTCATAAAAACTGTGATGTGTAAGTTTTATTGCAAAAGTTTAATAAAGATTTTACCAATAATTTAAGTCAAACATCATACATAACACAACATAACTCCCTCGTAAACAGCAAATTAATGCCTAAAACGAGGAGTTCTTATCACTTTCTTTCCCTCTCCGGATACTACAGGTAATGAGTAATTAAGCATCACCTCATGTGATGAAAATTGCTTAGCTTCCTGTGCTATTACTATATAGTCAAACGCGTAACCGATTCGTAATGAATTATCTTTAAATAAACTATAACCTAACATTGCTACCGCCGCTTCTGATTGGCGGAATGAAAGTCCTCCCCAGAATTTTTCACGGTAAGTTCCTATTACCCCCAGCTCAAATTGATAAGAATTTAAATCTGATTTTACTAAAATAGAAGGCGTTAGCGTAATATCGTAAGTAAATTCATAATCATAACCAGCGGAAAAATAAAGATGGTTTGCAAGGGGCGACCTGGTTTGTTCGGTTCCCCAATCAAATTCCGACTCTAATAGATGTGAAAAACTCAAACCTAAAAAATACTTTTCTGCCTGATAAAATACACCGGCAGAAAGATCGGGTCTGATATCTGTAGGTCGTCCAAAAACTAACAGTGGATCATTCTCGTCATTTGCTCTATACTTATCTTTATCTATGGATTGTGCTACCATACCGGCTCTTATTCCAAAACTCATTTTGGCTTCATTTATATCTAAATGATAGGCATAGCTAACCTGACCCTGCAAATTATTCAAAGATCCAAGATTATCATTTACAATATGAACCCCAAAACCACTTCTGATTCTTAATATTGGTGTACTTAAACTAAGAACTTGAGTATTAGGAGCTCCTCCTGAGGCATCTAGCGTGGGGTTATACCCTAGCCATTGGCTCCTGGTAATTAACGTAATATTTGTAACACCTTCTACTCCCGCGTAAGCAGGGTTGTAAAATAACATGGCATTATTGTACATACTAAATGATGCATCCTGTTGAGCCCTGGTGGTTACCCCCCAAAGCAAAAACAATATTAATAATGGGAATATTTTTTTTACCTTCATGCTTAACTGTAACTTACCAATTATTTCAAACCCTGAATTTACAGATTTTAATCGACATTTGCCAGCAATTGCTATCGTTTAAATACCTATATGTAATTAAATTTATGTTATTACAAATTTTTACTTATCGATACCATTTGCTTTTCTTATATATAGTTCCAATGCACCTGTCATAGAAGGAGCATTAGGCAAAGGTGCTTCAATATCTAGTATAAGTCCCGCTTCTTCTACGGCCTTTGAAGTAGTAGGGCCAAATGCTGCTATCCTGGTATTGTTTTGTTCGAAGTCAGGGAAATTAGCATATAAAGAACTAATACCGGAAGGGCTAAAGAAAGCTATAATATCATAATTTACATCTGCCAGATCTGATAAATCGCTAGCTACAGTACGATATATGGTTACTTCTGTAAATTTGAAATTATTCTTTTCCAGAAAGTCGGGAATATCATTTTTTCTTATATTGGAACACGGAAAAATGTATTTTTCGTCTTTGTGTTTCTTTAAAATCTCAATTAAATCGGCGGCCGTACGAGAACCTGTAAATATTTTTCTTTTCCTAATGGTAATGTACTTTTGCAAATAGTAGGATGTTTGCTCCGACACACAGAAATATTTCATTTCAGGTGGTACTTCAACTCTGGTCTCTTTGCATAACCGAAAAAAGTGGTCGACAGCATTTCTACTGGTAAAGATCACAGCTGTATGATTTAAAACATCCACTTTTTGTTGTCTAAAACCTTTCGCCGTAACTGGTTCTATTTGTATAAAAGGTCTAAAATCCACCGTAAGTTTATACTTTTCCTTTAGCATTCGATACGGTGATTTTTCTCCTTGTGGCTCTGGCTGCGACACCAGAATGCTGTTCACTTTAAGTAATCTTTCCTTTTCTGTTTTAATCATAGCAACCCAATCTAAATATCCTAACGACTATTTTTTTATAATTTATATATCTAAAATAAATTTTAAGCCAATTATTAAAGGAAGAAATTCTGTACTGCAAAGATATGCAAATAAGTAAAAATTTTTAAAAGACGAAGAACGCATAAATTTGAAAAACAGTAGTAATACCCTAATAATTAAAAAAGCTATTGCAAAATTGATAAAAATTTGATGGTTTTTGCCGATATCTACTTCAAAACCAAGATAAATAATACATAATACCACAAATAGAAAAGCAAAAAATATTTTCGACATTCTCAAATATTCAAGGTAATGACGGTTGATTATTTCCCGCAAATCAAACAAACCTCCAATTAAGTTAATGATCCAATATTTTACTAAAAAGATCAAAAAGGCAATTGCAGAAAAGATAATCCATTGCCATATAGCACCATTTAAACTTTTAAAATCTAGTGGTTGATTGGATTCTTGAAATCCAATGATTACCATTACCAGATATGCAATTAGAAAGCAATGCCCGAGTATAATAGCTATGTTGGTAGTATTAAATGCACGCCCTTTAAATGTATATTCTTCTCGAATATTTAATGAAAGGGTGTGAGAAATATCATAAAATGTTTTAAAACTGCGAGCATGAACATTGAGGAGAATCGTGTAAATTATTAATATAATTATCAATCCCAAGATGAAAAAATCTCTATAAGTATTTTGAGTTTTTCGCAATTCAAAATTTACTATATCAGCACTGAGGGTAGCTTCTATCCCCTTTTCATAAATGATATAAGAAGCCAGATTTTGCTTCCTTGAAGCAGGCTTATATATTGAAATAAAAATATTTTTACTGCCATATAAATTAATCAAACTATCGATAGGCCAGGTTATTATACTTGAAGAAGCGATTCTGATCAATTTTTGATTGATCCAAATTGATGATTCAGGAACTAGTTGTAAATATAGATGGTAGTCTTGATATTCAGGCAATGGAAGATGAAAATGAACGGCAGCTACCTTATCCATATCCTGGATCAACGGCAAATACTCATCTTCATTTTCATGATAATATAGCCAGTCTTCGCTTAAATCTTTAATAGTCTCGTGCTCAGTTGATTGAGTGTTACCGTCAATTGGCAACAAAAACATTAGTACTATTAGCCAAAAGGATTTACAGTAGTTCAAGTTTCCGGTTGATTTAAAAGTAAATTCCTCCAAAATTCCTGATTTTCTGCGACTTAAATGAAATCAATTCAATAGTTTTTATTACATTCAACTTAAAAGTATCAGAAATCGTGTAATTAATGGACAATTTGAATTTACTTTATATTTATTCATCATAATAATGTAAATACTAAGCAAAATTGTATAATGGATGTTTCAAGTTAAGAAAATAATTTTATAAAAAACTAAAAAATGGAAGCTAAAGCAACACATATCACACAAAAACAATATCATGTAAAGGGAATGTCGTGCGCGGCATGCGCAAGCAGTGTAGAAAGCATGCTGAAAGCTCAGCAAGGGGTTTCAAAAGCAAATGTAAATTTTGCTAACCATTCCGTCGCGGTTGCTTATGATGCAACTGCTGTGTCTCCAGGCCAACTTAAACAGACTTTGGATAAAATAGGGTATGAACTGGTGACAGAGTCAGTAGATGCAGCAGAAATGCAAGCAGAAAAAAAAACTACCTTAAAAAAATTAAAAAAGAAACTCCTAAATGCTGCTGCTTTTTCTTTGCCGGTATTTGTTTTATCCATGTTTATGATTGAAATTCCTTTTAAAAATTGGGTCTTGTTACTACTTTCCATTCCAGTAGTTTTTTATAGCGGTCGTGCATTTTATGTTAATGCCTGGAAAAAAATAAAACATGGAACCACTAATATGGATACTTTAATTGCACTCGGAACAGGTGCAGCTTTTTTATTCAGCCTTTTCAATACTTTTTTTCCTGAGTATCTTTTACAATTTGGATTAGAACCTCATGTCTACTACGAATCGGCAGTTGTAATTATCACTTTAATATTATTTGGTAATTATATGGAAGAAAAAGCCAAAGACCGCACATCTACAGCCATAGAAAAGCTTATTGGGTTGCAACCGAGAGAAGCAAACCTGATTAAAAACGGAAATATAATTACTGTAGATGTTGATGAAGTAACTGTAGATGACATTTTACTAATAAAGCCCGGAGCAAAAATTCCTTTGGATGGAGTTGTGGTAAGTGGCAATTCTTATGTAGATGAAAGCATGGTAACCGGAGAACCCGAGCATGCAAGAAAGAAAGAAGGCGAAAAAGTAGTGGGTGGAACCATTAATCAAACAGGGAGCATGGAAGTGCGAGTAAATAAAGTGGGAGAAGACACCATGCTCTCCCGCATCATCAAAATGGTGCAGGATGCCCAGGGAAGTAAAGCGCCTGCTCAAAAGCTGGCAGACAAAATATCTTCCATATTTGTACCCATAGTTATTGCCATCGCGGTGGTAAGTTTCGCCATTTGGATGATAGCTGGCCCAGGGTTTTCAACTGCATTCGTAGTATTGGTTACAGTGCTTATTATTGCTTGCCCATGCGCATTGGGCTTGGCTACACCTACAGCCATTACAGTAGGAATTGGTAAAGGTGCCAATAACGGTATCTTGATAAAAGATGCAGAAGCACTGGAAAAAGTAAAAGATATAGATGTGCTTTTGGTGGATAAAACCGGTACTATTACTGAAGGAAAGCCTACCGTAGAAGATTTTATTGTAAGTAAAACTTGTGATGAAGAAGAGTTGCTAGAAGCTATATATTTGCTAGAGCAAAAATCGGAACACCCGTTGGCAAAATCCATTTTGGATCATTTGCAAGACCGGGAAATAAACACCGGGCAGCTTCAGCTGAAAGATTTTCAAAGTATCACCGGAGAAGGAATAGAAGGAGGGATCGCCGAAAGCAAATACTTTATTGGAAGTATCGCTCGACTTAAAAACAATCAAGTGAAAGTAGACCAATCAATTGAGGCTGCGTTTAAAAGACTTGAACGTAGTAGCAAAACAATTGTAATTGTAACAAAGGACAATATACTGGTGGCTGCTATAAGCATTGATGACCAACTAAAAGCAAATGCGAAAGCTGCTATAGCTACTTTGCATAAAGAAAATATAAAAGTAATAATGGTAACCGGTGATAATGAAGGGGTGGCAAAAAGGATGGCTGACCAGGTAGGAATTGACCAGGTATATGCAGAGGTATTACCTGAGGAAAAATCTACACTAGTAGCCAAATTTCAGGAGGCAAATAAAAAAGTAGCCATGGCCGGAGATGGTATTAATGATGCACCGGCCCTGGCAAGAGCTGACGTTGGCATCGCCATGGGTTCAGGCACCGATATTGCTATTGAGTCGGCATCTCTTACTTTGGTAAAAGGCGATATTGGCAAAATAGCTCAAGCCATTCAATTAAGCCGTCAAACCAGCCGTACCATCAAAGAAAACCTTTTTTGGGCCTTTATTTATAATATTATCACCATACCAGTAGCGGCGGGGATACTTTTCCCTTTTACAGGTTTTCTTTTAAACCCTATGATTGCTGGAGGTGCTATGGCTTTTAGTTCCGTATCGGTGGTATTGAATAGTTTACGACTTAAGCAGAAGAAGATATAAAGTTTTACTAATTAAATGTAGAATGCCGGGAACTAAGCCTATGTAATCTATATCGGCAACGGTTTCGCCCGAACTTGTTTGTTGCACGTATGATAGATGGATTCAATTAATTTATTTTGAATCCAGATATTGCATTAATCATTTCCGATTCTGAAAATAAAAAAGTTCAGGTTGAATCTATTTTTTTTTAAAATGAAGGGATTAAATAAAAACGACCTGTTTTTTGCAGGTCGTTTTTATTTTGATAAAAGAATTTTATTTAATGGGATTTACTTTAATGAATGGTGAGTAATAAAAGCATGAAAATTGATTTTAATTATTTTCTTCCTCTAGTATTGCAGGAATGAAATAAAAAAGATCAGTAGCCCACTCAAAATCTTTTTTACTTTTTAGTTGGCCACTTTGCCAATCCCTGGTGGGCGTAATAGTATGGATTTGGCCTTTGCTGCGAAATTTAACAGGCATGGCAAAATCATCAACCACTTGGTGCCACCGGAAATATAATTTCCAATCCCCGTTTTCCTTTTTCCAGTAATATTGTAATACTGGAGGGTTTATTTCGTGCAAGTACTGTTGAAAGACTGGTTGTAGATCATGTACTGTCTCCTTATTTACGAATTCAATGATTTGTTTAGCGTTTACAATACTTAGTTTATAATTATTATAAAGGTTTTTGAGTAAACTAAACCATTTTTCATCATTATCAATTATATTTCGAATAGTATGAAGCATCCAGGTGCCTTTGTAATACATATCGGCATCATTCCATCCGGTGAAATTTACTCCAACCGGTTGCTCTATTGACATTTTATTTTTTATCAATGGCTTTTGAGTTTTTAAATAGGCAATTGATTGATCATATCCTTGCTGGCATTCTACCAATAAAGCTTCCATATAAGTGGTAAACGATTCATGCACCCACATTTGTCCATGATCCCAGGTACTTATACTGTTTCCCCAATATTCATGGCCGCTTTCGTGAACAATAATAAAATCAAAACCAAATTCATTATTCACATATTTATTACCATATGCTATGGCAGATTGATGCTCCATACCCAAATAGGGCGTTTCCACTAATTTATACCCATCATTGATAAATGGATACGGCCCAAAATAACCCTCGAAACATCTCAACATATCTTTTACCTGGGTAAAATGCTTGGCCGCTTTTTCCTTATTGATGGGCAGTACATAATAATCCAGGGTCAAAGTATCATTATCGTTGGTCAAGTAATAATCGTGCAGGTGGGCATAATTGGCAATATTGAGCGTAGCGTTATAATTGTTTATCGGATAAGATATTTTCCATCGATAGGATTGATAGCCAATTTCTGGAGAGCTAACTTTTTCTAATACCCCATTAGCTACACACATAAGCTGCTTTGGTACAATACCAGTAATATGCATACTGTCAGGTTCATCACTTAGGTGATCCTTGTTCGGCCACCAAAGGCTGGCACCGGCTCCTTCACAGGCTACTGTAATCCATGGCACCCCTGCACTATCTGTTTGCCATACAAAACCTCCATCCCACGGTGGTCTTTTAGCTATGGTGGGTTTTCCATGATAATGAAACGATATTTTATGTGAACCCGGAGGCAGGAAAGGCTCAAAAAACAACCATACAGCGTCGAATTCTCTTTGGTAAGCAAGCGTGGATCCATTCCAGCTTATGCTATCAATTTGCATATTTTCAAATAAATCAAGCTGTAGCTTTTGAATAGTATCTTTGGTAGTGAAATGAATATTATTATAACCGCTAATAGATTTATGTATAGGTTCTATTTTGATATTGAGATCATAATAAAAAACATCAAATGTTCTAAAATTACTTAAGCTACCTCTTAAACTATCTGCACGAGTATACTGAGCTTGTGTAGACAATGAGTGGATAAACAAGCTTAAAACCAACAAAAATTGCTTCATATCATACAATCAAAATATGGGTTTTTGATTCTTAGTGGTATTTATTAGCTTCTTACCAGTGTTATCAATTCGTTTTCTATTTTCCAGTCTTTTGCCAATTTGAGCATAGCAGTAGCCTCCATTTCAGTAATGTATCCTTTTTGATTGTTGGCTTTCCACACCATATCGAGATAGTCGAGCCTATCTTCTTTTTTTAATGAACCAATTATGCCATTAAGAAACTCTCTGGCTCTTTCAAAAGCAGAAATATAATCCTTTGAAATAAATTCATTGGCCCATTTCAATTCTTTCTCTGCACTCAATTTATTGGCTGTTTCTACCAATATCTTTTTCTCATCCTCATCTAATCCGTGATAATGGAAGATTACAGACTTTAATAAAAGATATGCTTTTTTCTGATCACTTGTCATAAGTGCTAATTTTATTGTGCAAATATATTACTATTCATATAATATCATAATAAAATAGCTGGATTGAGCAATAATTGGTTAATTCAGAGTAAAAAATTAGCGCGAGGCTAATCTTTTATAGGTGAATAACTAAAGATTATATAATTAATTAATACAACTTAAGCTAAAATAGTAAATCCAATTAACTAAAAAAAGGTCAAAGTTGAAAAAGTTCACTTGTAATCTCATCAGCAATAAATTTCCCTCTGGGAGTTAATGTTAATATATTATCATTTAATTCCAGGTATCCATTATCAATATATTTATGTAAAGTTTTCTTTTCCATTAATTGCAAGTCAAAATTCAATTTTTCTGCAAGTAAATCAAGGTTACAACCCCATTGGCTTCTCAATCCCGTAAGGATAAATTCATTTATTAAATCTATTCGAGAAAGTTCTTCAATTGATTGTTTGAGATTGCCTGCCTCAATTCCTTTCATGTACAAAGCGTTATTAGAAATATTGAAATGTCTTTGTCTACCATTATAGGAATGAGCTCCTGGTCCTATACCCAGGTATTTTATATGCTGCCAATAGTTTGTATTGTGCAGAGAATACTTACCAGGAAGTGCAAAATTAGATATTTCGTAATGCTCGTATCCGAAGCGGGTGAGCTCTTCTATAATTACCTGATAGTGTTTTGCCGCGGTATCATCACTTACCTTTTGCAATTTTCCTTTACGATGCCAATTGCCAAAAACTGTTTGACTTTCTATAGTAAGATTGTAGGTAGCGATATGAGCAGGCTCAAAATATAAAAGGTTGTTCAGATCGTTCTTAAGGCTATCAATTGTTTGATGAGGTAGAGCAAATATTAGATCCAGGTTTAAATTGTCAAATCCAAACTTTTTAGTCAAATAAATGGCTCTTTTAGCTTGCTCAGCATTATGCGCCCGATTAAGATATTTAAGCAGCTTTGGGTTAAAGGTTTGGATGCCAATACTAAGACGATTAATTCCTGCTTTTTTCCAAATTGCTAATTTCGCGGCGTCAATATCATCCGGATTTGCCTCCAGCGTTATTTCGGGATATTGATCAATGGTAAAATTTTGAAATATCTGCTCTATCAAATGCATAAGTTCTGCTTCAGTAAGTAATGAGGGGGTACCTCCCCCAAAATAAATTGATTTCACAGGTTGATTTAAATAGGCATGCATTATTTGCGCTTCTTTGGCAATACAATTTACCATTCGAGACTTTTGAGATAAATTAGTACTGAAGTGAAAATCGCAATAATAGCATGCTTGCCGGCAAAAAGGAATATGTAAGTAAATGCCTGCCATTGGTTATTATAGTTTAAGTATGTAAGTATGATTTTTTATTAATAAAAAATTTTTTTTAGCTACGAAATTAGCCATAAATAATTCTTCTATATTTGTATTTTGAAATAGCCTACGTAGAAGCAGTTAAACGTATTATTAAATTTAAACTTTATAAGTTTGTAACTCGTTTTCAAATTGGCATTTCCTTTACTGAAAATTGCGAATTTTTTAGTTGCATTTATGAATACTACCAAAAGAGAAGAAACCCAATTTTTTGTCAAAAATTTGATCAGAGGTTTATTATGGCTTACTGTGCTGGTGGGTGGCTATATCATTTTTAAAAAAAATGTGGATTTTGACTATATGGAGTGGCTCAAGCCAATTTGGGATCACCCACTTCTTGTTTATAGTATATTTACGCTTTCCGAAATTATAATTGGAATTATACCACCTGAAATTTTCATGATTATTTCAGCCGAAAAAAATATTGTTTCTGAATATGTTACCAGTATCATCGTATTAAGTTTTATTTCGTATGGAGCTGGTTTTGCTGGGTATTGGATTGGTATTTATTTTAACCACACCAAATACTACCGTTACTTGAAGCGTAAATATTTTGGCAAATACGAGAAGTATCTCAATAAATTTGGAATGTTTTTAGTAATTGTTGCTTCTATCACTCCACTACCATTTTCAGGTATTGCTATGTTGGTAGGTTCAGTACGATTTCCCATGAAAAAATTCCTCTTATTTTCTTTGTTCAGATTTTTGAGGTTTGCGGTATATGCTTCTATAATTTGGCAAGCCCATTCTTTATGATCAATTTTATGTAATATATTACATAAAAAATAATTGCTCCTTAATCTAAGATCAGAAGCATTCATTTGAAGCAATAAGTATCGCTAATTTACTGAAAAACAGCATCGTATATATAATAATCATTTGTTGATTTATTAATTATCCTTAAAATTTGATGTAAGATATAGGATAAACCACCTATTAATGCTGCACCAAACATATCAAATATTCAAAGTTTGACACATGGATAGTGAGTAACTATTTAAAGTAGCTGCTACAAATTGTTTAATTTAGAGTATCTATAACTAGATAAAATTAAAGATAATATGCGGTTAAAGAATAAATTTTTAGTGTTTTCTATACTATTTTTTATAATGGTATTGATAAGCGAAAAGTCAATAGCCCAGCGATTCCGATTGGAAGAGAATGGAGGCGTTCAACTGGAAGTAAAATTTGATGCTTATAAAGTAAATACAACTATCCAGTTTGTCTGGAATACTAACAACGAAAACAACATTACTTCTTATGAGATAATTCGTGGAGTAGAAACTGGCCGTTTTATTGATTGGACTACTGTAGCAGTAGTAAGTTCAGATAGAAGTAATAAAAATAATTACACATTTATAGACGAAAATCCTACCCTTGGAGAAATGCAATACAGACTCAAAATTATTGCACCTGATGGCAGTAGTGTTGAATATAGTCCGCTTTATCGGGTTATGGATAAATCATCTTAACACTTGATTAAACTATCAATTTTAAGAGGAACTAAGCGGCCGCTTTTTGTTATTTTATTATTTGTTCTCTTAGTTCAGCATTAATAGCAAAGGCCAGTATCAGGGAGATAATCAATCCTATTGCCGCGTATAATGCATCTTTACTGATCATTTTCCAGGCTTTTCTTATCGACTTACTTCGTTTCTTAGCCCTCTTTTTGGTATAGCCAATAGCCAACTCTCTCCCCCCCAGCAAGCCAATAAATACCCAAGTAGTACTCATGGGAACGTCATTAACTTCTTTAAAAATGAAAAGTATTACTGCATAGATAAAATCTACTATCGTGGCTGCCCGAACATCTCTTACTCCTGACTTTTCGTTTACAATGCCTTGAATTTTATCGCCTTTTAAATAAAATAATAACCCCAAACCTAAAAATATGTAGCCGGCAAATGCAACAAACTGCCATATACTCAAAGCTCTGGGTAAAAATATGGCTACATTGGCAGCATCTTGCATGATCCATGCTGACCACAAAAATCCACTGGTCATCCATTGTAAGTATCTCCAAAATGGCGCGGGCTTTCCTTTAATATATTTTGCAAAAATTCTGGATACACCAAACCAGACAAGGATGGCTAATACAAATGCTACAACGTATCCCAGTAAGCTCTTACTCAATACATCTGCAATGGCAGTAGCCTGTGTAGAAAATACGCTCAAAAGCAAAATAGATGTGGAAACCGGCATTCGCAAACGAGTAACGACCAAAAGAATAATAGGAGCAGCTAGTTGTAAAAAGCTAAAGCTTTCGGGAGCCTCATTAAATCCCTTGTGAGCCAGTCGCTGGTAAGTAACGTCGCCATCGTATACAATCCAGCTATAAGTAACCGTGATGAGAAAAATAGAACCCATGAAAAGCCAAAGCCAATACCATTTTTTATGACTGTTGGATGATATAAAAGTACCAATAGTCTGAATACTATCATTAGCTATAGCCGAATAGCCTGCCATGGCAAAACCGAACCACATAGCTACTTGCGGAAATGGAGATACCGAACCAGCAATGAAGAACAATACCGCGATTAAAGCTATAAATACACTTTCTTTTTTGGTAAAATCAAATAATTGATAAGCTACCTTAGAAAGTTTATCTTGACTTATCTTTTCATTAATATTTGCCATTGAGCACAATAAGTTTCTTTTTCCGAATAATCTACTTTACAAGCTGCCGTAAAGGTAAAAAGAGAATTAGAAAACATGTGTTAAGTTTTTGTTACCAAAAGGTTTTTTGTTTAACATTAAGATAATGTCTCGCAGGCTACTTTTATATCGCCTACTCCAATACTGATCGGGTGCAGGTATCCAATTTAATTTGCACCTTCAATTTATCACGTTAATCCTAAAAACATAAAATTGTTGAAAAATTTTTGAATATTAAATAAACATGATCATTTCTTAATATTCAACTTTGTAGCGAAAGAAAAATCTTGAACTACCTTTGCATTTTATTTAGAAATAAATGATAATGAAGTAGCCGGTACCTAAAATAAATATATTTGAAGCAATTATGCGAAGTATTGAAACGGAAGAAATCACTGATATGCCACCCTTGAATGGGAAAAGGATAATATACCATCTTTTAAAAATTATCCCTATCTTATTTTTCTTTCTACTTTCTATCGATCTTTTAAGTTCTGGCTTTACCCTATTGGGGAAAGATGCAGCAAAAGGAGTAATTTCATTAACTTCAAATCCATTTATAAGCTTATTTATTGGTTTATTAATTACTACCATTATTCAAAGTAGCTCTACCAGTACGTCTATGATCGTCGCGGTAACTGCCTCAGGTTCCATTGAGTTAAAAAATGCCATACCCATGATAATGGGCGCGAATATTGGCACAACGCTTACTAGCACCATAGTAGCTCTGGCTTTTATTACCAAGAAAAAAGAATTTAGAAAAGCACTTTCTGCTGGTATTTCCCATGATTTTTTCAATGTACTACTTACCTTGATCTTATTCCCTTTAGAATATTATTACAATTTTCTTTCTATAATTACCCGTTGGTTTACCTCCATGGTTGCCCCAGCAATTGCCGGAGATAATGCTAGCGGCGTGGATTATGAATTTCCTTTTACCAGCGGCATTACTCATTTGTTAAATGATTTGATAGATAATCCAATAATTATTTTAATTATAGCCATCGTGTTGCTCTTCGGCACTATCAAAATTCTGTCTAAACAAATTTACAAACTACTGCGAGGAGAATTTAGCCATAAGTTGCGTGAGCATTTAAAACAACCTTTTACTTCTTTTGCCTGGGGTACCATGCTTACTGCTGCTGTACAGTCGAGTTCAATTACAACTTCTTTGCTTGTGCCAGTAGTAGCTACCGGCAAAATTTCATTGCGAAAAGCTTTCCCATTCATAATGGGAGCAAATATTGGCACCACTATAACAGCTTTACTAGCTGCCTTATTTAAATCTGAAGCAGCTATTAGCATAGCAATTGCCCATTTATTATTTAATTTAATAGGAGTTTTAATTTTCTTGCCTTTTGCCAGACTTAGAAATATACCAATCTTTTTGGCTCGTGAAGTTGGCAAACAAACCATGAAATATCGTGTAATTGGATTTGTTTATATCATTCTTACTTTCTTTCTAATTCCCTTTATACTTATTTATTTAAATAAAATATAAACAAAGAGTAGAATAAATGACTTTTTATCTATAATCTATCAAAATTAACTTTTATGAAAAAATCAATAAAGAAAAAAACAGAGGAAATAGAAAAAATTGGAAATGAGATAAAAAAAACACTCCAAGAAAAACCTAGTAAAGAAAAACAAGAAAAAATATTTGAAGCTGTTGTCATGACAGGTGCAGTTGCATTTGTACTTTATGCTTTACTTCGAATGATTTTTGGAAAAAAAAAGGCTAAGAAGAAAAAATCCAGCTGGTCTTCAGCTTTTACATCGTCAGCCAAAAAAGAAACTGACTTTGGAAAGATGATTAAAGACCAGTTTTTTATAATTTTGATTTCTATAATTAGTGAGCAATTACAAAAAAAACTAAAAGGAATCAATATCGATAATAATGGACAAAGCAATCTACAAAAAGATTCAAAAGAAGATAGTTAACAATGAAAAATTATTGGCAGTTTTGATTGATCCTGATAAGGTTACCAATGAAGCCAATTTGCTGAAACTAATCCATCTTTGTGTAGAATGCGGGGTAAACAACATATTAGTTGGAGGCTCATTAATTACAAGCAACCATATAAGTCATATTATTACTATGATTAAGGAGCATTGTGCAATACCAGTAATACTTTTTCCTGGAAACTTTATGCACATAAATCCACTTGCAGATGGTATATTGTTCCTCTCTTTATTATCAGGCCGCAATCCGGACCTTTTGATTGGCCAGCAAGTGATAGCGGCTCCTATTCTTAAGCAACATCCACAAATAGAGGTTATAAGCACGGGTTATCTTCTTGTCGATTCTGGAGCACCTACCACCGCATTATACATGAGTCAAAGCATGCCCATACCCAGGGACAAAACCGATATTGCCGTTTCTACTGCCTTAGCTGCTCAGTATCTGGGCTTTAGATTACTTTATTTAGATGCGGGTAGCGGTGCACAGCTACCTATAGATTCGTTAATGATCAAGAAAGTAAAAGAGGCCATATCAATGCCTTTAATTGTAGGGGGTGGGTTGGACTCATCAGATAAAATATCCACTGCTTTAGATGCTGGCGCAGATATGATTGTATTAGGCAATGGTATCGAAAAAAGGCCCGAATTATTGATCGAGGCATCCGCTTTAGTAGATGGAAAAGCACAACGATTTCAATAACATACAAAAATTACATCACTCAAAAAGAATAATTTCACCCTTTCCAACCTTTATTGAATTATATAAAATTTGCTTGATTAATTTTATAACCCACTCTTTTAAAGGTTATTATATGTAATATTTCCTCTGTACCCTGGTCTTTATACCTCAAAATTGATCGATTAATTGAAAAGATACCTAGAAGTTTCTGCCTTTCTAAAAAAATTTCTTACATCTCCTTTACTTTTTTATCATTCGATGTGTCTATAAGAAAAGCCTCAAGGAAAAAGTGGCTTATTATTAGGTGATAATAAAAGTAATTTGCATACGTGCGATTTTAGGACGTTTTGCTGTTTTTTTAAAAAAAATATGGTATTAGTTTTACGGTCAAAATAAAATCAGCTAGATGATTAGAAAAAGATACTCAAAGTACTTGAACCCGGCCCAGGCCTTGGGTGATTTATTAGGGTTAAATATTGCCTTTTTATTGGCATACTTAATAAAATTTTCAGAAATATCCGGCGTATTTCAACAGCCTTATTTACAGTTACTTATTTACCTAAACTTGTCATGGATAGTATTGGTGCTTTTTTACCGGCCATACCGTTTTTCCAGACTTACCAGGGTATTTGAAGTTATAAAATCTCATTTGTCCCTTATAATAATTCATTTGCTGCTACTCTCGGCTTATCTTATTATTAATATTAACTCGGTGGTAGTTTATTCACGTCTACAAATTTTAATTACTTATATTTTATTTGCAACTTTTGTACTTTTCTGGAAATTTGGATTTAATTTTTATTTAAAAGTTTACAGAAGTAAAGGTGGTAACTTTCGCAATGTAGCTATAGTAGGTTATGGAGATTTGGCCCAGGATTTAACTAAATTTTTTCAAAAGCACACTGAATATGGTTTTAGAATGCTGGGGTTCATCAGTAAGCAGGAGACAGAAAAAGATTTTATCGGTTTTATAAATAATATAGATGAGCTTATTCTCAACAAAGAAATAGATCAGGTTTACGTTTGCCTTCCATATTTAAGTCATCAAGAAGTAAGGAATGTAATAAGTAAATGTGAGAGCTCTGGAGTAAACGTGAAACTTATCACAGATTTTCGGGGATTTTCTGCCAAGGGTTTGGAGTTGGAGCGTTTTGACCACATACCCATAATTAATGTGACCGCGGTACCGCTTGATATTACAAAGAACAAAGTATTTAAACGCGTTTTCGACATTACCTTTTCATTAATGGTTTTTGTTTTTATTTTCTCTTGGCTATTTCCATTAATCGCCTTATGGATCAAATTAGATTCAAGAGGACCAATATTTTTTAGACAGCTTCGTACCGGTAAAGATAATCAGGATTTTTGGTGCTGGAAGTTTCGTACAATGTATGTCAATGGCGAGGCCAATATGAAACAAGCCACTAAAGGTGATTCACGTATTACCAAAGTGGGAGCATTTTTAAGAAAAACAAGTGTAGATGAATTACCCCAGTTTATCAATGTACTATTAGGAGATATGTCTATTATAGGTCCACGTCCTCACATGTTAAAGCATACTGAAGAATATTCTTCCTTGATAGATAACTTTATGCAGCGACACGTTATCAAACCGGGTATTACAGGTTTAGCTCAAGCTAAGGGATTTAGAGGTGAAACTCAAACCATCTTCCAAATGGCTGGCAGGGTAAGGCTGGATAGATTTTACATTGAAAATTGGTCGATGTTACTCGATGTTAAAATTTTGCTATTAACAATAATGTCAATAATGCAGGGCGATGAAAATGCTTATTAATTAAGCATTTTCTTCTTCCGTTTGTGCTAATTTTTTGTTGATGTATTGAACGGCTTGCTTTATGGTTTGCAAATCTTCGGCTTCATTATCAGGAATTTTAATTTTAAAAGCCTGTTCAAATTCCATTACTAACTCAGCATAATCAAGAGAGTCAATACCTAAATCTTTAATAAAATTAGCATCAGGGGTTATTTCAGTTTCTGCCAAACCGAGTTTATCCACCATTATTTGCCTAATCCGATTTTCAATCCCATCCATAAAAGCAATATGTTTATTTTGATTGTAAAAATAAATAAATATTAGATGATGACAAAGCTATTCAACAGCTTAAAACTTTAAGGAGAATTCAGTGCCTTCATCTATTTTAGATTTAACTGCCAGTGTGCCTAAGTGTTGGCGCATTATTTGCCTCGATAAACTAAGACCAATGCCTGAACCTGTTTTTTTGGTAGTGAAAAAAGGTATGAAAATTTTTGTTTGTGCTTCCTCCTCAATGCCGGGCCCATTATCATTAATGGTGATTGTAGGTTTTCCTTTTTCATCCAAAAAAGAACGAACCCATATTGACTTATCTTCCTGTTCATGTAGCGCGTGAACTGCATTTTGGATTATATTGATCAATACCTGGTGAATTAGCTCTGCATCAGCATTGATGAGCAAATCATCAGGTATAACTTTCATTTCAAAATTTATATTATTCGATTCAAGTTCATGCCTGAACAATACTTGCACCTGCTCTAAGATATCAATTACTTTTACCAGCTTCATTTTTGGTTTAGGGATGTGGGTGAGGCTACGAAAATCGCTCACAAACCTAATCAAACCATCGCTTCTTCTTTGAATGGTCCTTACTGCCAGGTGCATATCTTCTAAATCATCTAACGGAATATACCTGTCAACAGAAATTTCTTCCTCTTTAATATATTCAGCCATTTCTTGCTCTACTGTATTGGCAAGTGAAGAAATAGGGGTTACTGAATTCATAATTTCATGTGTAAGTACCCTCACCAGCTTTTGCCAGGCCTCCATTTCATTTTCCTCCAGCTCGCTTTGTATGTTTTGAATACTCACCAGTTTAAACTCTTCACCCTTTAGCGAAAGTTCAATAATATAAATGGCCAATTGAACAGTTTCTTCATTTTGCTCAATTCTTATCAGATCCCGGCCTCCTGTTCTTAATTGAAAAAAACTATTAACCAGCGGTTCACTTATTTTATTCAATTCATTTATATTGCGCAAATTATCTACCTGAAATAGCTTTTTAGCAGCAGTGTTAATTATTTGAACATCGCCGTTGCGCTTAAATGTAAGAATACCAATACCGGCATGCTGTACAATGTTTTTTAAATAATTGTGCTGCTCATCATGAGTTGATTTTAGTTCATTTAGTTTATGTAATACTTGGTTAAAATCCGATTTTAACAAATCGATATAGGTGCCATCATTTTTTAATGAATAAGTTTGGGAAAAATCATTGTTTTTTATTGATTTGAAAAATACATCAATTTCCTTATGGGTTTTGTCCATAAAATTAATTAAGGAAATTACCTGGTACACTACCAGCGCCAGAATGAGCAATACCGTGATAAAAAACACATTCTGGTAAATAAGATAAGTGAAAATATAGATGGTAATAGCAATTATTACCACTCTAATAGTAATATTTAGCCTGTAATCACTAAAGTCCATGCTTCTCCAACCTTCGATATAATGAGGCCCTGGTAAGTCCCAATTCTTTTGCTGCTTTAGATATATTGCCCGAATGCTTATTAATTGCTTTTTGAATTGTGTGCTTCTCTACGTCATCCAGATTAAACAAATTAGCTGCTTCGTCATTTGCTTCAGGAGCCTGATTTAAAAAGAAAAAATCTTCCGGTGAAAGTGTATTGCCATCACTCATTATTATGGCACGTTCTATGGCATGCTGTAATTCCCTAATATTACCAGGCCATTTATATTTTTGTAATCGCTTTATCGTGTTAGCAGCAAGAGTTTTTACCGGCTTACGATATTTATTGCTATACATTTTTATAAAATGCTCAGCCAATAATGGTATATCTTCCATCCTGTCGCGTAAAGGAGGCAACTGTAATTCCACAGTATTTATTCGATATAGTAAGTCCTGACGAAAAGTATTGTCTTTTACCATATCATGTATATTCATGTTGGTGGCACACACGAGACGTATATCTATAGGTATGGATTTATTAGTACCTACTCTCATCACCTCTCTTCTTTGTAATACAGTAAGTAATTTTGATTGTAAAGGCAAACTCAAATTACCTATTTCATCTAAAAACAAAGTGCCGTCGTTAGCTATTTCAAAACGGCCTGCTCGGTCATCTTTAGCATCAGTAAATGCACCTTTTTTATGGCCAAAGAGTTCGCTTTCAAACAACGATTCGGTAATTGCGCCCATGTCTACATTAATAAAAACATTGTCTTTTCTTAACGACCGCTGGTGTATTGCCCTGGCTATCAGCTCTTTACCTGTTCCGTTTTCACCCAATATCAACACGTTAGCATCTGTTTGTGCTACCTTATCAATCATGGCAAACACTTCCCTGATCAATTGGCTGTTGCCTATTATATCTTTGAATGGTTGATTACTGTCTTCTTGCAATTGCCTGCGGGTTTGCTGCAGCCTGTCTACTTCTTTATAAGATTTTTTTAGTTTTAAGGCAGTTGAGAGTGTAGCTACCAGTTTTTCATTTTGCCATGGCTTTAGTACGAAGTCGGTTGCCCCTTCTTTTAATGCTTTTACGGCCATTTCCACATCGCCAAATGCAGTAATCAAAATAACCACAGCAGAAGGATCACGCGCTAGTATTTCGTTTAGCCAATAAAACCCTTCCTTACCACTGGTAATATCTTTACTAAAATTCATATCCAGTAGTATTACATCATAAGTATCATTATTTAACAAAAAGGGGATTTTCTTGGGGTTCTTTTCTATTAATACCTGATGCGCATGTTTTTTCAATAACATTTTGGCAGCCAGCAACACATCCTCATCATCGTCAATAATTAATATTTTACCTATTTCCTTGTCTCCAGCCATAAAAATTTATATTTAAATAATTATATTACTAATTCTATGCCAAGCACAAGGCATAGAGCTTAAGCGGCTAAAATAGCACATTTTACTGAAAGTTTTATAAAAAACTGTTCATAATTGAACATCGGAGTGTTCGCTGTTACTCTTAAGATTTATAAAAGCGCCAACTATTGTGAACATAAGATGTTAATTAAAAAAGAATAGATTTTTATATTATAAATTTTGATGATATGACCGAAGCAAGAAAAGGAAATGCAGTGAAGGTTCACTACACAGGAAAATTAAAAGACGGAACAGTTTTCGATTCTTCATTAGAAAGAGATCCACTACAATTTACGCTAGGCGAAGGAAAAATGATACCAGGCTTCGAAAAAGCAGTAGAAGGTATGAAAACCGGAGATAAAGTGACTACCGAAATTCCCTCCCAAGAGGCTTACGGTGATCGTAGAGATGACCTGGTAGTAGAAATAGAGAAAGAAAAAGTGCCTGATAATATTGAACCCAAAGTAGGTCAGCAACTTTCTATAAAACAACCTAATGGTAGTCAAATTCCGGTAGTGGTGACTGAAACCAAGCCAGAAAGCGTTATCTTAGATGCTAATCACCCTTTGGCAGGTAAAGATTTATTATTTGAAATAGAATTGGTAGATGTAGACTAAATTGTTTATTTCAACCATTCATACATTTGATAATGTTGAGAATCCATGCCCATCGCTTCATATACGCGCTGGGCAAGATGATTGCTTTTATCCACGTAAAGCCTGAGTCCTTTCAGGCTTTCATCTTTATTGATCTGTGCTTGCAGGTATTCAAACATTTGTTTAAAAATACCCTGCCTTCGATAAGCTGGTAATACGTATAATGACTGCAACCAAATTATTATACCATTTCTCCAGTCGCTCCATTCATAAGTGAGTAGCAATGATGATATTAGTTTTCCTTCATCCTCTACCACATGATATTGACCTTTGGTAGCATCTTGGAAAACCGCTCTTACTCCTTTTTCTACGATGGCAAAATCCAATTCCAAGTCTTCAGTTTCCATCGCCATTTTTATTTGAAAATCTACTATTTCAGCTGCGTCACCCGGTTTTGCTAATCTTACTTTTGGCATTTCTTCTTTTATTAAATGATATTTACAGTAAATATGTGGTTTATTTACTAAAATAGAAAAAATTCAATTTTTATCAAAATATAAAATATGGTGTGCCCTCGCTGTATACGGGTAGTTAGAGAAGACTTGCAAAAACTGCTTTAGCTAAAATTGTAAATAAGGAAATAACTTAGGTATCCGGTTGCATCCACGATAGTGATCGGGATCGGACGAGTGGGCACTTTAAAAGTTGAATTAATTAAGAACCAATTAAAACCAGGATCATTGCCCCTTAATTTTATCAGCGACTTCAGATACCTGC
>CAZQEZ010000003.1:0-43316 GCA_964592475.1 uncultured Roseivirgaceae bacterium
TTTTACCTTTTATAAGTTACAGAATTTTATTTTAGATATTATATAATAAAAAAAAACCGGTAGTTTTCAAATACCGGTTTTTTTGATCTTAGTTAATTAATGATAGTTTAGCTTATTCTATCACGAAAATATCATCAGCTAATCCTTTATTGATTTCAACCGATTCTAACCTGGCATCTATCATTTGTGGCCCTATGGAAGTTGATTGCGAATGTGGGACCATTATACCATCTACTTCCTGGTAGTCGGAAAAAGATACTGCTTGCGTCATTTGGCCTTGTGGAGTTTCCAACACGGTTACTTGCTTCAATTTAAGGCCGGTTTCTTTATCATACATCAACGAAACCGAGGAACCTGACGGAAGCTCGAAACCTATTACATAGGCATCCTTGCCATCTACTTGCTCAACACCAGTAAGTTGGTACGCTATATCACTATTTAGTAGTTGCATTTCCAGAAACATTGCCGAATTAATTTTGGTATCAGCAGCAGTATTTTCATCCATTGGCATTTTTTGGCCCATAGCCATTTGCACACCTTTTTCTCCATCAAATACTACTTTGTTGAGTACATTATCTCCCATTTTTACTTCAGTAACTGATTTATGGGGTGCTTTCTTTTGGTTCACAATTGACAATTTTCCTTGTGGAATAGCTGCTGATAAAACAAGCTCAATATCCTCTACTTTATCAAGGGTCTGCTTGCCACCAATGGCTTCAATATAATTATTTAAAACCTGATCGGCTGATACGTCTGTTGGCATATCGAAATTAGGCGCCTCTATTTCATTGCCATACATGTCGTAATACTGTATTTTCCCAAACTTCTCCAAAGTAGGGGCAATTTGTGAAGCTTTGCCTACAGCTACGATATAAGCATTAGCAGGAGTAACATATTTTTGAGCCAGCTTTTGTACATCTTCCTTGGTGGTAGATTGAATTGTTTTTATGTAATTTTTATAATAATCAGCTGGCAAACCAAGCCTTTCGGTATTAATGGCAAATCGAGCAATGTTTTGCGCATTCTCCAAAGCCCTGATAAAACCTCCCGCATATTCATTTTTGGATAGAGTTATTTCCAGGTCTTCCACTTCTTCTTGTCTCAATCTTTTCAATTCGGACATAAACTCTATCAAAGCACTATCCGTAACTTCAGTTCTCACGCTTGCATTGGCGCTAAAAGTACCAACCAACTCATCGCTACTAACTGAAGAGTAAGCGCCATAGGTATATCCTTTATCTTCCCGAATATTTTTAAACAATCTTCCGGAAGAACCTCCCCCCAAAATCCTATTCATCACGTTGGCCCTGATAGCCTCTTCGCTGCCTGTTTTTAAGTCTATAGGATAAGTAATATCCACTATAGTTTGTACTGCATTAGGCCTGTTTACCAGGGCAACGTAAGTTGCTTCGGGTTTTTTTGGCATGTCATACTCATGTTTAGGCACATCACCCTTTTCCCATTGAGCAAAATATTTGTTAGCCAGTTTTTTTGCTTCACTTACTTCAATGTCACCCACTATTGCCAGGTAAGACACATTCGGCTTAAAATAGGTTTGGTAATAGTTACTAATATCCTCTACTGTTATATTTTCGACCGTACTCTCGGTTTCCAACTCACCATAAGGGTGGTCTTTACCATGCACAAGTACCTGAGCTACATTACCTGCAATGGCATTTGGGTCATCTTTTTCTGCTGCTAAACCTGAAACAACCTGCTTTTTCAATTTTTCCAATTCTTCGGCAGGAAAAGTAGGATTAAATAAAATATCGGTCATAAGCTCAAGCAATTTATCTTGATGCTTACTTAGCGATGCAGCATATAAAGATGCTGAACCGGGAAACAAAGAGGCACTGATATAATCTATCTCACTATCTATTTGAGCTTTGGTTCTATTAGTAGTTCCACTGCGCATCATTTGGCCTACCAAATTTAAAAATCCGGCTTTATCACCTTCCATTACTGGGTCTCGATCTACCCTTAGAGAAAATGCTACCGTGGGTAATTTATCATCTTTTACAACTATTACGGTTAGCCCGTTTTTTAAAGTAAATTTGTCATATTTACCCATGTTGATGACCGGAGCCGGACCGGGCTCTGGTTTTTTAGTTCTGTCAACCTGAGCTTGTACATTTCCTGCTAAAAATATCAGTAATAAAATTATTAATCTATATTTTTTCATTGTTAATTTCTTTTAAGTTGTGCAAATTATTGTTGAGACGACATGGGTAACCAGTGAATCAATACCCTGTTTTCTGTAGTAAGATACTCTTTGGCAATTTGCTGTATATCTTCTTTGGTCACAGCCAAATACTTATCCAATTCAGTATTTATCAAATCCGTATCCCCATACAAAACATAATAATCAGCTAAACTATTGGCTATGCCCGCCACATCAGATTTACTATTAATGAAGTCACTTTCCACCTGATTTCTAATTTTGTTAAATTCTTCATCGGTAATAAGCTCATTTTGTAAGGTGTTTACCTCTTCCAAAACTGCTTTTTCTACCACGTTTACCTCTACACCCATATTGGCAATGGCAAACATGGTAAATAATCCCGGGTCCTCAGATCCTGAAGGAAATGCCCCGGATGCCACGGCAAGTTCTTTATTATCCACGAGCGATTTATACAGTCGAGAACTTTGCCCGTCAGAAAGTACTTTGTTCAGCATGCTTAAAGCATAGTAGTCTTTTGAACCTACCTCAGGCACGTGATAGGCTACCATCACGGCCGGCAATTGCACTTCATCGTAAACCACATCTCTTACTTCTTCAATTTTTTTAGGCTCTACAGGTAAATCTCTGTTTATTTCATCCCCAGCTGGTATATCGGTAAAGTAATCATTGATCAATTTTTTAGTAGCTTCAATATCAATATCACCCGCTACGGTAAGTACGGCATTATTGGGAGTATAAAATTTATCTCTAAAATCAATAAAATCCTGAACCGAGGCATTATTTAAATGCTCCATAGAGCCAATCGGGGTCCATCGGTAAGGATGTTTTTCATATGCTTTGGCATAAATTTCTTGCTGAAAAGAGCCATATGGTTGATTGTCATACCTTTGACGTTTTTCTTCTTTCACAACTTCGCGTTGAGTACTTACTGTAGCAGAATCTACAATCATGTGCAGCATACGTTCAGACTCAAGCCATAAACCTAAAGCAAGCTGATTGGAGGGGAAGATTTCATAATAGTAAGTAACATCAGTGGTTGTATAAGCATTATTGGTACCGCCGGCTTCACCCACAAAAATATCAAATTCCCCGGGCGCAATATTTTTAGAACCGCCAAATGAAACATGTTCAAAGAAATGAGCAAAACCGGTTTTATCAATTTCTTCATTTTTTGAACCCACATGATACATAACTCCTGTAGCCACTATCGGGGTTGAATTATCCTGATGAAGGATAACATGTAAGCCATTGGGCAAGTCATATTCTTCAAAATCGATATTAACTGATTGCGCATCAGCTAACTGCACCGTTAGTAACAATACAATCGAAAGCATTAATTTTCTCATATTTAATGTAAGTTTAGTTTATCAATTAGTATTAAATCATGTAATAAAAGTACAATTATAACTTAATTGTTAAGAAAAGCATCATCATTTGTATAAATGGAAATATACTTATGCCAATGCCATGCGAAACAAAATAATAATAATATTTGGTATATGCCACTTTAAATAATATTTACTTGCAATTATTTATGATAAACAAATACATGAAGCTAATTAAAAAATAATTGACAGCCTGTTTGTTCTTCGTGACTTTGTAATATATCAAGTGATATTTTAAAAAATCATGAATATGGAGATCGATTAAGTTTCATGTTTGACATATAGTTAATAATTTAGCAGTTCTTTTATCCAAATGAAATCATAATTACTGAAAAAGATAAAATTTCAACTCAAATAATCAATAATTAACAATGGAAAACTTAATTTATTTGTTACCCTTGCTCGGTGTCATAGGGCTAATTTTTGTTTATGTTCGATCATCGTGGGTAGACAAACAAGAAGTGGGTACAGAAAAAATGGCTCGAATAGCAAAACACATTTCCGATGGAGCTATCGCGTTTCTTAAGGCCGAATATAAAATTTTGGCCATTTTTGTTATAGCGGTGGCTGTTTTATTAGCTATCAAAGGTAGTACAGAAGCTACCTCCAATAGTTTGGTAGCGCTAAGTTTTATTACAGGTGCATTTTGCTCTGGCTTTGCCGGTTTGATAGGTATGCGAGTGGCCACTCGCGCCAATGTAAGAACTACCCAGGCGGCTCGTACTTCTTTAGGCAAAGCATTAGGAGTAGCTTTTGCTGGTGGCTCTGTAATGGGACTCGGTGTAGTTGGGTTAGGTATTCTTGGTTTAAGCGGTCTTTTTATCGTTTTTACACAATTTATCGGAGCAGATTGGGATATTTCCAGAGTATTAAATGTGATTTCCGGTTTTTCATTAGGAGCTTCATCCATTGCATTATTTGCCAGAGTAGGCGGAGGTATTTATACCAAAGCTGCTGATGTAGGAGCCGACCTAGTAGGCAAAGTAGAAGCCGGCATTCCGGAAGATCACCCTTTGAACCCTGCAACTATTGCAGATAATGTAGGAGATAACGTGGGTGACGTTGCCGGTATGGGTGCCGATTTATTTGAATCATATGTAGGATCAATTATTGCTACCATGGTGCTGGGAGCTGCCTTTGTTGCCTTACCGGAATTTTCGGATGGCTTTAGTCAATTATCGGCTGTTTTACTCCCACTTTTTCTAACAGGTGCAGGTATACTGGTTTCCATTTTAGGTACCTTCTTCGTTAAAGTGAAGGATGGAGGAGACCCACACAAAGCATTAAACTTTGGTGAATTTGTTTCAGGTATCGTGATGCTAATTGTTTCCTATTTAATTATTCAATGGATGCTTCCGGAAACCTGGACGTTGAATGGAGAAACTTATACTTCAATGGGAGTTTTCTGGGCTGTATTTTCCGGATTAGCAATTGCTTTATTCATTGGTCAAATAACCGAATATTATACAGGTACTGGTAAAAAACCAGTTGTTTCCATTGTAAATCAATCTGTAACTGGGCCCGCTACCAATATAATTGCCGGGTTAGGAGTGGGCATGCTTTCTACTGGTATTCCCATCATATTAATTGCATCTGCTATTTTAGTATCTTATCATTTTGCAGGCCTATATGGCATTGCCATAGCAGCAGTGGGTATGTTGTCTAATTTAGGAATACAACTGGCAGTAGATGCTTATGGACCTATCTCTGACAATGCCGGTGGTATTGCTGAGATGTCAGAGTTACCCAAAGAAGTAAGAGCCCGTACAGATAAGTTGGACGCTGTAGGTAATACTACCGCGGCTATTGGAAAAGGATTTGCCATTGGTTCGGCAGCATTAACCGCATTGGCATTATTTGCTGCCTTTATGCAACAGGCCAACATGACAAATATTGGAATTGACATTGCTAAACCAGTGGTAATGTCAGGATTATTCTTGGGGGCCATGTTGCCATTTGTGTTTTCGGCCTTGGCAATGAATGCAGTTGGCAGAGCTGCCCGCTCAATGATTCAGGAGGTAAGAAGACAATTTCGCGATATTCCAGAATTGACCAACGCGCTAAAAATAATGAAAAAGTATAATGGCGATGTAGAGCATGCTACTGAAGAAGACAAGAAAATACTCGATGAAGCTGATGGTGCTGCCGAGTACAGTAAATGTGTAGCCATTTCTACCAAAGCTTCGCTAAAAGAAATGATATTGCCCGGTTTACTAGCCATTGCTGCTCCGGTAGCTATTGGATTTTTAGGAGGCCCTGAGATGCTTGGAGGTTTATTAGCAGGTGTTACTGTTTCCGGTGTATTAATGGCTATCTTCCAGGCCAATGCCGGAGGTGCTTGGGATAATGCCAAAAAAATGATTGAAGAAGGAGTAACCATTGACGGCAAAGAATACGAAAAAGGGTCCGAACCTCATAAAGCAGCTGTAGTTGGTGATACCGTTGGGGATCCTTTTAAAGACACTTCTGGTCCTTCCTTAAATATTCTACTTAAGCTTATGAGTGTAGTAGCACTTGTAATTGCTCCTTCCATCGCCTTGAATAATATAGATATTCTTGAAGCTGAAAAGCAATTGAAAGAAAGTGAAGCTAACATAATAGAGATGACCTTGCCTGTAGAAGAAGTAAGTTTAAAATAAGGCTTGACTATTCCCGAATTGACATAAAAAAAGCGTATCAAGTAAATGATGCGCTTTTTTTATTGCTTTTTTCAAAATATAATGAATTAGCTCTTCATTTTCTTCAAGTTTTCAATTTGCTCTTTGGCTATTTCATTAAGCTTTTCAATCTCTTCGGAAGTGTAATTGCTGATCTGTTTAGTCGCATCTTGAATCAATTTATTTAATTTTTCTCTGGTGGCAGCACCTGATTCAGTAGCAAACAAAAAACCTGCTCCTACACCAGCTAAAACCCCAAGGATGGTTGCACTTACAATAAGTCCGGTGTTGTCTTTTTTCTTTTTTGGAGGTTCTGCTCCTATCTTATATTTAATAAATTGACTTACATTGTCGAAAAGTTGATTCACAATCTGATTTTTATCGGTAAGATTCTTCATAAAAAATGATTATTTAAAAGTGATAAATTTAAGTACAACAAAATTCTAACTATCTTCATGACTCGAATGTTTAAGTTATCACCTCAGAAGCATAGTGTATGAAAAATTGGCAAAAGAAACTTCATGAAATAATTTTTGAAGCCGATACACCAACAGGAAAAGCGTTTGATGTAGTATTATTGATTAATATTGGCTTGAGTGTGTTTGCTGTAATGCTTGAAAGTGTTGAGTCAATTTCTATTCGCTATGGCAATTTACTACGAACGATGGAGTGGATGTTTACTTTTTTGTTTACATTAGAATATTTATTGCGAATTATTTCTGTAAGAAAGCCACTCGGATACGTTTTTAGTTTTTTAGGAATTATCGACTTGCTTGCAATCTTGCCCACTTATTTAAGTCTGTTTTTTGTAAGTACTCAGGCATTAGTCATATTTAGAGCGATAAGACTTTTAAGAATTTTCCGCGTTTTTAAGCTGGCACGCTATTTAAAAGAAGGACGTATAATTTCATTGGCATTGAAGGCCAGTCGTTTTAAAATCACTGTATTCTTAACCGGTGTAATGAGCGTAGTTTTAATTATGGGTACACTTATGTATCTTATAGAAGGTACTGAAAATGGCTTTACCAGCATCCCCCGCAGTGTATATTGGGCTATTGTTACATTGACTACTGTTGGCTATGGAGATATTGCTCCGCAAACGATACCAGGACAAATGGTGGCTGCCATAATAATGATATTAGGGTATGCAATCATAGCAGTACCTACAGGAATCGTTACCTCTGAATTATCTAAAGTGGTGGAAAAAGAAGCGAGTACCCAATCATGCCCTGAGTGCTCCAGAGAAGGACATGATGTAGATGCCGTCTATTGTAAGTATTGTGGTGCTGAACTAAATGAATAAAAAATAGCCTGAACGACTTCTTCGTTTATTTTATCTACGGTAATTATTTGCTTGTCGAAAAAAAAGTTTTGTTAATTATCTGATGCTTAACTTTCATAAAAATCTGCAAAAACTATGAAAAAAATAAGCACGTTTATATTGATTTCTTTATTAAGTTGCGCTTCTATTTTCGCGCAAAAAAACAAATTAACGCCTAAACTAGCCATTGATGCTTTACTAAAAGATAAAATTGATAATTTCAGGTTGGATAAAAGCATGAATAGTTTAATAGATAGTGAGGTTTTAAGGCTGTCTTCGCAGCACCACTCTTATTACATGGCTACTACCCAAATTGTATCTCACTATCAAACTATGAATTTGGTAAGTATGTCATCTATTTATTCTCCACGTAAGCGGGTGAATTATTTTAGCCCTGAACAATTACCGGAGGATTTTCGGTTTTCAGAAATAGTGGTAGGCATTAAATGTAAATCAGAAAAGGCATCGGTCGTAGCTAGCGAATTGATGAAAACTATTATGAAAACTGAAAATTTCTTGTTATTAATTGACAAAAAATTAAATTGTGTAGGCTTAAGTACGATTAAAAGGAAGGATCGATATTACCTTACGATCAAATTTGGGGTTGAAAACAATAATGTATTTACAGTCCTTGACTAAAGCTATTTGGTTCTTTCAATGGTAAACTTCACTAAATCGTGCAATGAATCTCGATAATCTGATGCTGGAAAGTCATTTAAGATTTCCAATGATTCCTGGTAAAATTTATTCATCACTTCAGTGGTATATTCTATACCGCCTGATTTTTTTACAAATTCTATTACTTCCGCTACGTTTTTAGGTTTATCGCTTTTGTTTTTTACCTGGTATATGATATTTCGTTTTTCTAACCAACTTGTATTTTGCAATGCATAAATTAGTGGCAGGGTCATCTTTTTCTCTTTTATATCAATTCCTACCGGTTTACCAATTTCAAGGTCTCCATAGTCAAACAAATCATCTTTGATCTGAAATGCCATACCTACCTTTTCGCCAAAAAGTTTCATCTTTTGGATAGTAAGTACGTCTGCACCTGCCGAACTAGCGCCTACACCGCAGCAGCTAGCAATTAAGGAGGCAGTTTTTTGCCTGATAATTTCATAATACACATCTTCGGTAATATCCATGCTACGAGCTTTTTCCATTTGCAATAGCTCGCCTTCACTCATTTCTCTCACAGCTTCAGAAACTATTTTTAACAACTCATAATCTCCATTATCTACTGATAATAAAAGTCCACGCGAAAGAAGATAATCACCTACTAATACAGCAATCTTATTTTTCCATAGTGCATTAATAGAAAAAAAACCCCGCCTGGTATGAGCGTCATCCACCACATCATCATGAACCAGGGTAGCTGTATGAAGCAGCTCTATTAATGCTGCTCCTCTGTATGTAGCCTCTTGAATTGCACCAGATACACCCGCGGATAAAAATACAAACATCGGCCGCATTTGCTTACCCTTGCGCTTAACTATGTAATTCATAATTTTGTCGAGCAGCAAAATGTTGCTTTTCATGGAATGACGAAATTTTTTTTCAAACTCCGCCATTTCTTCTATAATAGGTGATTTTATCTTTTTAAGTGTGAGTGTCATAGAATACTACAATATTAATTGCTTCTATCCATAAATTAAAGAAACCTTAAATTATGATGCAGATATTTTTAGTTTGCTCCATAACAAATAGTAGACAAAATTGATTGGTTTTAACTAATATTAATTTTAATTTTCCCTATCTATAGCGTCATTAGCACACACGATTGACTTTTACTTTATCTCTAGCAGTTTTACATTTACTTCTTTTCAAGATAAACTATTATTTTAATTGGATGCGTTATAATTTTGCGGCTTAATTTTTTAATTTTAAAAGAATGCTAAAGATGGCAATTGCTACAAAATATAATCCGGCTGAAGTAGAAGACAAGTGGTACAAGTACTGGATGGAAAAAAAATTTTTTCACTCAGAACCCGATCCGGAAAAGGAACCCTACACCATAGTAATTCCTCCACCCAATGTGACCGGAGTATTGCACATGGGGCACATGCTAAACAATACTATTCAGGATGTTCTGATCAGAAAAAACAGAATGGATGGCAAAAATGCTTGTTGGGTGCCGGGATATGACCATGCTTCTATAGCAACAGAAGCCAGGGTTGTGGCAATGCTTAAAGAAAAAGGGATAGCAAAAAGCAGTCTTACCCGCGAGCAATTTCTAGAATATGCATGGGAATGGAAAGAAAAATATGGCGGCATTATATTGGAACAGTTGAAAAAGCTGGGAGCTTCCTGTGATTGGGATCGCACCCGATTTACCATGGAAGAATCGCTTTCCGAGGCTGTGAATGATGTTTTTGTAGACCTCTATAATAAAGGCTACATATATCGTGGAGTACGCATGGTTAATTGGGACCCCCAAGGTAAAACAGCCCTTTCTGACGACGAGGTGATTTACAAGGAAGTAAAATCCAGCCTTTATTACTTAAATTATAAAATAGAAAATGAGGAAAACTTTATAACTATAGCTACTACTCGCCCGGAAACAATCCTGGGCGACACCGCGATTTGCATTAATCCTAATGATGAAAGGTATCGCCACTTAAAGGGCAAGAAGGCTTTAGTTCCATTGCTCAACCGCGCCATACCCATTATAGAAGATGAATATGTAAGTATGGAATTTGGTACTGGGTGCTTAAAAATAACTCCCTCACACGACCCCAACGATTATGAACTGGGGCTAAAGCATAAATTAGATACCATAGATATTTTAAATGATGATGGTACATTAAACGAGAGGGCTGGTTTGTACATTGGAAAAGATCGCTTTGAAGTAAGAAAGCTGATCGTAAAAGATATAGAAAAAGCTGGCCAAATCAATAAGATAGAAGATTATACTAACAACGTTGGATTTTCTGAAAGAACAGATGCGGTAATTGAGCCAAAGCTCAGTGTTCAATGGTTTTTAAAAATGGATACCATTACAAAGCCAGCGCTGGAAAATGTAATGAACGATAATATTAAATTTCATCCGGCAAAATTTAAAAATATGTACCGTTCATGGATGGAAAATGTACGTGACTGGTGTATTTCGCGCCAGCTATGGTGGGGACATCGCATACCGGCCTGGTACTTGCCCAGTGGCGAATTTGTAGTGGCTAAAACAGCTGAAGAGGCATTAGTGAAGGCTCAAAAATTAAATCCGGATGAAACATTAAAACTTGAGCAGCTATCACAAGATGAAGATGTGCTGGACACCTGGTTTTCTTCCTGGCTATGGCCAATTTCAGTTTTTGATGGATTTAAAAATCCTGACAATGCCGATATAAATTATTATTACCCTACCAATGACCTGGTTACTGCACCTGAGATTATATTTTTCTGGGTGGCAAGGATGATCATTGCCGGATATGAATATAAAAATGAAATGCCCTTCAAAAACGTGTATTTTACCGGTATTGTACGTGACAAAATGGCACGCAAAATGTCCAAATCTTTGGGCAATTCTCCTAACCCACTAGATTTGATCAAAGAATACGGTGCCGATGGAGTAAGAATAGGCATGCTATTTAGTTCTCCTGCAGGTAATGACTTGCTTTTTGATGTGAAACTTTGCGAACAAGGCAGGAATTTTTCTAATAAAATCTGGAATGCTTTCAGGCTGGTAAAGGGTTGGGAAGTAGACCGAACAGTAAAACAAGACAATCAAGTAGCTATAAATTGGTTTGAGGCCAGATTTAACCAATCATTGCAGGAGCTAAATGATCTGTATGACAAATTCCGGATATCAGATGCGTTAATGGTAGCTTATAAGCTTACCTGGGATGACTTTTGCAGTTGGTACCTGGAAATGATTAAACCAGAATACCAACAACCGATAGATGCCAAAACACTTGAAGCCACTATTGGATTTTTTGAAAAATTAATGAAAATGCTGCATCCTTTTATGCCTTTCATCACCGAAGAGATATGGCACGAATTGAGCGAAAAAGACGAAAATAACTGCGTGATTGTTGCAGAATGGCCAAAACCAGAAAGTTACGATAACCAGATAATTAAAAATGCAGAACAAGTTTTTGAATTAATTAAAACTATCAGGAATTTGAGACAAGAGCGGCAAATGAGCCCTAAAGTAACTTTACCTCTTGCTGTAAAAAGTGAAAACCGGCAGGTTTACCAGCAATTTGAACCGGTATTGAGAAAATTGGCTAATTTAGAAAACCTTTCATTTACTGATAAAAAAGAGGATCAGGCATTGTCATTTGTAGTAAAAACTGATGAGTTTTTTATCGCCATTGAAGAAAATATAGATACGGAAGCTGAAATAGAACGAATATCGAAAGAACTGGAATATCAAAAAGGCTTTATAAAATCAGTGGATAAAAAGTTGAAAAACGAGAGATTTGTAAATAATGCCCCTCATCAGGTGGTAGAAAATGAAAAAAAGAAAAAAGCAGATACCCAGGCAAAAATAAGTATACTGGAAGAAAGCTTGAAGAAGCTACAATAAATTAAATTAAATTGCAAAAATAGAAAAATACGAGTTCAAATAGGTATCGGCAAAAACAACACCTTATGCCTGTTGAGCTTGTATTATATTGGCCATAGAAGCCACTTGGAAACTTCTTAATCATTAAAAAATAATAATTTATTTAGTAGGGAGGTTCATTGTTTAAATATGAACCATCATCGGCAGATATTACTTCTACTGTTTATTGAATTTTACCTTTTCTTCCGCTCCTTTATGATTTTACCTACTTTGGATTTACCCAGCCTTATGTAGTCAAGTATTGGTTGAGAAGACGGGCACATGTACGAACAAGAACCGCACTCGATGCAATCCATAACTTTTTCCTGTTCTGCGCGATCGTAAAATTGTTTTTGTGAAAGCGTTAATAAAAGATAAGGCTCCAAACCCATGGGACATACAGTAACGCATTTACCACATCTGATACAGGAAATGGTTTCGTCTCTTCGTGATTCTTTTTCCGGTATTAACAAAATTCCTGAAGTACCCTTAGTTACAGGCACGTTCAAATCAGCGATTGCTTTGCCCATCATGGGTCCACCACTCACAATTTTACCAGTGTCTTCCGGTATGCCTCCGGCATTTTCAACCAGGTCTTTGACGGGAGCTCCTAAGCGTACCCGAAAGTTGGAAGGATTTTTTACAGATTTTCCAGTTACCGTTACTATTCGTTCAATTAGTGGCTTGTTTTTCTGTACCGCTTCATACACGGCAAAGGCTGTACCTACATTGTGTACTACCGCTCCTACATCTAAAGGCAATCCTCCTGATGGTACTTCACGGTTTAAACAGGCTTTAATTAATTGCTTTTCCCCTCCTTGCGGGTATTGCGTTTTTAATGGCTGAACGCTAATGCCATTTTCATTAGCAGTGAGCTTCTGTAAAGCTAGGATGGCATCGGGCTTATTGTTTTCAATGCCTACAATGGCCTTATCTACTCCAAGTGCCTTCATCAATATTTTGATTCCCACTAGTACCCGAGGACCGTTTTCCAGCATCAGGCGATGATCTGCTGTAAGGTATGGTTCGCACTCTACTCCATTTATCAATAGCACATCCACCTTTTTACCTTTGGGTACCGCCAGTTTTACATGACTAGGAAAGGTTGCACCACCCAAACCGACAATACCTGCATTTAAAATTTTTTCTCTGATTTGCTCAGATGTATCTATTATTTCCGATTTTAAATCGGGTGTACGATCTATTCCTTCTTCCCATTCATCATCTTTCACCCGAATAGAAATAGCTAATCTTTTGTAACCACTGGCATCAATGGCCACATCTACTTTGGTAACCATGCCAGAAACCGATGAATGAATATTGGCAGAAACAAAACCTTCACTTTGCGCAATCACCTGGCCTACTTTTACCTTGTCTTTTTTGTCTACTACCGGTTTGGCGGGCACCCCTATGTGCTGGGAAATGGGGATGGTAACTGTTTTTGGCAATGGTAAATCCCGAATAGGAACATTGGCCGAAAGTTTGTTCTCTTCCGGATGAACACCACCCACTTCAAAAGTTTTTGGGGAACCACCTAAAAATTTATTAAGAAACATTATCATTTTTATCGTCGGCTTTATTTTTATCAATACTTGGTTTGGCTTTAGCTTTAGCCATTTTCACTACATCTACTTCTTTTACTGAAATATTAGTATCGGAAGTATCACTGGTTTTGGCAGAAGGTTTGGCTGGCTTGTTTCTATCCGGTTTTGGTTTCCTTTCAGGAAAGTTGACCGCATGAATTGCATCAGTTGGGCACACATCCACACATTTACGACAAAGTTTGCATTTTTCAGGATCGATGAAGGCCAGATTGTTATCTACCAGTACAGCATCAAATTTGCATTCATCGGCACATTTGCTGCAGCCAATACATGCTACTGAACAATTCTTAGTAGCACCTTTTTCTTCATTGATACAGGCAACATAAATACGTCTGTCTTTTTTACCTTTAGACCAAAGCTGAATAATATCTTTAGGACATGCGGTAACACATGCATTACATGCTGTACACTTATCTTCCCTAACCACCGGCAAACCAGTTTTAGGATCCATGTACATAGCATCAAAATCGCAGGCGTCTACACATTCGCCTAAGCCTACACAACCGTATGCACAACCAGTATCACCACCATAAAGACTGGCCGCGATTGTACATGAAGCAGCGCCGTCATAAACGTTGGTCTTTTTTCGATGTTCGAATGAACCCGAGCAACGAACCACGGCCACGTAGGGGTCTTTTTCTTCTATGTGCTTACCGAGTATTCCTGCAACCTCTTGCATGGTTTCGTTGCCTCCAACGGGGCAATGCAATTCAGATAGATCATCTGCACCAACCAATGCTTCTGCAAAAGCCCGGCAACCGGGGAAGCCACAGCCTCCACAATTGGTAGCTGGTAGGGCAGCTTCCACTTTATCTATTCGGGGATCTTCTTCTACCTTGAACTTGTTGGCTACTACATATAAAATAATTGCAGCTACCACGCCCAGCGCCGATAAGGAAAGAATGGTTAATAATACGGTAGAGCTCATATAGATAATTAGTTTTTACTAATGGTAAATGAAAATGTCTTATTTAATTGAGTATTGAAAAGCTTAAGCAAAAGATAATATGGCAAAAGCATTCCTAACGCTAATAAGCCTGATAAGGCTTCATTACTGCTAATTATCCAGGTAATGATAAGCGTGATAAATAAAAGTAGAAATGGAAAAATATAGCCAAGAAACAGTGCTTTAAAACCAGCAGACTGTTGGAATGAAATATTTACTGATTCACCTATTTGATATTGACCGGAGATATTGGCAAAATTATTTATATCAATTACCTTTTGTTCGGCCTCTGATACTGCGCAAATGCCTTTGGCATG
The DNA here is from genome assembly GCA_964592475.1 of uncultured Roseivirgaceae bacterium. Classification (GTDB taxonomy): domain Bacteria; phylum Bacteroidota; class Bacteroidia; order Cytophagales; family Cyclobacteriaceae; genus CAZQEZ01. The sequence goes on from CAZQEZ010000003.1 coordinate 14,956, forward strand.
ACAAGATGCACACGCCGAAACATTGAGTAAACTAACCTGAACCTTACCGTCTTCTACACGGGTAACTATTCCCGAATGCTCTACCACTTTATCATCAGTCATATTTCTTTCATAAAATTCCAATAATGAATTTGTAAATATAATAGCTAACGGGCAAAAAAAATATGATTTAAATTAGGTTTTGAGATGTTTATGGTTAGCCCGGGGATTTTATTAATTAACACATTAGACTATGGAGAGCATTATAAATCATAATTACAGAGATTTCTGATCGCAACACTAGCAAAGATTTATCGGAGTAATTACTGTTCTTCCCTAATCGCCCTTACCATTTGCTTCTTACCGGGAGGGCCGGGCAAGGCATCAAAAGGAAGACCAGCAGCTAAAAGATTTCTTTTAAATTGCCCCTGAGCACAATAACTTACCAGTAGCGAGCCAGGTTTCATAGCAGTAGCTATTTTTTCAATATTTTGGGCCTGCCATATATCAGATTGACGGTTTGGGGCAAAAGCATCAAAAAAAACTACGTCATACTTATCCAGAAAGGCTTCTTCAAGCTTTTCCTGCTTTTTTAAAAAATTGAAATAAGCTGAAAATTTTTGCCACTCTTGCCAATTACAACTATGTATATTTTTGAAAGTTGATTTCAATTCAGGCATATTAAAAAATTCCATATAATTAAGCTGATCCGTTATTTCAGCTGGCAAAGGGAAAGGCTCCAGGGTAGTGTAAGTAACTGGCACCTTGTGTAGCATCGACCATTGAAAAGCCAGAATAGCATTTAGTCCGGTACCAAATCCAACTTCGAGTATGCTTACGGGCTTATCAGGATAATGTATATGCCAGTAATCAAGCCCCTGGGTTATAAATACATACATGGATTCAGACAATGCTCCATGGGTAGAGTGATAGGTTTCATCCAGGTCTTGGTGATAAAGGGTGTGTGAACCATCACCGGTTACTTTCAAACTTATTGCTGTCATACCATTTGATTTGCATCTTTGCCTTTAGCAAAAGTAACAGTTTTATAAATTAAGACCACCGCGTAGGCAGCTATTCCTTCTTCTCTGCCTACAAAACCCATTTTTTCATTGGTAGTAGCTTTTATTGATATGGCATCTTCCTCTATTCCAATTACTTGCGACAGAGTGTTTCGCATTTTATCCACATGAGGATTAATTTTAGGCTGCTGTAACACCAGGGTGGTATCGATATTGCCTATTTCATATTTATTATCCCGCAGTAAGTTAATCACTTTTTTTAATAAAACCTTGCTGTCAGCACCTTTGTATTTAGGATCAGTATCAGGAAAATGATAGCCAATATCACGCATATTAGCTGCTCCTAACAGTGCATCGCAAATAACATGAATCAGCACATCAGCATCGGAATGACCTAGTGAACCTTTGCTATGAGGAATTAATATGCCCCCCAACCAAAGATCACGTCCCTCAACTAATTGATGAACATCGTATCCAAACCCTACTCTTATATTCATAAGCTTAAATTAAGTACCAAAGTTAGGTTTTTTAAAATAATTATATGGAAAGCAATCATCAAATATTAGTTGTAGTTTTTTTAATTTTCATCTGCCAGGTAGACAATTATTTTTTACTGGCTATCGGGCCTTAAGCTGTCAGCTGATAAAATATATTTCCCTGGAGGTAAGTTACGGCTTGCCCACTAATCAAAAACCGGCCACCAGCTATTTTACAGATCAATTCCCCACCACGGGCAGAAATTTGTTTGGCTTTCAGTTCGTCCTTTTTCAGATGCTTTTGCCAAAATGGCGCCAGGGTACAATGAGCAGATCCTGTTACCGGATCTTCGTTAATACATGCTCGCGGAGCAAAAAATCGAGAAACAAAATCCATCTCATCTCCCGCGGCAGTGGCTATTATTCCTAGTGACTCTACCTGAGAAAGCAAAGTAAAAACAGGTTTTAATGCTCTCACTTCTGCTTCGGTATTATATGTTACCAGGTAATCACGGGACTTGTGAAAAGAGGTAGGGTTACCACCCAGCGCTTTTCGTAACAGATCATGTTCACCCTCTTCTTGCGGGGGGCGATTAGGAAAATCAAGCGTTAACCAATCCTCATCACTAATAGTCACCTTCAACTGGCCACTTTTAGAGAAAAAAAATAGGGTATCCTTATCAACGTTTAGGTATTTAAATATAACATAAGCTGCTGCTAAAGTTAATATTAATTAGATTTACATTTAAAAATCTGAAGCCTATCCTAAGATTTATGAATCGAAAAAAAGATGATATTTTGCTAAAAAGCGCATTTGAAGAGTTTTTTCCTGATTTGTTGCGCTTTTTTTATGATAATATTGACGAGATTATTGATTTTGACAAGAATTTTGAATTTTTAGATAAAGAGCTAAAAGAGGTTTTTCCTGAACCAGAAAGCAGAAAAGGGACTCGATATGCTGATCTCTTGGTTAAGTGTTTTTTGAAAAATGGGTGTTGATTCACCTTGAAATTCAGGGTGGCGATACAAAATTTTTTGCTGAACGAATGTTTGAGTACTGGTATAGGATATATGACCGATTCAAAGTAAATGTTGCGGCACTAGTTGTTTTCACTGGTAATAAGAGCCAGGAAAGACCCTCTAAATACAGACGCGCCTTTTTGAGCACGGTTCATGAATATTCTTATCCGGTATATCATATTCTTGACCATAGCGAATCGGAACTTTTAGCTATGAATAATCCGTTTTCATTTGTAGTGTTGGCTGCTCAAAAGGCATTGCTTAGAGGAAAAATCCCCGAGCAAGAATTGAATGAACAAAGATTACTTATAGCAAAAGCAATTTTAGCCAATTCCAATTATAATCATGAACGAATAATTAAGTTTTTAACTTTTTTAAAAAGCTTCATCTATATAAAAAGTAAAGAAATAAATTTTAATTTTGATCAGGAAATAACTCAAGTACTGGGGAGGGATAATAATATGGGAATAATTGAAACGGTAAAGATGCTGGAACGAGAAGAAGGCACCTTAGCTAAAAGCTACACCGTAGTTAAAAACTTGCTTAAATTGGAAAAATTTTCAGCTTCGGAAATTGCCAATATTGCTGAAGTTGAAGAAGCATTTGTGCTAAAGGTCAAAAAAGAACTGGGAATATAGAGATTACTACTACCAGTTTTTCTCTTACCTATACAACCTGGCTTTATTAAGCTCCCGCTGAAATTTCCTGGCATTATTCAAATGTTGATTTAAGCTGGCGGTAAAATAATGATAACCACTAAAATCTTCTTTAGCACACATATAAAGGTAATTATGATCCTTATTATTCAATACCGCATCTATGCTATGAATAGTTGGAAAATTGATTGGTCCCGGAGGTAAACCGGCATACATATAGGTATTGTAAGGAGAATCAATTTCTTTATGCCGATTTAATACACGTTTGATAGTAAAATCATCGGCCGCATAAATCAGGGTAGGATCTGCTTGTAATAACATGCCTCTTTTAAGTCGATTGAGATATAAACCGGCAATAACCGGGCTTTCCTCTCGCTTTTTAGTTTCTGCTTCCACTATTGATGCCAATATAGTTACTTCTACCGGAGTCATTTTTAAGCTATCAGCCTTGGCTTTCCTATCTTCATTCCAAAACTGCTGATATTCATAATACATGCGATCTAGCAATTCCTTGGCAGTTATGGTCCAGTAAACTTCATAGGTATTGGGAATGAACATAGCCCTCAATGATTCTTTATCAAAAGGATAATTTTCTATTATTTTTTCATCATTAATAACTTTCAATATATCTTCACCATCTATCATCAGATTTTGCGTAAGCTTATAAGCCATATCAGGTGTAGTACGAGCATTATTAAAAGTAATATTTACAGGATCCTGCTTACCAGCTCTTAGCAATGTTACTGCTTCACGGTTGTTCATATTACTCTTGAGTAAATAACGGCCTGGTTTAATTGCATTATCAAGTTTCATCAGCCTTGCAACTACGCCAAAGCTTACATTATTTTGCACAATATCATTTTGGTAAAGCGAATCCAATAATGATTTGTAGCTAGTATTGGGATGTATGTATAAATGCTGATCCTCTTTTTCAACTAAAATATTAGGGGTAAAAATAGATTGATAAGCGTATAAACCGAAAACTGTGAGCAAAATTGAAAAAACTACGATTCCTACAGCTATTACTTTTTTTCTTTTCATTATTTGATGACTGTATAAACTTCAAAAAAACAAATTAAAACCAAAAATGGTATAATAATCATATCCCAACTTTGAGTTGCAAGTTTAGGCAAATTTGTAATTACTGATATCTGAACGATTTATTTCATTTATAATTATAATGTAAATCTTAGCAAAAAAAATCTATGGCGGCTGAATTATTAAAAATTTACGAGGAAAACCCTCAAGAAAAACATTTAGATAAAGTAGTTAAGGTGCTTCAAGATGGTGGCTTAATTATTTATCCTACAGATACCATCTATGGGCTTGGCTGCGACATATACAATCAAAAAGCACTTCAAAAGTTAGCTTTAATTAAAAATATTAATTTGAAAAAGGTGCATCTTTCTTTTATATGTTATGACTTGAGCGATATTTCGCAATATGCCCGCATTAGTACCCCTGTTTTTAAAGTAATGAAAAAAGCGCTTCCTGGTCCATTTACATTTATATTAAAAGCAGATAGCTCAGTACCAAAGCTATTTCAAACTAACAAACGAACCGTGGGCATTCGTATTCCGGATAATAACATTCCTCGTGAATTAGTAAAAAAGCTTGGCAACCCGATCGTAACAACTTCTATCAAAAATGATGACGATATTGTGGAGTACCCTACTGATCCGGAAGAAATTTATGAGCAATTTAAAAATTTAGTTGACATAGTTATTGATGGGGGCTCTGGCAAAAATGTAGCTTCAACAGTGATCAATTGTTCTCAGGACCAGTTTGAAGTACTTAGGCAAGGTGTTGGAGAAATAGAGGAATTTATCTAAATAAAAAAATAGTCCATCTGATATAAAAAACCACAAATTATTCCATTTAAAATGAAATAATTTGTGGAGCCGGCGGGAATCGAACCCGCGTCCAACAAGGAAACCAATATGCCTTCTACATGCTTAGTTTCGCTTCGGTTGTCGAGACATCTCTAGGTGCGAAACAAACCTGGAGATATCCGTATCCGCGATTGTATTTGCCACTGCATCACGGACCTGCAGCGACTAGACCTGAGGATCGACGCCCCATTGTCAGCACGACAGGTCAGGATGCTGACGGGACGAGCAACCTAGTTTAGGCTGCTAAGGCGTAATTTTCTTCGCCAATTATATGGTTGATGGTTTTATTAAGGGAAATACCAACAACTCCCTGCATGCTTACACTCGACTCGCTCTTGCTGTCAAAACCAGTCGGCCCCATTTTTCTAAATTATCATTGGGTTGCAAAATACTTTACAAAGATAACGCCAAAAAAGTTCAACCTTTCAAATAATTGGGATTAAATAGAAAAGAAATGCTCATATTCGAAGGCTTTCCTTCATTTCAAAAGTCAAGCTTTTGCTAAACCCAAAGACTTTAAACCTAAAGGAAGGAAATAAAACAATGGAACCATGTAAACCTTTGCTTATATGGTTAACAAAAGTCTATCCCAGGCTTATTCCTTTAATTTTTTTGTATAAACTAATTGCATTGGTATCAGTAAGCCCACTTACAAAATCTAAAATTTGACGAATTACCAGGTACGGAGTTATATTTTTATCATGTTGAATTAGATGCTTAATTTCAGCAGGAAGTAGCCGATAAGTAGCCATATGTCTAGGCCTGGCTTGTTGAGTAAAAGCGACTGCATAACTGGCTGAAAGAAAAGTTTCTAATAAGCCGTCTATAACTTCAAAGCCGGCAACCTCAATATTCATAACTTGCCGACTTTTATAAATTTGCTTCACTGATAAAACTATTATTTCTTTTAAAATGGAAGAGGCTGGTATGCTATCTGTTATTGATTGATCAAATATCCCTTTAAGTATTTCCTTTTCTTTATCTAGAAACAAGGTGGTTACCTGCTCTATTAATTCACCTATTGCTAAAGCTCTCAATTGACCTACTTTTTCTCTTTGATTAGGAATTTGTGCCAGCTTCTCTGGTTTATATTTAGACCCGATTATTTTACCCAGCAAATCGCGAGTAGTTTCATAAGAAACAAGCCCTGCACTGCATCCATCTTCTAAATCTATGATATGATAACATATATCGTCAGCAGCTTCTACCAAAAAAGCTAAGGGATGCCGAGTCCATATCAATTCTTCTTCGGCAAGTTTTATCATACCTGTTTCTGAAGCAACATTTTCAAAAATATCTGCTTCACAGGAGAAAAACCCATACTTTTTTTGACTTTTTCGCCTCATGTTACGCTGCTTAATTAATGATGGCCGCGGATATTTGGTAAACGCAGCTAAAGTAGCGTAAGTCAATTTCAATCCTTGATATTGTTGCTTATTGAGCAATCTGAAACCTTGTGCATTGCCTTCAAATGAAACCAGATCTTGCCACTCCTGAGCCGTCACTTCATTTTCATAACGCCTACCCGCCGTATTATTTAAAAAAAAGTCCGAAATCGCATCTTCACCGGAATGCCCGAAAGGCGGATTGCCTAAATCGTGTGTAAGGCTCGCGGCTGCAACAATAGAACCTATTTCGTAGCTGGTAATTTGATTATCTTTTAACAAAGAATGACGTTCAATTAACACCTCTCCCACTTTCTTGCCCAAAGATCGACCTACGCTTGAGACCTCAAGGCTGTGAGTAAGGCGAGTATGCACAAAATCATGCTTAGGCAATGGAAAAACCTGCGTTTTATCCTGTAACATACGAAATGGAGATGAAAATATGATGCGGTCATAATCTTGTTCAAAAGCGGTTCGGATAATATTTTGAGTTCCATCGGCGGTATATTTACCCGGCCTTTTAGAAGATAATAACTGAAGCCAATTCATCATAAAGCAGCATAATTTTTAAGTGGGTCCTGATTAAGTAATTTTGCTAAAGCTTGATACAGCTTTTCGTTATGTTTTGAGAAGTCTACTGGCTTTTCAAAGAAATTTTCAACTGCAACGGCGAAAAATTCATGCTCATCAGTAAAAGCGTATTTTCTAAAAAAGGATTTACCAGTAGTTTGGCTTCGAACAATCTCTTTTTCGGCTTCTAAAGTCCATTGCTCCAAAGCTTCCTGCTTGAGAAACCTAAATTCTTTATTGAAAATGCTATTTTCCAGTCGTAGAGCGTGGGCCATTTCATGCAATCCTAAATTCATTGAGTCATTATGATCCAAGTACCCTTCTACAAAAGAATGCCAGGAAAGCACAATGATGCCATGCTTAGGATTAACCTCACCTTTATGGTATTTTAAATTAATGGTGCTGTAATAATTATCCCGATATATCAGTATTTTTCTAAAATGAGATAAAAAAATACCAGGCAATCCAAATGTTAGTTGAACTGCGGCCCCGGCAATTAGTGCCTTCATATTGTCTGTTACCTGATCAAAACCCCTGCCTATAAATTGTTTTAAATTAATAAAATGCTGAACCCTTTTTTCAAATTTTTTCTTTTCTTTGGCAGGCAACATTTGATAATAGAAGGAATGTGCCTGCAAATGTACACGGTATTTGTGAGCTAAATGTAAAAAACTTGCGGTAACAGACCGATGACTTCCCGATTTGTAACGAATGTATTCATAACCTATTAATACAGCAATGAATGCTATGCTAACAAAGAAAACATAAATAAAATCCTCAAGTGTGTATTCAGCTTTTAACAACAAATAGGTTATCTTTTTAGCTTAAAGCTTTTTGAAAATATTTTTGAAAGCTACAGCATCGCCAATTTTGCTTTTCAATTCAGAAATTTTAACTCTTTCTTGTTCAGTTGTATCTCTATACCTGATAGTTACAGTTTGATCTTCTTTAGTTTGATGATCAACCGCGATACAAAATGGCGTACCAATTAGATCCATTCGGGTGTAGCGTTTACCTATTGAAGCAGCTTCTTCATAGATTAAATTAAAGTCATATTTAAGGTCATCAAAAATTTCTCGAGCGATTTCAGGCAGTCCATCTTTTTTAACCAATGGCAAAATGGCAGCTTTAACAGGAGCTATTGCAGGGTGAAATTTCAAATAGGTTCGCTGCTTTTGTTTTTCACCTTCGCCTATCATTTCTTCTGTATAGGCATTTGACATAAGCATAAGAAACAAGCGATCGCAGCCTGCTGATGTTTCAATTACATAAGGCACATAATTTTTATTGATTTCATTATCGAAATACTGCAATTTCTTTTTGCTTAGGTCCTGATGACTGCTTAAATCAAAATCTGTACGACTATGGATACCTTCAATTTCTTTGAAGCCAAAAGGAAACTCAAATTCAATATCTACGGCAGCGTTAGCGTAGTGTGCCAACTTTTCGTGTTTATGTATTCGTAATTTATCTTCAGGTATTCCCATGGCGATGTACCAATTTTTTCTCATCTCCCGCCAGTGTTCATACCATTGCATTTCTTCACCTGGGCGCACGAAAAACTGCATTTCCATCTGTTCAAACTCGCGCATGCGAAATATAAACTGCCTGGCTACTATCTCATTTCGAAATGCTTTTCCTATTTGGGCTATCCCGAATGGCACCTTCATTCGAGCTGTTTTTTGCACGTTTAAGAAATTGACAAAAATCCCCTGAGCGGTTTCCGGTCTTAAGTAGATATTGTTTGAATCATCAGCAACAGATCCTACTTTGGTAGAGAACATCAAATTAAATTGCCTTACCTCAGTCCAGTTATTTGTACCTGAAAGTTGACACTTAATATCTTCTGACATTATTAAGTTGTGAAGGCCTTCTAAGTCCTCATCCTTTAAACACCGGTTAAGCTCATCTTGCACTTTTTGGGCATGATCAGTTTTATTTTCTTGTTTTAATTTTTCAATGTGATCTTCTAATAATATATCTACCCGGTAGCGCTTTTTTGAATCTTTGTTGTCAATCATTGGATCGTTAAAGCTATCTATGTGTCCGGAAGCTTTCCAGGTAAGTGGATGCATAAAAATTGCCGCGTCTAGACCCACCACATTTTCATTTAGTTTGGTCATAGTTTCCCACCAAAGCAGCTTCAAGTTGTTTTTCAATTCAGAACCATAAGGACCATAGTCATATACCGCTTGTAAACCATCATAAATTTCACTCGAAGGATATACAAAGCCGTACTCTTTCGCGTGCGATACGATTTTCGGGAATATATTGTTAGTTTCATTTGCCATAACCACAAAGATAGTTAAATGATGTAATGCATGTAATGCCAACCCAAAAAAATAGTGTACTTGGCATTGAAAGATGCAATTGTAAATAAGGGTTGTTAGGTAATATCAAATGATGAAATGAATGCCGGAGACTCTACCAGCTTTTGTTCTTCCTCCTGGCTAAAGTTAATTGGTTTTACTATTACTTGATGAATCATGTTATTTGATAACCTGTTCATAAATCCCATGTTGAACTTTTGCAATTTTCTGAAAATTTTAGAATCAACATCAAGACAGAGAGAAGCAACTTTAAGCCCCGAAGTATAAAGTAAATGGCTGAATAATTTTATTAAATCTTTTTCATAGCCATTTTTCACATATATAGAATCATATGATAAGAAGTAATAATCTTTGTTAAAATATTGTTTGAGGAAAGGGATATTAGGAATTATATTCAAAATTATTTTACCTGTAAACCCTGGTATATCCAGAATATTCCAATGCTCGAGGTTGCACTGTACACCAGCCAGCACTTCATTATTTCTATCTTTTATCACATAATATTTACCAGCATTCACCATATCCAGATCAACCAAACTATGATTTTTGTAATGAGTAGTTAACAGTGATTTTATTTGTTTTATATCATGTACCTGAGTAACCCGCGAATCTTTTTTAGGCCTAAACCTGCTAAAAAGCTTAGCCTGAAACTCTCGCACCTTGGTAAAGCCAAATTCCTCGCATAGTAATCTTGATCTATCATTATGCAAGTCGACATAAGCATAAAATAAAAATTTATCCTCAAGATTATCCACTAATCCTTTTCCTGTGAGTAATTCATTTACTTCATTTTTAATGTTAGAATTACTACTTCTTTTCTTTATCACAATATTTTTTCGGCGAAATTTATCAAGAAATGAAAAGTACCTGACATAAAAAGCTTTATACGGTTTACCGGCATTTTTTACATGGCGTTCGTCAAAACAGCACGTGCCTAGCACTCTGTCTTTTTTTTGTATGCTTATAAAGTGAGGATTAATTAATTGGTTAATTTTATCCTTTACATTTAAAAGCTTGTAAAGCATACCTTGACCAGGTGTACCAATTACATTATTTTCAAGTAATTTAATCACCTTCTCATTTGCATTTTTCTCAATGGTTAAGTTCTGAAAAGTATTCATCAGTTTATTATCAGCAAAATCTTTATTTAGCAGAGGGCGATAAAGAGAAAAGAAAGATACTATTCATTTGTTTTAAAGCCAATCAAATTTACGGCAATATGTAATAAATATAACCAAATTATTTTTCAAATTGAGTGGACTCATTCTCCAAATTGAATAAATCATTAATGGCATCAATCATATTATCGGCCTCACCCCTTTTACAAGCAGCCTTCAATTGTACAACCGGAACTTTTATAATCTTTTGCAGAATACTCCTGGTGATTTTATCTATCTGTTTTGATTCCTCAGGATTAAGCTTTTTTAAATAACGAGCTATTTCATCTTGACGAATTTTCTCAAGTGCATCTTTTAATTTATGTATAGTGGGAGAAACCTCCATTTCTCTGGCCCAGCTTTTAAAACCAACCAAAGTTTCATGTACAATTTTTTCTACAGCCGGTATGGCTCTTACACGCTTGGCCAATGCCTGTGATGCTTTATTTTTAATATTATCAATATTATATAAAAGTACACCAGGCACTTGTTCAACTTTTTTATCTACACTGCGCGGTACTGATAAATCAATAAAATATTTATATCCTTTGATATTCATTTTTTTAACAAATTCAGCATCTATTGTAAGGTGCTTTCCGGATATTGAGGAAATAATCACATCGGCATTGGCAACTGCTTCAAGGGCTTTTTCATAAGCTAGTACGCTATATCCACAATTAGCACCAATTTTTTCCGCTTTGCTTTGAGTCCTATTTACAATTGTTACATTAGAATATTTAGCACTACTAAGATTCTTGCATACGTCTCCACCAATTTCACCCAAGCCTAGCACCAGTATTTTTGGTTCAATGATATGGGAGGTTAGTTCTTCCACCAATTCTGTAGCTGCATATGATACAGATGCCGCCCCATCTCTGAAAGCTGTTTCCTGAACTACTCGTTTATTAGCAAAAAAGATGGTATGAAGCAATCTATGCATAAATGGACCCGCTACCTGTTGATCCGCGCTCATTTGATAAGCTCGCTTTACTTGATTAGTTATTTGAAGATCGCCTACTACTTGAGCTTCTAATCCAAGCGCTACCCTCAATAGGTGCTCGATTGCATCTTCTCCCTGATAGGGATCAAAATAGGGTAAATAATTTTCCGAACCGGAAAGACCTTTTTCAACACAAAGAAGTTTAACAATATCTAGAGAAGAAATTTCGTCGGCTACGTAGTAGATCTCTGTTCTATTACAAGTAGAAATAATCAACAACTCACTTATCGAAGAAAATTCCTTGAAATAACGCAACAAGCGTTCTACCATGCCCTCGTCAAGTGAAAGTTTTTCTCTAATTTCTAATGGCGAATTTTTAAAAGAGACACTTAATGACTTAAAATTTTGATACATCAATATGCCGAATTCTATTCTATTTTATATAAATTTACCAAAATGCAAAGTTAATGCTATTTTTACTGCTTACCTCGTTACTGGTTTTAAAAATTTGGTATTGACTTAACTACAGAAATAACATTTAAGTTCATTTGCATTTACGCTGAAAAAGCCCAATTCAATGTTTAAATATTTAAGAAAAATATTAGTCAACAATTTTGCCTTTTCCTATAAAGAAACGAATGCGTTTCTGATTTTATTGATCTTAGTATTTATTTCTTTGATTATGTTATTTGTTTTACCAGGATTATTGACGCAATCATACGATAATCTAAGTAAAGATGCTAAAAATTTGGAGAGATATTTGTCAGACTTGGAAAATAATATTGAAGACGAAGAGGAGGCAATAACATTTCAATTTAAGAATTTTGACCCTAACAAGGTATCAGAAGGGCAACTTCATGCCATGAAGCTTCCTCCACGGGTAATAAATAATTTGATAAAATACCGTGAAAAAGGCGGCTATTTTAAATACAAAAAACAGCTCAAAAAAATCTATGGTTTAGATGATAGTTTGTTTATATTAATTTCGCCATATGTCCAAATTGATATACGAGATGAAATTAAGCAGTTGGAAGAAAAGGAGATTCAAATAGATGATGAACAAGCTTTGACATTCAACAAAGGAAATTTCAAAAAACGGGTAAAACCGAGAATTGCCTTATTTGATCTAAATCAAGCAGACACTTCTCAACTAAAGAAGATATATGGTATAGGGCCTGTAATTGCCAATAGAATAATTAAATTTCGATATGCATTAGGAGGTTTTATTCATCAAGATCAATTGACTGAAGTATATGGTTTATCTCCTGCAGTAGTAAATGAAATTACAAAGTATAGTTTTATAGATAAAGACTATGAACCCAAAAAACTAAAAATCAATTTTGCCTCGATTGGCGACTTAAGTAGACATCCTTATTTAAGCTTTGAGGAGGCCAAAAATATTGTTAATTATAGAACCATTAATGGCCCATTTAAAACTGTGGAAAATCTGATTGAATCGCAATTAATTGATCAAGCTAAAATAGACAAGGTGACTAATTATTTGCAATTCTAATTATAAAAGCGCTAATTAATTGGTTTACTTGCTTTTATAATCCAGCAAATATTGTAATTTCGTTATTAAAAAAAGAATTTTTATTATATTTAACTATCTTTGAATTGAATTTAAAGGCTTAACTTTTATGAATAAGATATTTTTTCTAATCATTTTATTACTTGCTTTTAGTAGATTTTCAATGGCTCAAGAAATTCAATGGGCGTCAGAATTATTGGAGTACTCTTCACAGTTATCCCCCTATGAATACTCTGCCACGCAGGTTTTAAACAAACCTAATGTTTTACCTGAGGCCGGAGATAATCCAAATGCATGGTTGCCTGACAGGCCTGATCAAGTACACTTTGTTAAAGTAGGTTTTGAAACACCTATCACAGTGCAACAAATAGCTATTGCTGAATCTTATAATCCGAGTGCTGTTTATCAAATATTTGCTTATGATTCTGCCGGAAAGGAATATCTGGTAAATACTTTCCAACCGCGGCCTTTAGAAATTGCCGGTAGGTTACTGAATGTTTATATCGATGAAACCCCATATCTGGTACATGCAATTAAAGTAGTGATCAATGGAGAGGCAGTACCTGGTTACAACGGTATAGATGCCATAGGAATTTCCAGTAGTAAAATTCCAATGGACATAGAAGTAAATGTTAAAGAAGATGTAAAATTAGGTGTTCGTACAGAAAGATTAAACGAAAATGTAAATAGCACCTATCAAGAACTGAGACCTTTGATTTCACCAGATGGTAAAACTTTATTCTTTAGTCGAAAAAACCACCCCAAAAATATTGGTGGCGTTGAAGATGAGGAAGATATTTGGTTTTCAGACAAAGGTGATGATGGAGATTGGCAGAAAGCTGAAAACTTAGGAAGACCATTAAATAATGAAGGCCCTAACTTTATAAGCTCTATCACTGCTGATGGTCAAACCATGGTGATAATATTAGGTAATGAATATCGCGGTCAAGATAATATGAAGCCTGGTGTATCCATATCTAGACAAACCAGTGAGGGATGGTCAGAACCAGAGGTATTGGATATCACAAATGCATATATAGAAAACAAAGATGCCAACTATTTTCTTTCCAATAATCGCAAAGCTTTAATTATGTCAATAGAAAGATTTGACACTCATGGAGGTAGAGACCTTTATGTGAGCTTTAAACAAGAAAATGGCAAATGGACCGAGCCGCTTAATTTAGGAAATGATATTAACACTGCTCATAACGAGGTTTCTCCTTTTTTGGCAGCTGATGACGAAACATTATATTTTTCCAGTGCTGGCTACAGTGGGTTTGGCGAAAGCGATATTTACATTAGTCGTCGATTGGATGCCACATGGACTAACTGGACCACCCCTGAAAACCTGGGCAGTGATATAAACTCTGAAGAAGATGATATTTTCTTTACTATACCTCCTTCAGGATCGCATGCCTACTTTAGCAAAGGAGTTAGTGAGACTGATGCTGACATTTATCAAATCGATCTTCCTATTTTTTATCAGCCTTCACCTGTAGTTACTGTAAGTGGTAATGTATTAAATGCTAATACTCAAGAGCCGATTGAAGCTACGATTGAATACAATTTATTGCCAGAAGATACCGATGTAGGTACTACTATGTCTGATCCACAAAGTGGAGAATATCAAATAATTTTGCCTTCCGGCGCTAGCTATCAATATCAAGTAAGCGCTGAGGGTTACAAGCTTGAAGAAGGTACCATAAAACTTAGTCCTGAAAACAATAAAATTGAAGAAAATATAAATCTTTTGCCTGAGGAGCCTGTAGTAGCAATAGTGGAAGAGGAAGAAGAAATAGAAGAAAAACCTGAAATTCCAAGTGAAGTAATGTCTCCTGATGTATTAAATACTAAAATATTTTTTAGTTTTAACGCGGATGACGTAAGAGAAAGATATATTGACGAAATGAAGCAAATTGCGGCTTACATGCAGCAAAATCCGGATGCTGTATTAGAGGTAAAAGGCTATACCGATAATGTAGGAAGCAAAGATTTTAATTTGAGATTGTCAGAACGAAGGGCTAACGCGGTGTATAGTTATCTTAAAGAATTAGGAGTTAATTTTCGCAAAATGGTAGTAGTGGCTTATGGCGAAGCTGGAGCAGTAGCCTCTAATGAAACAGAAGCTGGCCGACAAAAGAACCGACGAGTAACTTTTGAACTGAGCAAATAATTAATTTGGCAATAAAAGAAACTAGCCTTTTACCTTATAAAAAAGATAACTAAGGCTAGTTTCTTCTTTGCAAACAATTTGTTATGTCAAATTAAGTTACTACTTACCTTTATTTATAGTATTAAAATAAACCAGGTACCACCCAAAATGCCAATAACATTCCTATTAAACCTACTATTATTCCTGCAATTGTCATTGGTATCAAGTTTCTTTTAATTAATAATCCCTCTACACCTACAAGACCAACGGTAGCACAAGCAGCAATTACATTGTGTACACATATCATATTGCCAATAGCACCTCCAATATTTTGTAAGCTAACAATAATTATGCGTGATAAACCCAAATTCTCAGCTATTGAATATTGAAATAATGAAAACAACATATTGGAAACTGTATTAGATCCGGACATGAAAGACCCTAAGGCTCCTACAAATGCATCTACCAGGGGCCATGCTCCCTGAAAGGTTGCTGCCATATATTCTGCCATTACAATTGGCATGCTTGCAAAATCATTAGGGTTTTCTCCTGATTGCATCATCAATCGAACCATGGGCACTGCAAATATTAATGCGATGAACGGCCCTTTAATCCTTTTGACAGCCTCCGACCAAGCAATCCTTACTTGATTTTTTTTCATTTTGAACAAAGGAATACTGACAAGAGCGATAAGTATAAAAGGCATAATGCCAGGAATATAAAACGGATCAAAATCAGTCGTTACTGTTGTGCCAAAAAGATTGGGTGAAACATATTTAATTGATTTTATTAATGCATTGATTGGTAGAAATTGAACTCTGGTTACCACCAACAAAAAGCCTATTAATATGTAAGGAGTCCAGGCGAGTAAAAGAGGCATTTTCAAGTTAATATTAGCTGAGCTATTCATTGAAATAGATCCGGACCAGTTTTTTTCCCAGCTACTTTTTTCAGGAAAATCCCAGGTGGTTTTCGGAACTAAAAAACCTCTTTGCGTAGCGGGAATTAAAATTACCAATCCTATAAGCCCTCCCAGTAGGCTGGGAAATTCCGGGCCGAGCAACCACGCAACCAGTAAGTAAGGAACCACGAAGCAAAACCCCGCGAAAATTGCGTAAGGCCATATAGCCAATCCTTCTTTAATACTTTTATTTTTGCCAAAGAAACGGGTCAACATGACTACCATTATTAATGGTATGAAAATACCCGGTATAGTATGTTGAAGTGCAGTCCAAAACCCCACCTGACGTATAAACTCCATGTAAGTAAGCCCGTTGGCAGCTAACGTTTCAATTATTTCCGGGGTTTCTAACGATGTACCTACACCAATTAAAGTAGGCGTACCTACGGCCCCATAGGAAACCGGTGAACTATTAGCAATCAAGGCCACCATAACTGCAGCTAATGCCGGAAAGCCCAATGAAAGTAAAAGTGGAGCTATTAAAGCGGCTGGGGTACCAAAACCAGCAGAGCCTTCTATGAAAGCCCCAAATAGCCAAGCTATAATAATTGCCTGTACCCTTCTGTCTGGTGAAATGGAGGAGAAACCACGATTAATTGCTGCTAATGCTCCACTTTCTCTAAGTGTAAATAGCAGTACCAAAGCTCCAAATACTATAATAATTATTTTCAACGCAATTACTACTCCGTTCACACTAGAAGCCATTATCCAACTAATGGGTGTTTCCCAAATAAAAAATGTAAGTGACAATGCGACTAAAAATGCTAAAGGCATAGCTCTGGTAGCAGGCCATCGCAGACCAACCATGAGTATAAAAATTGTAGCTATAGGAATTACTGCAAGTAAGGCTAAAAATTCGTTCGACATGTTTGAGATTTTTTGGGTTATAAAATTCGAGATAAATATATGACATATTTTCATGAACATTATACTTTATTTATCGGAATTTGAAAAAAACAATAAGAACTAATGTTAAAGCACCTGAGAAACAACAACAAAACCAGAGCAGATTATATGGCTTGAAGAGCAATTTGGATTTGAATTTAAGGAAGTAAAGATAGAAGAAGAGCTACTTGATTTGGAAAACCGTCAAAGCTATCTTCTTAATGTAAAGAAAGACATAATAGGCTTGAATTTATATGATACTACTGTCCTTTCAGATGTTTCATTTTTGACACAGCTAAGCAGCCTAACGACTTTAGACCTTAGTTCTAATTCCATTTCTAATTTTTCTGCTTTGGCAGAGCTAACAAACGTAACTCTTTTAGAGCTTGCTGATAATTCTATAAGTATAAGTAGCGAAGATTTAAAACAAATTGGTAGTGTTCTAAATACAACGATATATTGAAGTAACCAAAATAATTAAATGCTTTTTAGTGAATAAAAACATACTTTTATTGAAATTTGAATTATTATTCCAAGCTTATAAATATTGGTTTCGACTCAAAAATGAAGTTCTAAAATTTTGATACATTGAATTTTTTTATAGAAAAAATTGTTTATTGTAAGCTAATAAAAAACCTAGAAATAAAGAAAAATGAATACAGAAAAAACAACAAAACCAGAACAAGTTATATCGCTTGAAAAACAGCTTGGATCTGAACTTAGCGAAGTAACAATAGAAGAAGAGATACTTGATCGGAGAAAAAATAAGAGTTATCTTCTTAATGCAAAAAAAGAAATAATAGGGTTGAATTTATATAGTACTTCCATTTCTGATATTTCTTTTTTGGCAGAGTTAAAAAGCCTAACAACGTTAGACCTTAGTGATAATTATTCCATTACTGATATTTCTGCTTTGGCAGAGTTAAAAAACCTAACAACTTTAGTCCTGAGTGGGAATGAAATATCTGATACTTCTAGTTTGGCAGCCCTAAGAAACCTAACCTCTTTAAACCTTGAGGAAAATACCATTACTGATATTTCTAGTTTGGCAGAGCTAAAAAACCTAGCCGCTTTAAACCTTTGGGAAAATTCTATTTCGGATATTTCTAGTTTGGCAGAACTAAGAAGCCTAACTTATTTAAGCCTTTATAATAATTTAATATCTGATATTTATAGCCTGGCGGACCTAAGAAGCTTAAACTATTTATACCTTGGTGAAAATTCTATTTCCGATATTTCTAGTTTGGCAGAGCTAAAAAACCTAATTAAATTATACCTTAATTCTAATGAAATTACTGATATTTCTAGTTTGACAGAGCTAAGAAACCTAGCCTCTTTAGATCTTAGTGGTAATTCTATTTCGGATATTTCTGGTTTGGCAGAACTAAGAAGCCTAACTTATTTAAGCCTTTATAATAATTTGATATCTGATATTTCTAGCCTGGCAGACTTAAGAAGCTTAAACTATTTATACCTTGGTGAAAATTCTATTTCCGATATTTCTGCTTTGTCAAAGCTAAAAAACCTAATTAATTTATACCTTAATTCTAATGAAATTACTGATATTTCTAGTTTGGCAGAACTAAGAAATTTAACCACTTTAGAGCTTAGTGAAAATTTCATAAGTAGAGAAGATTTAAAACAAATGGGTAGCATTCTAAATTTAATTCTAGATTCTATGGATCAAAATAAATAAGTGCGATTTATAGAATCTGAACCCACATTTTTATTAATATTTAAATTAAAAAGATAGTAGAAGAATTGCTTGATTGGAGTAAAAGCCCAAGTTACCTTCTCAATGAAAAGAAAGAAATAGAAAAAGGTATTCCAAAAGTAGCGATATCTTTACTTACAATCCATTTTTGACGTAAAGTTCTAATCATTAGCAGGCCAAAATTGTAACTATAGGAATTACTGCAAGTAAGGCCAAAAATTCTTTCGACATGTTTGAGCTTTTCGGGTTATAAAATTCGAGATAAGTATATGGCATATTTTCTTGAACATTATACTTTATTTGCTGGCATTTGAAAAAAACAATAAGAACTAATGTTAAAGCACCTAAACTTATTTAGTTCAAATTAATCTAGGTAAAGGAGGGGGAAGTCCGCTGGCGGAAAGAGGGTGGTTTAAAAGCAAATATTCTATGTAATATTTTGATGAAATTGAGTTATTATATTTTAATATTGTTTCAAGTATTCATGTATTTACTAATAAGCATATTCCACAATAAATCATATAGAACCAGATTTTTTTAATGTTCTTTATTTACTTTTGTAAAAAATAAATAACGAACATGAGAAAAATAGTATTTTTAACCGTTTTGGCTGTTGCTGCAGCTACCATTGCTTGCAATACTCAGCAACAAAATAGTTCTTCTCAAAATAATTCCGATTCGTCCCAGGTTGAGAGCCAAATCAATATTGGCGAGCCCGTTGACGAAAAGGTTGCTATCTCTTTAGCTTCTTTGGCTTCAAATATGGAAGATGAAACTTTGATGGAAGGGCTCACAGTAAAAGGAACCGTAACGGAAGTATGTCAAAAAAAGGGCTGCTGGATGAAACTGGAAAAAGAAAATGGAGAAACCATGAGAGTGACTTTTAAAGATTACGCTCTTTTCATGCCAAAAGATATTGCCGGCAAAAGTGTGGTAATAAGTGGAAAGGCATATATGGATACCATTACTGTGGATGCCCTGAAACATTTTGCAGAAGATGCGGGCAAAACACAAGATCAAATCGAAGCCATCAATGAAAAGGAAATAGCGCTTGCATTTGAGGCAGATGGTGTTTTAATTGAGGAATAGATACTACTGACAGTTTTAATTTTACTTTTTTAAACTGCCGCTAATGCTTGTATAAAATTAAATTTTTTACTTTTGAATGTGTCAACTACGGTTCTCGTGGTTTTATTTTGAGGTTTTCTACTGTTCTATTTAATTTTAAAAAAAAATTACGGCCTTCTTCGATATCAGCTATCTAATTCCCAAGTCCACCTTCGGAAGTAGCTATTCTACCCCTATTAAAAATACAGCTGGCCTTTTATGGAAATCATGCTTCTGCCTTTTCCATAAGCCTACAGGCAAAGTCTTTATCCATTCGTTTTTGCCGGTGATGTCTACTGCTACACATAAATAGGTAGACATCGAACAGGTTTTCAACAGGTCATGAAAAAGTTGATTGTTTCGATAGGGAGTATCCATAAATATTTGTGTTTGCTGTAGCTGGCGAGCATTTCTTTCCATCAGCCTAATGGCTTGTTGTCTTTGCTTTTTATCTATTGGCAAGTAGCCGTTAAAAGTAAATGCTTGACCACTTAAACCAGAGGCCATTAATGCCAGTAAGAATGAGGATGGCCCTACTAATGGAACTACCTTATTATTATTTTCGTGTGCTATTTTTACTGCTAAGGCTCCTGGATCAGCTACACCCGGACAACCCGCTTCAGAAATAACACCCATATCTGAACCAAAAAATAAAGGCTCCAATGCCTGCATCAAATCATCCTCGGAGGTTCTTTTACTCATTTCACTAAAGGTAAGCTCTTCTATTTTTTTACCAATTTTTAATGCGCTAATAAAACGACGGGCCGATTTAATATTTTCAGCTAAAAATATGTCTAGTTTCGTTATTACTTCTTTAACCTGGGGCGTAATTGACTTATCAATGGTATCTTCAGCCAGTAGGTTTGGAATTAAATATAATGTTGCTTTATTTTGAGATTGATAATTCATGGCTAAAAAAAATTATGACACAAATAGGTAAATTACTTATAATTGTTGGTGGTGCTATAATACTTATAGGTTTAATTTTATACTTCTTTGATAAAATACCATTGCTGGGAAAATTGCCTGGTGATATCTTGATCAAGAAGAAGAATTTTACATTTTATTTTCCTTTGGCTACTAGCATCGTCATAAGTATAATTTTGAGCTTAATATTGTTTTTAATATATAAATTTAAATAGATAAAAATTGCTTCACTGTTTGCAGAAATGCTTTTGGTTGTTCTGCATGTATCCAGTGCCCAGCATTTTTGATAGTTACCAAATTGGCATTGGGAAACAAAGTTTTAATTAGATCTAAATCCTCATCTAAGATATAATCTGATTTTTCGCCACGTACAAAAAGGACTGGTTTATCAGAAATTTTATCGGCTGGCAACCCTTCCCCTACTTTTTCTATATTGTTTTCAATAGTTGGTAAGTTTATTTTCCAACTGAATTTACCGTTTTTGTCGCGATATAAGTTTTTAAGAAGAAACTGCCTGATGGCCGTATTTTTAACTAAAGGTTTTAGCTGATCTTCTGCATCACCTCTCCTTTCTACTTTTGACAAGTCAACTGCATTATAAGCATCTAAAATAGATTGATGATGCACCGGGTACGGTTTAGGTGCTATATCAACTACTATCATTTTTTCAAAATCATCACCATATTTCGAAGCATATTTCAACACGGTTTTACCTCCCATACTATGGCCCAGCAGTATTGGTTTTTTTATGTTAATAGTATTAAGTAAATGTTGTAAATCTTGTGCCATGTCATCATAAGAGAAATCATCGCTATGGAAAGATTGCCCGTGATTACGCTGATCCACCAATATTACCTGATAGTTTTCAGACAAATGCTTAGCAGCAGAAATCCAATTGTCTAAAGATCCAAAGAGCCCATGCAAAATTAATAGTGGTGGACCCTCGCCTAATATTTTATAATTCAGAAGTGCCATATTATTTTTTTAATTGTCGCAGATACAATTGAATAGTATTTTCCAATCCCAGGTAAATAGCATCACATATGATAGCATGCCCTATGGAGACTTCATTAATTTCAGGGATTATATTTACCATGTAATTCAAATTATTTAAGTCCAAATCGTGCCCGGCATTTATTTCCAGCCCTGCAGCTTTGGCCACTTTGGCAGCCTCAGCAAATGGTGCAATTGCTTTTTCCTTATTATGAAGATAATGACGAGCATATGATTCTGTATATAATTCAATACGATCTGCTCCACAGCGAGCAGCACCTTCTACCATGGCTATATCTGGGTCCACGAAAATAGAAGTACGTGCACCATAAGATTTCAATTCCATTAAAATTTCTTTCAAAAAATCCTGATTTTTCACTGTATCCCATCCGGCATTGGAGGTAAGTACATCGGGTGGGTCAGGCACCAAGGTAGATTGGGTAGGATGAGCCATAGCAATCATTTCCAGATAACGCTTGTTGGGGTAACCTTCTATATTAAATTCAGTAGTAATGCAATCTTTTAAAGCAACCACATCGTCATAACGAATATGCCGCTCATCAGGTCGCGGATGAACTGTAATGCCTTCTGCACCAAATCGCTCACAATCCTTGGCAGCTTGCACTATATCAGGCCTGTTACCTCCACGCGCATTTCTCAACGTGGCAAATTTGTTGATATTTACACTAAGTTTGGTCATGATTATTGAAATAGAAAAATCCTTATTTAAAAAAGGGCATAATTTCCTGAGCAATTAAACTCACGTTAGCACCTTAAGTTTAGAAGTGTAAAAATACCTAACTAAATTCAATTACTATTCATTTTTTCCTTCATGAATTTTCTCCAGCAAGTTTTCAGGCAAAGATTTACTAGCGTTAGCTCCCAACTTTTTAATTTTCTCGGCCCTGGACACCAAATTGCCCCGGCCTTCTACCAGCTTATTCATGGCTTTGTGGTAGCCATCTTGCGATGCATTTATTTTCACACCCAAATCTTGTAAATCTTGCACAAAACCAACAAATTTATCATATAAATCTCCGCCTTGGCGAGCTATCTCCAGGGCATTTCTATTCTGATATTCCTGGCGCCAAATGCTTGCTATGGTTCGCAGAGTGGCAAGTAAAGTTGAAGGACTTACAATCACGATGTTTTTATCGTAAGCATCGTTGAATAAATTGACATCGTACTGAATAGCCAAACTAAACGCGGGCTCCACTGGCACAAACAACAATACAAAATCCAATCCCTTCAACTTATAAAGTTGTTGATAGTTTTTGCTTGATAAATTTTTGGTATGGTTTTTCATTGAAAGCAGATGCTTTTTAAGTTCAGCACTTCTTTCCTCATCGTTGTCACAATTGCAATACCGCTCGTATGCCGAAAGTGATACTTTGGCATCAATAATTATATGCTTTCCTTCGGGTAAAGTAATTATAACATCTGGTTGAAGTCTATTTCCGTTTTCAGTCACATGCGATTGCTGAACATAAAACTCACGGTCTTTACTTAGTCCCGATTTTTCTAATATACTTTCCAGGATAAATTCTCCCCATCCACCTTGCACTTTAGATTCACCTTTCAAGGCTTTAGTTAAATTTTCTGCTTCACGGGTAATCTGTAAATTCAGTTCTTTCAATCCAGTTATTTGCTCTTTTAATGAAGCATTCCAGGTTAGATTTTCTTTGTTTGCTAGATCTATCTTTTTTTCAAAGTCTATAATGCGATCTTTAAGTGGATTTAAGATTTGTCCCAAGTTCAATTTATTCTGATCAGTGAATTTCTTACTTTTATCCTCAAATATTTCATTTGCAAGGTTTTTGAATTCTACTGCAAATTTTTGCTGCAATTCCAGCAAATTTCCCTGTTGTTCATCCAATTTTACCTTTAAATTCCTATGATCGGCCTGCAAAGTGGACAAATTTCTATTAAGAGAGAGAATAGTATTTTGAGCCTGAATTAATTCATTCTTTTGATCAGTGCTTAGTTGCTGCAAATCTTTGTTTTTCTGCTCAAGTATTTGATGTTGAGTTTGATACTGCTGTAAATTATTTTGAATTTCTTGATTTTTTGCTTCAGATTGAATTATTGCAGCTTTATTTTTATTAGAAGCCAAAACCCAGGCCAGTAAAAAACCTATAATTATTCCAAGAATTAATAATATTATTTCCATTAACTAAAAGTTTAGTTTTTAATTGATGTAAGGTTTTGTCTAAATATGTCATTTTTTGCCCGATATTATGCAGTTTTGCTTCATAAAGCAGCTGCTAAAAACAAAATTTTTTTTAGACAAAATAAATGCCGTTTCCAGGCGCGCAAAGGTAAGCAATAAAAAAATTAATAAAGAATTTAGTGGAGAGGAATCAATGTTAAGAATTTTAGCAATTAAAAGCTGGATAATAAAAATCCAACCTTTAATTGCTTTTACATTTAAATGATTTTTATTATACTTTTTTTAGTTGGTTGGCAGCTGCTGAGCTTTGCTAAACATCGTTAATGCTTCAGTATAAATCTCGTCATTGCTATTGATGATGGGATAGTAACCTTTATCACCCCATTCGCTTCGAGCAATTAAGGCTTTTATTTGAGTTTCTATTAATGGCTTAGACTTTAGAAAGTCTTCCTGTGAATAAGCTATTTTCAGTTTTTCACCTTTGGATATAACCTCATCAAGCATTTGTGTAGTAACTACAAAATTATCTTTAAAGTAATCGAACTCCATATTAGAAAGTTGCTTTTTATGATTTTCATGATAGCTTATGGCATACTCTCTGATTACATTATTAAACACTAACTTTCTGAAATACTCGGAATTATAACTGGTATCCAGAGGAACGAAATAATCAGGCATGATGCCTCCACCGCCATAAACTACGCGGCCTTTGGTAGTAGAATATTTAAGAGAATCCGCGAATTTAATACTATCTTCCACAAAAAATTCCCCATGTTCAAATCGGGTTAACCTGTCTTCTTGATAAGCCTCCAAACCACCCTCGTAAGGCTTTTGAATAGATCTGCCGCTTGGTGTATAATATCTACTGATTGTCAAGCGCATTTCAGAACCGTCTCCTAACTTTATAGCAAGCTGTACCAAACCTTTACCAAAAGACCTGCGACCCACTATTAACGCGCGATCATTGTCTTGCAAAGCTCCTGCAACAATTTCAGATGCTGAGGCACTGCCTTCATCGATTAGAACAATTAACGGTCGCTCTTGAAAGTCTCCTTTTGCCGTAGCTCTATGCTCAGAGTTGTATTTCTCTTGTTTTCCCTGAGTATAAACAATCAGCTTATTATCTTTTAAAAATTCATCTGCCATACTTACCGCTTTGTCCAGGTATCCGCCAGGATTTCCGCGTAAATCAAGCACTAGTCTTCTCAATCCATTTTGCTGCAAACTTTCAAGCGCATCTTTAAATTCATCGTAAGTATTTGCAGAAAAACGGCTCACTTTTATATATCCGGTATTATCATTTATCATGTAACTCACGTCTACTGAATGCTGGGGGATTTTATCCCGTTTTAAAGTAAAATCAAGCATTTCATCACTTTTGCCGCGTTTTACCGTTATATCTACTTTTGTTCCCTTTTTCCCTCTCAACATTTCTATTACATCACGATTTTCGATGTCCACCCCCGCTACTGTTTTGCCATTTACTTTAATTATTTTATCTCCTGCATGTAAGCCAGCTTTTTCAGAAGGACCTCCTGCCAATGGTGATATTACATAAATAGTATCTCTAATTAAATTAAACTCAATACCTATGCCTTCAAATTCTCCTTGCAATTGGCTATTGGCCAGCGCTACATCCTCTGCAGAAATGTAAGAAGTGTGCGGATCTAGTTCTTCTGTAATTTTTTCAATAGCTGATTCTACAAGCTTATCGGTATTGACTTCATCTACATATTCTCTGTCAATAAAAGTAAGTACTTTTCTGAATTTTTGGACGCTACTGAAAATGTCGTTTTCAGAAGGTTGCAGATAGGCCATTTTGGCACCTATTAAAATCCCCACTGCTAATCCTAAAGCAAGTATTAAGGGTAATCTAACCTGAAATTTTGAATTTTTAATCGCTCTCACTATCTCTTAATTTGTTTCGAAAATTAAAATTAATACCTAATTGTCAATAATTTTTATCTAACTTATTGATATCTTTTCATAGATACATAAGTTATTGAAAAAGCACAAAGGAAAATCCTTAAACGGTTAAATGCTTATATTTGCATCGCTTAAATAAAAAACATTCCCTAATGGGTCGCATTTTGGCAATAGATTATGGAAAAAAACGTACTGGGTTGGCAGTGACTGATCCCATGCAAATAATTGCTAATCCGTTGGATTATGTTAAAACCCACGAATTAGTAAATTATTTACAAAACTATTGCAACAAGGAAAATGTTGAGGCGATAGTAGTAGGTAAGCCAGTAAATCTGGATAGCCGCGATAACGAAATGAGCGAAC
Source organism: uncultured Roseivirgaceae bacterium (assembly GCA_964592475.1). GTDB lineage: Bacteria > Bacteroidota > Bacteroidia > Cytophagales > Cyclobacteriaceae > CAZQEZ01. The sequence continues at coordinate 41,112 of CAZQEZ010000003.1, forward strand.
CTGCAAATATATTAGCTAAAAGGCTAGCTAAAGTTTTTCCGGGCATGAAAATTTATCGTCATGATGAAAGGTTTACTTCTAAAATGGCCTTGCAGTCTATGATAACCGGAGGGAGCAGCAAAAGTCAGCGACGTGAAAAAGGAAATATTGATAAAATAAGTGCAACAATAATCTTACAATCATTTTTAGAAAGTACTAATAAAAGATGATATACCCAATTATAGCCTATGGTTCACCAGTTTTAAAAAAGAAAGCAAGGGCGATAAAAAAAGACGAAATTAATCTACAAAAACTCAAAGAAGACATGTTTGAAACCATGTATCATGCACAAGGCGTGGGACTTGCTGCTCCACAAATTGGACATGGTATTAGAGTTTTTGTAGTAGATGCTTCGCCAATGACAGACGATGAGCCAGATGCCGTTGCTATCAAAAGGTTATTTATAAATCCTGAAAAGATAGAAGAGGAAGGCAGAGAATGGTTATATGAAGAAGGATGCTTAAGTATACCCGGCATTAGGGAGCAGATTAATCGACAGGAAAAAATCCGCATAAGATATTTTGATGAAAATTGGGAACAACAGGAAGAATCTTTTACTGGTATTGTTGCTCGTATTATACAACACGAGTACGATCATCTGGAAGGTATTCTTTTTACAGATAAATTAAGCCCTTTCAAGAAAAGACTACTGAAAGGTAAACTGAACAATATAGTAAAAGGCAAAGTAGATGTAGACTATAAAATGAAGTTTGCCATTAAAAAATAAAACCATGCAAGACCTAATCATTACCATTATTCAATCAGAACTTTACTGGCACAACCCGGAAGCGAACCTGGGTATGTTTGAGGAAAAAATTTGGTCTATTGGAGAAAAAACCGACATGATTGTTTTGCCGGAGATGTTCAATACCGGATTTACAATGGATAGCCAGGCCATGGCAGAACCTATGAATGGTCGTACCTATCGCTGGATGAAACAACAAGCTGCCCAAACAGGTGCCGTAATACTTGGCAGTATAATAGTTAATGAAAAAGGCAAATATTACAATCGATTACTGTGGATGCGCCCTGATGGCTCATGTGACTATTATGACAAAAAACACTTATTTCGCATGGGTAAAGAGCATGAAACGTTTACTGCCGGCACCAAAAGAATGATTCAAATTATTAAAGATTGGAAGATTTGCCCGATGACCTGTTACGATTTGCGCTTTCCAGTTTGGAGTATGAATAAATTCAATGCCTCTGATGAATCATTGGATTATGATGTTTTAATTTATGTTGCCAATTGGCCAGAGAAAAGAATAAATGCCTGGGATTCGTTGATTTCTGCCCGTGCCATTGAGAATTATGCCTATGTGGTGGGAGTAAATCGCGTAGGAAAAGATGGAACAGGAGCAACCTACAATGGCCATTCCATAGTAGTAAATCCTAAAGGCAGACGCTTGTTTTTTAGTGAAGACAAAGAAGTTATTAGAACGCTCAGTTTTGATTTTGAAAAAATAAAGGAGTTTAGAGCCAAGTTTCCAGCTTATCTTGACAATGATGAATTTGAACTGAAATAGCATGTCAGTTTTTTGTAAAAATTACATTATTTCGGGGTTTAATTAGCCACATTTGCAGTTCCTTTTCATAAAACTTATTAATACCTTTACTATTCTTTAAAAGACGCAAATTGAATTTGCGTTTTACACCTGGTACTTTTAATTAAAAAGAAAAATTTGAACTACATTCAATACTAAAGTAATGAAGGTTTTAAAACCCGTACTTATTATCTTGACAATACTATTGAGCTCAAAAAGCGTCTATTCTCAGACCAACATGAGAGATAGTCTGCAAAACCTCCTCAACCAGGCGCGTAGTGAGGAGGAATATATTGATATAAGTATTGAAATAGTAGACAAGATATTATTTTCAGAACCTGGGATAGCTAAACAGCTTTTAATTACCGCTATAACTAAAGCACAGCAACTCGAATATGCTAAAGGTTTGGGGTTTGCTTATGCTCGTCTTGGGGTATCTTACGCCATTACTAAAAACCCTTCACTGGCAGAAAATTATTACGAACAAGCGATTATTTATCTGCAATTATTATCTGATAAGCTACCACTAGGTAAGATTTACAATAACCTGGGACTACTATACAAAAATACGTCTCAATTCAGTGAGTCATTAGAAAATTTTCAAAAAGCTGAAGTAATAGCT
>CAZQEZ010000003.1:43416-75323 GCA_964592475.1 uncultured Roseivirgaceae bacterium
TAGCGTCTTCTTATTTGTATGAAGAAAATTTACCGGCTGCAATAATTTATTATGACTCAGCTAAAGCTGTATATTCAAATATAAATTATCAAGATGGTATTGCCATTACCCAAATGAATTTGGCAAGAATTTATCATAAAAATAAGAATTATCCAAAAGCCATTGATTTGGCCAATAAGGCTTTAAATACATTTGAAGAGTCAAACGCACAATCTTCCGTCACCAGCGCTTATTTAGTTATCGCGGAGACTTATCTTAAAAACAATGAACCAGACTCAGCTTTTAAATATACAAATAAAGCGATTGATATAGCATTAAAAGTAGATGATACCAAAAAGTTGATCGATGGGTATAGATTAATGTATGAATATTATGAACTCATAGGTAATTTGGAAGATGCGCTTCTCTATCATAAAAAATATACTGATTTAAGTGACAATTATTTCAATATTGAAAAAAATAAGCAAATAACTGAAATAATGGCCAGTCACCAGTTGGAAAAAAAAGAAAAAGAAAATGAAGTATTAAGGCAAATGTACTATCGTAAAGAAGCCGAAAATAAAGCTTTGATTGGGGCTGTACTATTTTTCTTTATGTTTACTACTTACTTTTATCATGCCAATGAAGCAAAACGCAGGCACAATCAATTACTTGTTTCGCAAAATAGTGACATTTACGGGAAGCAAGAAAATATACTTGCCATCAACCGAAGTCTACTTAATTCACAGCAAATAACTCAAGCCCTTAATGAAAAACTAAAAATAACAAATGCTGACCTGGAAGAACAAGTTGCGGATAGAACCAGAAGATTGGCCCAGGCCAATAAAGAACTTGACACCTTTTTATATCAATCTTCGCATGCACTCAGGAGACCGATAGTAAATATATTAGGTTTGGTAAAAATAGCTCGCATAGAACCTGAAATTGACAAAGTACCAGATGTGTATGACAAAATTGATGAAACCTCCTACAAAATGGATGGCATGCTCAAGAAGCTAGTGATGGTAAGTGAAATTAACTCCTTAAAGCTTAAGTTGGAAAAAATTAATTTTGCTAAAATGACCAAAGATATACTGCATCAATTACAGCCTACCATTCAAGCAAAAGGTATTGATTTCAACCTTACTATTGAAAAAAACATTGAATTCAATTCCGATAAAAGGTTAATGGATCTGATATTGTTTAACATTATGGAAAATGCCGTAAATTTCTCTTTCCCGATGCCCGAAAGGCCATCTTTTGTAAATATGAAAATTTCGCAAAACAAGGATAAGGGCATTAATATTTTTATAGAAGATAATGGCATAGGCATATTAAAAGAAGCCATAGGCACTGTTTTTGAAATGTTTGCTGTAGCAGATAACAAATCACGCGGATATGGCCTGGGTCTTTATATAGTTAAAAAAGCAGTAGATAAATTAAATGGTTCTAACCAGATCTCCAGTAAGAAATTTGAGAATACTGTAGTAAAAATAGACCTTCCATACCAAGAAAATAGCAAATCAAGAAAAGTACTGCTGCAGAACAATTCCTAATCAATTTAACAACAACTACTTAACTCATAATTGTTTCCTAAACCCCAAAATATTACATGTGTAATTATTTGGCTTTTCACGTCAATTTTTCATCTTCTATTTTCTTCATATTTGCTGTATAGCTTTTAAACAGGCATTATTTTTTACTTTAATTTAATCAAAGTTAAAATATTAATACTAAAGTGCCGCAAAGGCTATAAAACTAAACTATTTGATCTATTTATTACATTGTTAAACACGTAAATTAATTAAAAAGATGAAAAAAGTATTATTAACACTTGCAGCAATAGCTTTATTTTGTGGTACCGCGTTTGTTTATTCTTCTGAATATGCAACAAGCCAGGTACAAATAGAGGATTCACTTGCTATTACTGATCCTGATTTAGTAGATTTAGATCAGTACGCATTATAATATAGACTGAAACTTTAATATTATTTAATAAAGACTTCTGAACAATATTTATTTTTTAACTTTATGAAGCCCGAGGGCTTCATTTTTTTTGCCTAAATTGTTTTGATTAGCTTGTATTATCCGCTTTAGCTCCTTAACTTTGCACTCCATTTTCGTAAATAAGAGATTTAGTAAAATTTATATATAAATGTACGCAATTGTAGATATAGCCGGGAAGCAATTTAAAGTAGAAAAAAACAAATTCATCTACGCTCCCCTGTTGCAAAAAGAAAAAGACGCTTCAGTAGAATTTGATAATATTTTATTATTAGATGATGATGGCAAAGTACAAGTAGGTGCCCCTGCTGTAAAAGGCTTTAAAGTAACAGCCAAAGTACTGGAGCACGTGAAAGGTGATAAAGTAATTGTTTTCAAGAAGAAAAGACGAAAAGGCTATAAAAAGAAAAATGGTCATCGTCAAGATTTCACCAAATTATTGATTGAAGACATTACTGATGGCACAACCAAAAAAAGTGCTGCCAGGGAAAACAAGTCTACCAAAAAGACTGCAAGCACTAGTGAGAAAACCACATCAACCAGCAAAGACGATTTGACTAAAATCAAAGGTATTGGTGAGGTTTATCAAAAAGAACTAAACAAAATTGGCTATACTTCCTATCAACAAATAGCCTCATTATCTAAATCAGATATGGAAAAAATTGCTGATGCTGTAGATGGGGTAACTGCAGAGACCATTGAATCAGAGGAATGGGTAAAGCAAGCTAAGGCATTAGATAAAAAATAGAATATAAATTATAAAATTCCAATATTATGGCACATAAAAAAGGAGCAGGTAGTTCAAGGAACGGAAGAGAATCGGAAAGTAAACGACTTGGTGTAAAAATTTATGGCGGCCAGGAAGCCATCGCCGGGAATATTTTAGTTCGCCAGCGAGGTACTAAGCACCATCCTGGTAAAAATGTAGGTATCGGTAAAGATCATACGTTATTTGCATTGTCAAATGGTGTGGTTAGCTTTAAGAAAGGTCGAAAAAACCGTTCATTCGTTTCGGTAAAACCCCAAGCATAATTAACAAAAATTTACATAAAAAAAGCTATGCATATCATAGCTTTTTTTATGTATTCTTTACCAAATCTTCAAGGCATTTTATCCAAACAGGATTATCATTGAGGCTATCTACTAATTGCCAATGTTCACCACCAGCCTCTTCAAATTCCTCTTTAAATTCCTCACCTACTTCTATAGTAGTCTCCAGGCAGTCAGCCACAAAGGCAGGTGAAAAAGCCAATACCCTCTTATAGCCCTTACCAGGAAGCTTTTTTAATATTTCATCAGTATAAGGTTTAATCCAGGGATCATTGCCCAATCTCGATTGAAAAGACACCACATATTTATCCTCAGGTATGCCCAGTTCGGCAGCAAGCAATCTTGAAGTAGCAAAACATTGACCTCTGTAGCAATATTGATTCTTCTTATGATACACGGAACAGCATTTATTTGAAAGCTGACAATAATTATCTACAGATGCTTTTTTTATTTGCCGTTCAGGTATTCCATGATAGCTAAACACATAGAAATCGTAATCATCTATCTTGGTCATGTATTTTTTGGCACTATCAGCAAAAGCCTTGATCATTAATGGATGGTCAAAAAACTTATCAATTGTTTTAATTATTGGTATATTCTGCCATTGTGTTACTATTTCCATCACCTTTTCAATTACCGATCCTGAGGTGGCGGAAGCATATTGTGGAAATAGAGGCACAATAATAATCTCACTAACATTTGCTTCTTTTAATTCATCCAGGCCTTTTGCGATTGAAGGACTTTGATAACGCATGGCAAGAGACACTAAATATTCATCCCCTAAAGCTTTTGCAAGCAGGTTTCGTACATCTACCCCGTAGAACATTAATGGCGACCCTCTTTCCTGCCACAATTTACGATAGATCTTTGCAGATTTTGGGGCTCGAAAAGGTGCTATGATTAAATTTACCAACAGCCACCGGTATAAAAACGGAATGTCAACAACCCTTTTGTCCATTAGAAATTCTCGTAAATACTTGCGTACATCAGGAACAGAAGGACTATCAGGAGTGCCTAAGTTGACCAATAAAACACCTTTTTTGCCACTATTTTTCTTCATTTTTTTCCTTTAAAAGTCTATACTTTTTTTGCTGCTAACCTTCCGGTAATATTTAATGTTTGTAATTTTTAAAAAATAGCAGTCGGAAGTTTTTTGTAAACAACAAAACAACATAATTTTAAGGATAAATTAGCTGTAATTTTTACATAAACGCGAGCAAATTTAATACATCAATATTAAACACATTTACTATGATTGATCTTTCTACTCAATATCTTGGCCTAAACTTGAAAAACCCACTTATCGTTTCTAGTAGCAGCTTGACGAATAATGTAAACGGCATTCTTAGTTGTGCCAATAGCGGCGCCGGTGCAGTAGTGCTTAAGTCTCTTTTTGAGGAGCAAATCACCTCAGAACTGGAAACCATAGAAAACGATCCATCTATTGATGATCATCCTGAAGCTGCTGACTACGTTCGCAAGTTGGGAATGGATTTTCAATCCGATACTTACCTGCAATTAATAGAACAAGCGAAAAATTCTGTAGATATTCCGATAATTGCCAGTCTAAACTGCATCAGTCATGAAAAATGGACCGATTTTGCCAGGCAAATTGAAGAAGCAGGAGCCGATGCACTTGAATTAAACATAGCGATCATGCCTAAAGATTTTGATGCTGAGACAGAAAAAATTGAAGATTTAGTAGTAGCGATAGTAAAAAATGTGAGGAGTAAAATAGACATACCCTTAACAATAAAACTAGGGCCATATTTTACCTCTTTACCTAAAATGGTTCAGCGATTACAAGATGCCGGCGTCAATGGACTAGTACTGTTTAATAGGTTTTACAGGCCGGATGTAGATATTGAAAAGCTAGAAATAGTACCTGGCTATCGCTATAGCTCTCCGGAGGAAATTAGTTTATCACTTAGATGGATTGGCATTTTATCCAGAAAAGTAACAGTGGATTTGGCCAGCTCTACCGGAATATACGATGGCGCAGGAGTTATCAAGCAAATTCTGGCAGGAGCTCAGACTACGCAAATTTGTAGCACTGTATATGTAAATGGCTTCAAGCAAATAGGCATTATGCTTGAAAGAGTTAAATTTTGGATGCAAACTCATGGCTATGAATCTCTGGACGATTTTCGTGGAATATTAAGCCATAAAACAACCCAAAAACCAGCATACTATGAAAGACTTCAGTACATCAAAGCTTTGGTGGGAATTGAATAAATTATTCTACTTGAGCCAAAGATGCAACACTTATCGCACGGGTATCATGGCGTTCTAATTGCAGGGCGCAGGCTTCTAAGGTGGCTCCCGTGGTAATTACATCGTCCACCAGCAGTACATGTTTGTTTTTAATTTGTTCTGTATCTACCACAGAAAATATTTGTTCCACATTTTTCCACCGAGCTATTCTGCTTTTACGGGTTTGCGTGTCACTGTGTGATTTTCTAATCATAATTTTGGGCATATGCGGTATATTCAACACTTCTGCTAAGCCTTTGGCAAAAAATTCACTTTGATTATAGCCTCTCTTTTTCAATTTTTTAGGATGTAAAGGCACAGGTACAATTAAATCCCAATCAAAATTTGCTTGATTTTGCAGTAAATCTTGAGCAAACCATCTACCTAACACGGTACCTATTTCAGGATAGTTTTTATACTTATAATAATGCATCACGGTTTGCACTTTCCCGCTTTTTATAAATTTAAGATAAGCTGTAGCTTGCTGTAACGATTGCACGTTGTTTAACCTGAAGTGAATTGGATTATTTTTACTCAAATAATATTTGGTTTTAGGCAATTCGGCTACACATTGCGTACAAATGTATTTTTCATTACCTACCAGATTGTTATGACAAGTAAAACAGTATTCCGGGAAAAAAAGTGAAATAAAATCGTTGATTATATTCATTTTTGTAAAAATAAACCTTTTAAAAGTAAATATAATGGATTTAATCAATGAATTTAATCAATATCGGTCAAAAATGAATGCCCAAATAATGGCTGCTGATAATAAAATAATTAAAAGGATATTTAACCTTGACACCAATGCCTATGAAAATGGCGTTGTTGATAGCACCACCAAAGAATATGTAGGGTTAGCTTGTTCAATGGTAATGCGATGCGACGATTGCGTAAAGTATCATCTGGAAAAATGTCATGAATTAGGTGTTACTACTGAGCAAATTTTTGAAATATTTGCAATTGCCAATCTTATAGGAGGAACTATTGTTATCCCTCATTTACGCAAAGCTGTAGATTATTGGCAGCAATTAAACAGTAAATAAAATTATGAACAAAAGAGATATAGAACTGGATAAAAACTGGTTTAAGCTTTGTACAAGGCTTGAGCAGATGATTGGAAAAAGACCAAAGGATTTAAATAGTGTATTGTTTTTAATTGGTGTTCAGGAATTGGGGCAAGGGAAGAAGAATTTTAGTAAAGAACAAAAACAGGATTTAATGCACATCGCCATTTGTAAAGTTCTTAGTTTATCTGGTTTTTACGAATTAGAAGGAATAGACAAAGACGGCTGGCCACACTGGAAGCCTGTTAAGAAGCTACCGCATTTTGATTTGCTGGAGCAAGAAAAACTTTTAAAGATGCATGTAATTGAATATTTTGAAAAGGAACTTCACCTATTGTAATATTTTTGCCGTATTCGTAAATAAATATTGAAGTCAAAATGATATTTTGACAAGATGCCAGGATTTGATTCAATAATTTTTAAATTATGGCTATTTATTTAATAAATTAATCATATTTGTTTTAAAAATATTTAAATTATTGCCTATATTTGTAAGTTTTTATTAATTTTTGATGATTATTTTTCATGTTTTTTAAAATAAAGTATGTAATTTGGCAAATATTTTCTGTATAACAAACCTAACATTATCAGATAATGCATAAGTTAGCAACAATTGTACTGTTGGTTACTTTATCATCTTGTGACTACTTCAGCCAAAAGTACCCTACTGCTATGTACCGAGGAGATACAGCCCGTACTGGCTTTCTTCAAGATTCAATGAAAATGCCCACTTCATTAAAATGGAAGTATAAAACGAATGGCAAAATTTTTGCCGCCCCCTTAGTTACTCAAAAGTATATATATGTAGGCAGTAGCGATAGCGCTGTTTATTGTTTCACAAAGGAAGGAGAACTTAAATGGAAATATACCACTCACGGTGGTGTAAACTCTACTCCGGTTTTATATGAAAACAGAATTTTTTTTATAAGTGAAGATGGCAATATTTATGCTATCGATGCTAATAGCGGCAAAGAGAAATGGGTATTCACAACTAAAGGTGAAAAAGAATTTGTAAAAAAGGGATTGTATGGTTTAAGACCACTAAACATAGATCATTCAGATCTATGGGATTTATTTCTTTCTTCACCTATGATTTATAAAAATCGAATAGTAGTAGGAGGAGGCGACCATTATATATATGGACTTGACCCGGAAGATGCACGCATGATGTTCCGTTTTGTAGGCAATGAAATTGTGCATTCGAGTATGGCAGGTGCTTATAATATGGTATATGTTGGTTGTTGGGACGGATACATTTATGCCCTCGATGCGGTAACAGGTATAGAACTTTGGAGGCAATCTGCCGGACAGGATTCAACTAATTATAAAATGCAAGGAATACAAGGCACCCCTGCCATTGCTGATAGTTTGTTGATAGTGCCGTCAAGAGACTCTTATTTATATGCAATGCATGTAAAAAAAGGAGAAATTAAATGGAAACATGATAACGACAGTTCATGGCTGGTGTCAAGCCCGGCAATTGCCGATAATAATGTATATTTTACTACATTAGATGACCATATGCTCAAAAGTGTTCACTTACATACCGGTAGATTAATATATAAAACTAATATTGGAAGCTACAATTTAGCCTCTCCGGTTATTGCAGGCAATAAGCTGGTTTTAGCAACTTTAGCCGGAGAATTACAAATTTATGATCGTATAACAGGTGAGAAATTATGGTCGTGGCAAACCGATGGTAGTAAAAACAATCCTGATGGATTGATAAAGGAAGATGGCACTATGGATAAGACTATGATTTTTAAAACCAGTAATTATTATGAGCACCGCGATAGCATGAATAAAATATTATCCAGTGGAGCTATAATCTCTGAGCCTGTAGTACATGGAAATAATATTTACCTTACATCTACCGATAGTACTTTATACGTGTTACAATAAGCTGAGGCGATGGTTTTGCTATAATTTTAATGGGCTTACTAATGGCTTTTTTTAATTTTATACATAATGCCAAGATTAAAAATAAAATGTTGGCGGCTCAATTCGAAATTACCAATTAAATCGTGTGAATAGCCAAGTTGTCCGGTAAGTTTAAACTGATTCCAATCGTATCTCGCGATTAATGCAGGCTCTACAAATACACTATTGATGGCTCGTTCAAAGGTTCTTTCCTGAGCCCTTATTTCAAAAACATTTATATAGCTGGTTTTTACAGCTCCGCCAAATTCAAGTTCCTTTACTTTTTTGCCAAAGTTTCCCTGAATAAAATATCGGTTAAATTGTCCTCGCGTCAACGTGTTATAATCTCCAATAAAATTCAATTGATTGTAAGACTGCAAATACCCTCTGCCATAACCCACAAATACTTCATAAACGGTCCTTTTTGTTAAATAACCAAAATGCCCTAAAGCAACTTCTGCCATCAAATGTTGATGATGCTTTCCTTTTATACTATCTTTACCGTTAGTACTTACACTTATATTGCCCATAATACTTAAATGATGGTCTATCGCTGTTGCTCCTTGAATATCCAAGCCATTTAAGCCTATATTTGAATTTAGTGAAGATTCGTTAAATTTCTTTAACAAAGGAACGTTTAAAGAATTAGCTGTATAAAAGGAAGAACAGCCTGATACCAAAGCAATAAGTATAAAACAAAACATTGATGTTTTCATGATCTATAAAATCTTATTATTAATTGATAAATATATACAAAATAATACATTAATTCTTTGCTAAAATATTATTTTTATGGTGGTATTATTTCTATTTCATTATAAACATTACCTGACATTAATTTGCACTCAAAAAAATAAACTATTGTCATAACCAAACCGTAATTTTATGCAAACAATCTGGCGATCAATCTCCTTAAGTATATTCTTCCATATAAAAAATTAATTTATTCTGAAATGAAGTCAACTTTAGCTCCTGAAAATAGTAATGAACCTTTACAAGTTTTGTTAATTGGAAATAATCCACTTGAACTAGCTTCAATATACGAAACTTTAAAAAAATACTCAAAGAGACAAGTTATCATAGATTGTTGTTTTGATTTTCAACAAAGTGTAGTTAAAGCTCTTAAATTGAATCCTTCTTGCATTTTGCTTGACGATGCCTTCAGCAAAAAGCGATTAAAAAATTTTATTAATCGAATAAATCAAAATAATAAGACCTCCCATATTCCTATCACATTATTAAAAAGCAACAATTATGGAGGAATTACTTCAAGTGGAATCCAGGAATATGTATTAAAAGATGGGATTTCAACTGAAAGACTGTATAGCTCAATTATTAATGCTATACAATTTAAACGAACACATCGTATTATCAAGATAGAACATCGAAGAAGAAAGCGCCAATTGAATAAGTTGATAACTCAAATCAAGAATTCAATCTATCGAAAATAAGCTAGTGAACATAACTTGCCGCGTTAATATCAATTGTACAGCCTGTTGCATGATCTGCCATGCCACTGGCTAAAAATGCAACAGTAGGTGCAATGTCTTCAGGTGTGGTAAGTTTTTCTAAGGCAATATCATTAATAGCAAAGCTTTCCCCATATTGGTTCATAAAGCTTTTAGCCATATCGGTATTTACAAATCCGGGTGCTACATTAAATGCTTTTATTCCCTTTTTACCATAAGCTCTGGCAATCGATCGGGTTAAAGCTACTATGCCTCCTTTGCTGGCAGCATAAGCTAAGTAATCAGAAGTGTCTCCTCTAAAAGCGGCGCGGGATGAAATACTGATAATTCTACCTCCACCAACTTCTTCAAAATGCTGAATTGCTTTTTTACAAAGTAAAGCAGTAGCGTTTAAATTAACCATCATTGTTTCACTCCAGTCATCAACCCATTGCACATCGTCACTTTCGGGAGAAGAACTGATGGCTATTCCGGCATTATTAATGATCACGTCAAGACCTTTCATCTTTTTTGCACTATCGATAAAAAGCTGAATTACTTCTAGCGGATTGCACAGATTAGCCTGTATTGGGTAAGCTTTACTGCCTAATTCTTTTGATAAGCCAGATATAGCATTCTCACTTTTATTATAATGAATAACTACTTGAGCACCACATTTTATTAAAAAAGCAGCAATCGCTTTTCCTATTCCTCTACTGGCTCCTGTTACCAAAATCTTCCTTTTTGATAAGTCTATATGCATAATATCAAAAAATTTTAGTGAATATAATGAAAAAAATAGAATATTACTTAATTCTTATTATTCGAAATAATTTTTAACAAAAAAAAAGCGGTTGACATATAGGTTCAACCGCCTTATAAAAATTTGTAAGTTCTCAATATTTAATCCCTGCCACCTAGAAAAATGGTGATAAAATAAAGCAAGGTAACCAGTGATCCTACTGCAGCTACTACATAAGTCATGGCAGCCCATTTAAGCGCATCTTTTGCCATATTTTGTTCCTGGCTTGTAGTTACTCCCCGGTTACTCATCCAGGCAAGAGCTCTCTTACTGGCATCAAACTCTACCGGTAAAGTAACCATTGAAAACAGGGTGATTACAAAGTAAGCACCTATAACTACTAAGAGGACTATTTTATAGGGAAAAGCATTAAATAGAAAAGCGCCACCAAAAATACTGGCCAACATAATAAAGTTTAATACTTTGGCACTTATATTTTGAATAGGCACCATGGCAGATCTGAATTGCAGAAAACTATAGGCTCTGGCATGCTGTACCGCGTGACCACATTCATGAGCAGCTACTGCGGCAGAAGCTGCAGACCTACCATGAAATACTTCTTCGCTTAAGTTAACTGTTTTGTTACCTGGATTATAATGATCTGATAACTGACCACGTGTTGGTACAATTCGAACATCATAAATTCCATTATCCTTAAGCATTTGAGCGGCTACTTCTGCACCAGACATTCCACCCATTAGGGTAGTTTTACTATATTTTTTAAACTTACTTTTAAGCCTTGAACTTACCGCGAAGCTTAATATTGCAAAAACTATGAATATTACAATTATCATTTTTATATTAAATTTAAATCAATGGATAATTATGCAATCCTTATCAAAATTGCTGCCAATTTTTTGAGTATTAAGATTGTTCTTTGGCTAATTTATTTTTTTTTCCAGAAATGAAGATGCTTATGATAAAACTGACACCCCCTACAACTACTATCATCAGTATTTGTGCGCTATGCATTATTGCAGCAAACAATTTTCCAATTTCATCGCTTATACCGTAAGTTACAAGTACTGAGGCCACTAAAATGTGATAGGTGCCAATACCACCTTGCACAGGTGCTGATATGCCTAAACTGCCCATCGTCAAAATTGACAATCCAGCCAATAACGACAAATGGCTAGTTTCTTCTAAACTAAATACTACTACATAAGACATGAAATAATATAGTACCCAAATTAAAATGGTTGAAACAAAAAATGCCAATTTGTCATCCACTTTGCTTACACTTGCAATGCCTGTTCCTACTTCCTTAAGGAAAGATCTTATTTTTAAATATAGAGGCCAGCTTTTAACCTTCTGTTTAATTGACTTTAAAAATATAAAAAAAAGTAGCAATAAAATCATTAATATACCCGCGACAAAATATACTATAAGTAAATTTCGACCAAGTATTGCTATTTTATTTTCAAAAAAGCCAAAGAAGTAATCACTAATTACATCAAACTCAATTATTAGCGTACTTACCACTATTATTATCAAACAAATAAGATCGATAAGGCGCTCTCCCACTACGGTGCCAAAAGAGGATGGTATGGAAACATTATCAGTTCTCTTTAAAATTCCGCAACGAGTTACTTCGCCCATTCTTGGCACTAATATATTGGCAAAATAGCCTACCATAACAGCAAGAAAGGCTCTGAAAAGATTGATGTGAAAACCAAGAGGTTTTAAAAGTAATTGCCACCGATACGCACGAATAATATGACTTAAAATAGCCAGAATAATGGAAAATAAAATCCAATTGTAATTCGCGGTTTTCATTTCGCTAAGCATCTGATTAAAATCAGTGTCTTTATAGGCGTACCAAAAAAGACCTCCTGCTATTGCTAATGTAACTAAGTAAAATATAATTGATTTTAAGCGCTTCAAACAAAAAGTGATTAGGTGAGACGATTATTATTATCTGGAAAAATGACGGCAGGTTGATGAGCTTTAGCCTCCTTGGTATCGATCATGCCATAGGAAATTATTATGATAATATCTCCTACTTGAGCTTTGCGTGCAGCAGGACCATTTAAACATATTTCTCCACTTCCTCTTATGCCTTTTATAACGTAAGTTTCGAGTCGTTCGCCGTTATTGACGTTAACAATTTGCACTTTTTCGTTTTCTACCAAATTAGCAGCATCCATTAAATCTTCATCAATGGTAATACTGCCAACATAATTTAAATCGGCTTGTGAAATACGTACTCTATGAATTTTTGATTTTAATACTTGAATTAACATTTGTTATAAATCAGGGTTTCCTGAAATGTTAGATTTCAATAATAATGTTATCAATTAATCTTATTCCGCCTAACCAGGCAGCTATGCATAACGCATATTGTTGCCCTTGTGTTATTGCATCCTTAAATAATTTTAGATCGCTGGCTTTGGCTACTTCAAAATATTCCAAAGTTAAACCATCTATTTCAGAACAAAAATTCTGCACTACTAATTTTGCCTCTTTAACTGACATTGACTGCTTTAAGTTATCGGCTGCTAATTGCAAAGATTTATAGATAGCAGGTGCTTTTCTTCTATCTTCGTACGAAAGTCGCTGATTGCGAGATGACATTGCCAATCCATCTTGTTCACGGACGATCGGCAATCCTTTCATTTGAATTGGATAAGTAAGATCTGACACCATTTTCTTTAATAAAGTAAATTGTTGCAAATCTTTAAGTCCAAAGTAAGCTGCATCAGGCTTCACAATATTAAATAGCTTAGCAACCACTAATGCCACTCCCTTGAAATGCCCAGGCCTGTTTATACCTTCCATAATTTCGTCAAAATATCCAACATCAAAATTTATCGTGTTTTTAGCAGGATACATATATTTATCATCAGGTGCAAATAATATATCGCATCCTTTCGAAGATAAAAGTTCCGAATCGTTATCCAAATTTCTTGGATATTCGTCGAAATCATCAGCATTATTAAACTGGATAGGATTTACGTATATACTACATATCACAAGCTCGTTTTCTTGCCTACAAGCCTCTAAAAGCGACATGTGCCCCTCGTGCAAAGCTCCCATTGTTGGCACAAAACCTAGTTTTTTGTAAGGATTATAACGTGTAGTTAGGAAGCTGGAAAGCTCCGAAATATTTGTGAAAATCCTCATGAAAGCTTAGTGTTTGGTAATAAAGTTGCGCAAAAGTACGTTTTTAGAGATGAAAACGCTTGAAAATGGCACAAAAATATGTTAATTTTGTGAACCTTTTTATCATTTAATTAAACATCTCAACAAATATGCCGAATTTGAAAATTCTCTATGTAGCAAGCGAAATTGATCCTTTCTTACACACTTCTAAAGTTGCCGATTTAGTTAGAAAGTTACCCCAGGCCATGCAAGAAAGAGGGATGGAAATACGCATCCTGGTACCACGGTTTGGAATTATAAATGAGCGAAAAAACCGGCTGCACGAAGTAGTAAGATTATCAGGAATTAATATTGCAGTAGGTGATGAGGAAAAACCCTTAGTAATAAAAGTAGCATCTATTCCTCAAGCAAAACTTCAGGTTTATTTCATAGATAATGAAGATTATTTCCATAGGAAGTCTGTTTTCTTTGATAAAGAAAATAAATTCTATGAAGATAATGACGAAAGAGCGATTTTCTTTTGCAAAGGCACAATTGAAACGGTGCGAAAACTTGGGTGGGCTCCAGATATCATACATTGTAATGACTGGATGACCAGTCTGATTCCAATGTATGTGAAGACAAAATATCGCAATGACCCGATCTTCAAAAATACAAAAAGTATATTTACAGTATACGACAACATATTTTCACATAAGTTTAGTAGTGATGTAATTAACAAAATTAAATCACATGATATTGATGAGAGCCAATTAACCAATTTAGAGTCTGCGGATTTGGAAGGTTTTATCAAGATTGGCATAGAATATGCTGACGTAGTAATCAAAGCTGAAGAAGATTTTAGTAATGGCATGAACGAAGTATTTAGCGAATTGCCTAAAGAGAAAATAGTAAATACAATAGAAAAATCGGAAGGTTATTTAGACTCGTATTATAATTTATATAATGAACTTATTGGATAGTGCAGAAGTTAAGAAAAATGCAATAAAATCAGGGCTGGTATTATTTTTACTAGCCCTGATTTTGTTTTCATGTGAAGAACCTAGTGAATTAGGTGAAAATTTTGTAGGTGATAAAGATGATATAGGTGTTTTTTATAAAGAATTTTCAATTGAAGCGTTTCAAAAACAAACCGACTCCCTAATTTCTACTTTTAATGAAAGACTTATAACGGGTTACTACAGTGATCCGGTTTTTGGAGATATTTATGGAGAAGGCTATTTGGATATTGATGGGTTAAATACCATGCCAAATGTGCAGGAAAGTTCTGTTTTGGATTCTGTATTATTGACATTTAAAGTAAACTACCTGTATGGAAGCAATCTTAGTCAGGCATTGACCCTGTCAGTTTTTCAATTAGACAATAGACTGGCAGAATTTCGAAGAGATACCACGCTAGCCGACTCTATACTTACTACTATTGATTTAATACCCGTTGTTACAGAGCGACAAGATTATAATGATGTCCCATTCGGTCAGCTTACCCTTAATCCAATTGATGATATTATTAACAAAGATTCTATAATTACCTTTAAGCTAACCGGAGAAATCTTTGAAAGTATATTTCAAAGTATAATCAAAAAAGATTCATCATTTATTTTAAATGATTCAATTTTTAGTCGTACTGTGAGGGGGCTAGCTTTGGTGCCAGACATGAGCAGTTCAGCTATTTTGGGTTTTAACATGGATTCTGAAGATAATAATTTAAGACTACATTACCATGCTACTGGTGATACAAGTACAATTACATTTCCTTTGCGTAACCCTCGATTTGTAAGTCATATAAGGTCTGATCGTATGGGAACACCTTTAGCAGGCATATCTCAAAACGACACTCTTACACCCGCTACTGACAAATTGTATATTCAAAATGGTGTTGGCATCGTGCCTGTAATAAGATTTAACAATTTTCAATCTTTTAGTGATTCTGTAGGTAGCTTAATCATTAATAGTGCCATTTTAGAATTAAAAGTAGATGATTGGAGTGGATCATTAGCTCCTAATGATGGATTTTTTGTGCATGTTACAGATTCCACCTTTAATGAACTTATCACATTCGATCAAAATTCAAGATCTTTTAACCCGATTAGTATAAATGTTGCTGCAGGCTCTGCCGGAAGCATATCGTCTCGGCGAGGAGCAGGCTTTGTACCTATCAGGCTTAATAGTGGATTTCAAGACATAGTTTACATCGATCTAACTTTATTTTTACAGCAATTAGCCAATAAAAGTTTAACGGGAGAATATCTAATGCTTTATCCTAACTCTTACTTGATGTTTAGTCGTGACAATGTAACTAGCAATGTTTATAGAGGAATAGTAACTAACTTAAATCGAACAATTTTAGATAAATCTCAATCAAAACTAAGGATACATTATACTACTGTAAATAATTAAAAAATAAACCACTTTTTTAATTAAGGAAATAATATCCCGGTTTTAATGGCATTTACAACAACTAATTACCAAATTTAATATTATGTGTGGAATAGTAGCTTATGTGGGCCACCGGCAAGCACACGAAGTAATAATAAAGGGGCTAAAAAGACTCGAGTATAGAGGTTATGATAGTGCGGGAATAGCATTGCTTAACGGTGATTTAACAGTTTACAAAAAGAAAGGCAAAGTAGTAGAACTGGAGGAATTTATTATTGACAAAAACCTAAACAGCAATATTGGCATTGGACACACTCGCTGGGCAACTCACGGAGAACCCAATGATGGCAATGCTCACCCTCATTTTTCCGGCAATCGGGAATTAGCTATGATTCATAATGGGATTATAGAAAACTACAGTTCCATTAGGCAAGAATTGATTAATAAAGGTCATACGTTTGATAGTGAAACCGATACGGAGGTTTTTATACATTTTATTGAAGATATAAAGGAAAATAATGAGGTTACACTAGAGGAAGCTGTCAGGCTTGCACTAACAAAAGTTGTGGGAGCCTACGCAATTGTTGTAATGTCTAAAAAAGACCCTAATACTTTAATTGCTGCACGCAAAGGAAGCCCATTGGTCTTAGGTTTAGGAAAAGATGAATTTTTTTTAGCATCTGATGCAACTCCTATTATTGAGTATACCAATGAGGTTGTGTATCTCAATGATTACGAGATAGCTATTATAAAAGATAATAACTTACAAATTAAAACCACACAAGATGTCCCTACAACTCCTTATATCCAAACATTGGACATGGAATTGGAGGCTTTGGAAAAAGGCGGCTTTGAACATTTTATGCTTAAAGAGATTTTTGAACAGCCTAGATCAGTAAAAGATTGCATGAGGGGCCGACTGAATGCAAGTACTGGACAAGTTGTGTTAGGTGGTATTAGAGAATATCGAAATAAGTTGATTAATGCAGACCGTGTGTTAATAATTGCTTGTGGTACCTCATGGCATGCCGGTTTGGTAGCCGAATACATGATTGAGGATATGTGCAGAATTCCGGTAGAGGTAGAATATGCCTCGGAGTTTCGTTATAGAAATCCAGTGATTAAAGAAAGTGATGTTGTTATTGCTATTTCTCAATCGGGAGAAACAGCGGATACGCTAGCAGCCATGGAGCTTGCCAAAGAAAAAGGTGCAACCATTCTTGGGGTTTGCAACGTAGTTGGGTCCTCTATAGCACGTCTATCACATGAAGGTGTATATACCCATGCTGGACCTGAAATAGGTGTTGCCAGTACCAAAGCTTTTACCGCTCAATTGACTGTTCTTACTATGATTGCTCTGCTTATTGCCAGCAAAAAAGGTTCTATCAAAGAAAAAAAGTACAGAGAGCTGTTAGTGGAAATGGAAAACATGCCCGCTAAAATTGAAAAAGCATTGGCTTCTGATGAGCAGGTTAAAAAATTAGCGAGAAATTATAAAGAATCTAGAAATTTTTTATACCTGGGAAGGGGATATAATTTCCCCGTGGCTTTAGAAGGAGCACTTAAATTAAAAGAGATAAGCTACATTCATGCCGAAGGATACCCTGCTGCAGAAATGAAACACGGTCCTATAGCCTTAATTGATGAAGAAATGCCAGTGGTTTTTATAGCTACCAGAGATGGTTCATATGAAAAAATTGTTTCGAATATTCAGGAGGTAAAGGCTAGAAAAGGAAAAGTGATTGCTATTGTAACTGAAGGAGATGATCTTATACATCAAATGGCCGACCATGTGTTGGAAGTTCCATCCACTAGTGATGAACTGTTGCCTCTGGTCTCGGTCATTCCTTTGCAATTACTGAGTTATCATATTGCTGTGATGCGTGGATGTTCTGT
The DNA here is from genome assembly GCA_964592475.1 of uncultured Roseivirgaceae bacterium. Lineage (GTDB taxonomy): Bacteria > Bacteroidota > Bacteroidia > Cytophagales > Cyclobacteriaceae > CAZQEZ01. Next base: position 61,314 of record CAZQEZ010000003.1, read on the forward strand.
AGACCAACCACGCAATTTGGCTAAATCAGTAACAGTAGAATAAAAAAATTAAAACATTATAGCAAATACTTGTGGCCATATTAGCAACAAAAATAATATTTTATGATGTATCGAAGACCTCGACGTAATCGTAAATCTGAAGCGGTACGCTCTATGATTGCCGAAACTAATGTGCAGCAGGACAATTTAATATTTCCGTTGTTCCTTACAGAAGGAGCAAACATCAAAAATGAAGTAGCCTCTATGCCGGGTATCTATCGTTATAGCCAGGATACCATATTGAAAGAATTAGAAAGTTGCTTACAATTAGGAATAAATAAAATATGCCTTTTCCCCGCTATTAATGAGGATAAAAAAAATCCAATGGCTAGTGAAAGTTATAATCCTGAAGGGTTATATACTTCTACAATAAAAAAGATAAAAAGCACTTTTCCCGAGATCACAATGATGACTGATGTAGCGATGGATCCCTATAGCTCTGATGGTCATGATGGATTAGTGAGAAATGATGAAATTGTAAATGATGAAACATTGCCTATTTTAGGTAAGATGGCTCTAGCACAAGCCAGGGCTGGTGCCGATATAATTGGGCCATCGGATATGATGGATGGCAGAGTAGGTTACATACGTGAACTGCTTGATGATGAGGGCTTTAGCAATGTTTCAATTATGTCGTACACGGCAAAGTATGCCAGTGCTTTTTACGGGCCTTTCCGTGATGCTTTAGATTCTGCCCCAAAAAAAGGCGATAAAAAAACCTATCAAATGAATCCTGCCAATCAAAAAGAAGCAATTTTGGAGGCTGAATTGGATTTTCAGGAAGGTGCTGATTTTCTTATGGTGAAACCTGCATTGGCTTACCTCGATGTTATCAAATTGTTGTCCGATAATTTTGAAATTCCCATTGCTGCCTATCAAGTTAGCGGAGAATATGCCATGACTAAAGCTGCAGCACAAAATGGCTGGTTAGATGGAGAACAAATAATGTTGGAAACACTGTTAAGCATACGTAGAGCAGGTGCTAGCGCAATTCTCACCTACTTTGCCAAAGAATTTGCCCTTTGGGTTAATAAAGATAAATAATTATCGTTTACTTTTTTTAATCAAAAGGCCAATGAAGCAACTATTTATTTCAATTTTAATTACAATAATATCGTTAAAAGCTATGGCTCAGGAACAAAAAACCGAAGCCATTGATACACTTTTTCAGAATAAAGAAGATATCCTGAACAGCATTACTGATACTCCATTAACTATAGATTTAGAAGCTGAAGAGGAGGATGAAGAGGATGAAGATGATAAAAAGAAAAAAAAGAAAAAAGTTTTTTATGGCTTAAAAACTAAAAAAGGTTATACCAGCTCTGGCTTCGGCAACAATATTACTGTTGAATTTTTTCACTATTTGAAGGAATTTGAAAAACCAGACCCCTACGTTAGAGACATTTATTGGTTTGACTTTAAAACCCGTCGTATAAAAATCGGTGGAACGATTGATCCTGAAAATGCTGGTATTTTACATGGACCTTATCGCAAAATACAAAATGATGAAGTAGTAGAGGAAGGAATATTTTTTAAAGGTACTAAACACGGCCGATGGATGAAATATGCCCGCATGTATGAATATATGGTGGTGATAGACAAATCAAAATATTTTAAAGGCTGGCCCAAAGAATCTAAAGTGTCGTACTACGATAAAAATGCTCAAAAACTTCAGGAAGTAATTCCTATAGAATACGGAAAAAAAGAAGGCAATTATTTCTATTTTCATGAAAATGGTATGGTAGCTGTGCTTGGCGAATACAGAAATGATGAAAAAGTGGGTAAATGGTCTGAATATTATCAATTTCGTCGTAAAAGAAAAAGAATAATACAATACCGCACCAACCCTTATGATGAAGATTTTGAGCCATATATAGTTCAGGAGTGGGATCAGGATGGGAAATTAATCTATGATCGCGAAGCTCGGATTGCCAGCCGGTAAACTACAATTGTTTGTAAGTTTAAACCAAAAAAAAGACACTGCTGTCCAAACAGTGTCTTTAGGGTTCATCAATCCTATAAAATATTATATTTTCTTGCCATGCTTTAGCAGGTAGGCTTCCGCTTCTACCGACCATAAGCCGTTGTTCTTTTGCACCAAAGCATCCAATTCTTTAAACATAGTATCTTGGCCACCTTTTTTGGCAAAATCCGAAATGGCAGTAAGCTCCATGTCCAGATGCGTGTACATCAGTTTTTTGGCGCCAGGTACCTCCGGCAGGTTTTTGGTGGTTTCGGCTACCGCGTTCAATCCGCCAATATGCGTTACCAGTATCTCAGGTTTTAACAATCCTTTTTCCATCATTTGCAGCGATTCTATCATATCGTCGGTATTGCCGCCACTGGTTGCGGTAATGTGGGTAAAGGCATAGTGGGCATTGTAAAAATTGAATTCGGCTTTGAAATTCTGATCAGAAGGGCCGGCAAAAAAGTTGAGACAGCCATCAAAACCCAGCAGCGCATCTCCTTGCTCCACTACAGGTTTTACCGGGGCAAAAACCAGCACATCATCATAGCCCTTATCATCAGTTAATCCGCGCAGGTATTTTACCGGGTCATCTATTTCGGCTGTATTATAATATTGCAGTTCAATACCATTTTTAGCAGCCTCTTCTACAGGCAATACTTTTTTCACCCAATCCAACCGATCCTGGTCTATATCGGTCACTACAAGCATGGAGGGCTTGCGGTCGCAGTGAATAATATAGTCGATGGCAGCCATTCCCATGGGACCGGCGCCAGCCAAAATGGCCATTTTGCCACCTTCTTTGATGCCCATATGATGTTGGTATGATCCATACTTAGTATGATAATGTGCATGAAAAGTACCGGCTACACAAGAATAAGGTTCCGATAACGAGGCCGGAAAAAACCCTGGGCCGTCATAGGCCAGCAGGCAATTCATTTCCATCACTTCCTGAGGAATCACCACGTAGGTAGCATCACCACCAATGTACTGGTAAGAATAGCCGGGAGCGTCCAGACTACCTTTGTAGTTAAGCGCGGGTTGTATGGCGAACTTGCTGCCTTCTTTAAATTTATTTTTCCACTTTTTACCTACTTCCACAATGGTACCGGCAAATTCATGCCCGATCAGTACCGGCGCTTCATGCACATCGTCCGGTATTCGCTTGTGTTTCGGACCCTGCTTGGTGGCTTTGTAAGATGACATGCAAAGACTGTCGCTGGTCACCTCCGCCAGTATCTCATCGTCCTTCAAAGCCGGCAAATCAAATTCTTCCAGCCTCAAATCGTCTTGTCCGTATAGTCTTATTCCTTTTGTTTTCATATTTTTTTATTTAATTATTAGCTAAATATCATTATTTGGTTATTTGGTTATTTGGTTATTTGAATCGTCTATTATTTTATAAACTTATACTTCATACTTCTCAACCACTAGTTCATCATCACCTGCCCACCGGTGACTGGTACTGCCTGTCCGGTTTCGTATTTTTGTTCGATGATATAAAGAATTGATTTCATCACATCCTCCGGATAACAGCCTCTTTTCATCGGTACTTTACTTTCGTAAAATTTTTTCACATCGGCAATCTCTTTGGCGCCCGGAACTTTGCCCGCTGCCAGGTATTGAGCAAACAAGCCCTTTTCAGGGTCTGACCACAATGGCCCTTCGAAGTAATTACCGGGACAAACCGCGTTTACCTTGATGTTGTATTCCACCAGTTCCAGGGCAAACGACTGGGTAAGGCCAATGCCTCCAAATTTGCCCCCGGCATAAGCAAAATTCTTGTTGCTGCCTTGCAAACCCGATTTACTGTTGATCTGTATTACATCCATGAAACGATTGGTATCGAATTGATGCTGGATTTTCATCACCTGTGAGATGTATTTTGTGCAAATGAAATAGCCTTTATAATTTACGTCGGTGACAAAGGAGAATGATTTCTCATCCATTTCATCCAACCCACCGGCACGAAGCACTCCCGCGTTGCTAATCAGCACATCTATACCACCAAAAGTGCGCACCGTTTCGGCGGCTAGCTGCTCCACGGACACTGAATCCGCCACGTTAGTTTCTACAAAAAGCAGTTGGTTGTGATTCGCCGCGTTCTCCAATTCGGCAATCGCTTTTTGCCCCACGGTAGCATTAATATCAGCAATTACTACATTGGCGCCTTCCTGGTAAAATTGCTCCACGATCCCCTTTCCAAAACCCTGGGCGCCGCCGGTCACTATTACATTTAAATTGCTGGTTCTGCCCGGAGGATTTGCTAACCCATGAATTTCAGAGGCCAGCTTACCTGCATACTCTGTAAGTTGCTGTTGAGTAAATTCCGAACTTTGAGCATCGGCAATCATTCGTTCATAAAACGGCAGGATAATATCGTTTTCTTTGGCAGAATCACTTACTGCCAAAAGTCCGGCTCCGGCCATCAAAATAACGCTGGGTTGCACATGATGTTTTTGCTGAAAATCCTTCAGACTCTGTTGAAAAGCATCCGTAAAACCTGGCTCAGTAACCGAATGACTAATAACCAGGGGGGCCAAAGGGAATTCTTCTGCTGTAGCTTCCGATTTTTGCAGCATAGGTAAACCGGGAAATTTATCCGGAGCGGCAAAATAGTTATCTACAATAGAAAGTGGTTTAATCCGTCCGGATTTTTTACCCGAACGACTTAAGATAGCATTTACTGCTGCAATATTTTCAATTACAATTTCCATAAATTTATTGTGTCATTTCAGCAATTACTTTTTCCCCAAGGGCGATAAACTCCTCTTTTTTATCCCTGGCCGGTTTGCCCTGCTCATCTACATAACCGGCTTCACCTTTGGCCTGCAAATATTCATGAGCAGCCACTATGCAAGCACCCTCATAGCCAACTTTTAGCAAATAATCATCCAGGGGCTGATCGGAGCATGTTACGGTTAAAGGTTCCATGGCGGGTGTATTATGCTCGGTACCGAATGTAACCACAATATCCCTATCCTCGAAAAATTGAACGAAATCTTTCAATATTTCAAATTTATTCCGGGTTGGAATTAGTTCAATGCAATGTACATTCAGTTCCTGCAAGCGCTGGTAAAGTTTTTCGTAATCCTGCTCAAATTCCGTAAAATCACCTTTGGCATCATCCAGCAGCACAGGATAGCAGGGAATGCCTCCGGCATTGAGAATGATCTCAATTACTTCAGGTATTTCCAGAAAAGCTTTGGGATCTTCCGGCACAAAGGCCACCCCACCACTTTTGAGCAAATTACCCCTGGCTTCATTATCTACCGCAGCTACATCATCAAGATCAGCTTTCATGGGTTTGCCATAAATTTTTTCCAGGGCAGCTTTCCTATCCTCCGTACTGTTATATTTTTCATAAACTGCTGTGCGAACCGCCTTGGCAATATGCCGCTCCCGCACCAGTTCTTTGGCGTAGCGGTTTTTAATTTCTTCAAATGGTATTTGCAAATCCTGCATACCAATAGCGGCCAAATGCTGGTTCAGCTTTTCTACCATGCTCATGGTTTGCTTCATGCTTTCCGCGAATACGCTGTCAAGTTTTTGCTGATAAGGCGGGTCCAGATACACGGGAAATCTCAGGCCTTTGCCGCTAAAGTAAGTCCGGCCGGGATTGTTGGGATCGTTTACCTTCATACCCTCTTTTTGCTCTTGCAATAAAAGCCCCATGAACTCTATGTTGAAAAGCGGAAATTTTCTGTGTTTCACTGATAGATCATGAAAGGCCGGATAGCCATCCATGGTAATAAAGTCGTTGATTCCCAGCACTTTAATGTCTTCCTGATCGGCCATTTCAAATACCTGTTCGATATTTTCGAAAGCGCTGAAAGAAAATGGCGTATGAAAATGTCCGTTTACTTTCACTACCTGGCCGTTACCTTTTAATTCTTCTTTGGCTGGCAATTTTTCTAAAATACTCATATATTTTAAGATTTATGTTTTTGCAAATCTGATTGTAGTTCTTCTTTAATTTTTTCCGCTAGCGCGAATATTTCGGCATCCTTTGCCGGGTCTTGTTTGCAAACTTCTGATAAAATTTTGACCAAACTATCCTGATGTATCCGCCTAAACTCAGCGTCGTTGGAAAATAATTTCCCTTCCTCGTCGGTAGCACGAAAATATATTCCCGCCACTGCAGCTTTTAAAATTTTATCGTAAGGTTTATTGAATTGGCGAGCAATTTTGATGGCCCCAAACAACCTGTCTTCCGAACCTAATTTCCGAGGCAAATCTAGTCCTACCCGATAAACGGTATCGCCCAGGTAACGGTTGGAGAAGCGCTGCAATAAATCTTCAATGTGTTCTTCGATGGCTCGCGGGGTAAATTCATCAGGATATTTGGCTTTTAAAATTTCCCCGGCCTGATGCATGGTGTCTTTGACCTGTTGCCATAAACATGGCTCTTCTAACACCTCGTGAATAAATTTCTTGGCAGGATAATAAAAATTGCCCAGGTAAGCGGTGGTAGCGTGCCCCAGGTTGTGTATAAAGGATTTCCGGTCTACCCAAGCCTTCATGTTTTCCTTCGCCTCCAATCCTACTATTTGTGGAACGGGATTAATGAACCCCTTTTTATCCACTATTAAGGTGTTGTATGGCTCGGCAAATACTTGTAGCGGGTCCGTCTCTTCGTCTATTTTACTCATAATGGGCACCATTTTGCCAATGCTGGTTTCCACCAGACCTATTCTTTCTTCCTGAGGAAAATTTTCGGGTAGATATTTGCCTAATTCCTGCCGCATAAATTCAGCGGCATCACGCATATTTTCGGCAATGATAATGTCCAGTGCTCGCCCGGGATATTTTTTCTCCCGCAGCAAGGCTCCTTCAGCAATCCGTGGAATAACCTTCACCAACCCGTTTTTGCCTACACTTACTGCCAGCAGGTCAGCTTCTGCCACTGCATTTTGCACTGCATCCGTATCGGTGGCCAGTATGCCATTCACATTTTCAATTAAAAGTTGCTCTTCCTCTGCCGATTTGATGACTACCTTGTAACTTTTACGCTGATTCAAAAGGTCAATGATAGGTGCGGCAATATCGATAAAAGTCACCTGGTAGCCAGCCCTGCTAAAGAGCTGACCTATGAATGACCTTCCGATTTTGCCGGCGCCAAATATGACCATTTTTTTCCTCATATGCCTTTTTTACTTCTGTCCAGTAATTCCAATTCTTTGAAGTTATTCTTTACCTGATGACCTTCTAGCGGCAATATTTTTTCATGGATTACATCAATGATCCAATCGGCCTGAGGAAAGAAAAACTCCTCCTGCTCAAAGGATGGTGTGATCCAGTTGCGGGAACCAACCACTACCGGCGGAGCGTCCAGGTAATCGAAGGCAAAGTTGGTAATATTGGAGGCCATATCGTTAAGGTAAGAACCCCTGGTTACCGCGTCACTGGCCAGTACAATCTTTCCGGTTTTCTTTACCGATTCAATTACTAATTCGTAATTGAAAGGTACCAGGCTACGGGCATCAATAATTTCTGCTTCCAGGTTGTACTTTTCTTTTAAAATATCGGCGGCTTCAAGAGCGCGGTATAAGGTGGCGCCAATAGTAAGGATGGTGATGTCTTTACCTTTGCGCTTGATATCTGGTTCTCCCATTTCAATTTCATAGTATCCTTCCGGTACTCCCTCTTCATGGAACATTTCCCCTACATCGTAAATCCGCTGACTCTCGAAGAAAATTACCGGGTCAGTTCCCTGCAGGGCGGCATTCATCAAGCCTTTGGCATCGTATGGTGTAGCAGGGAAACAAACTTTCAACCCGGGAATATGCGCTACCAGCGAGGTAAAATCCTGCGAGTGTTGAGCCCCATATTTTGAGCCTACTGATAACCGAATCACTGCTGGCATACTAATTAAACCTCCGCTCATGCTTTGCCATTTTGAGAGCTGATTAAAAACTTCGTCACCGGCGCGACCCAGGAAGTCGCAATACATAATTTCGGCGATTACCCGACCGCCGCACATGGCGTATCCTACGGCAGTACCCACGATGGCGCCTTCGGAAATAGAAGAATTGAAGAGGCGGTGATAAGGCAAGGCTTCAGTCAATCCGCGATACACGGCGAATGCACCACCCCAGTCCCGGTTTTCTTCGCCATAGGCTACCGTAGTCGGGTCTTTGTAAAAACGGTCGACAATGGCTTCAAACAATCCATCACGCAGCTGGTACATTCGATTTTTAGATACCGGCTGTCCGTCTTTGAAAGCAAATCTTTCTTTTTTCTGGATTTGCTGTACCCGCGGATTTTCTTCCATTGAATGGTTTACTTCCGGAGTCCGGCCTTCTTCCATCGTATCCTTCGATTGATTAGAAAACATATACTGACCAATTTCATTGGGATTTTTCACCAAGTCCATGCGAGGCGAAACCTCATCGTTACCCGCTAATTTCAGCACTTTGGTCACTTCATCTACCGCCTTGCGGTTAAGCTGGTCAATTTCTTCCTGGCTGCAAATATTGGCTTTTACCAAATCCTGCGCGTAGGTAATGATAGAATCCACACTTTGCCAGGCATCAATTTCTTCTTTGGTGCGATAAGCCGAAGCATCGGAAGGGCTATGGCCACTAAAACGGTAAGTAAGCGTATCTAGCATTACCGGACCTTTTTTATCTTCAATTATTTGTTTTTTACGTCGGTAAGCATCAATTACCGCCAATGGATTGTAACCATCCACTCGCTCGGCATGCATGTTTTCCGGGTTGATACCGGCGCCTAACCTGGCCAGAATATCAAATCCCATAGTTTCCCCTCGGGTTTGGCCGCCCATGCCGTATTGATTATTCATAAAATTGATAATGATGGGCAGACCTCCCTGCATATCGCCTTCCCAAAGCCGGCGGAACTGGTCCATGGTAGAAAATACCAGGCCTTCCCATACCGGCCCACAACCGGCGGAGGCATCTCCGATGTTGGCCACTACCAAACCTGATTTACGATTTACTTTTTTGTACAAAGCTGCGCCCACGGCAATATCGCCGGAGCCACCTACGATTGCGTTATTGGGGTAAACCCCAAAGGGCGTGAAAAAGGCATGCATAGAGCCACCCAGGCCCCGATTGAAGCCGTAAGCTTTTCCGAATATTTCTGCTAAAGTACCATAAAGCAGGAAATCAATGGCCAGGTCCTTGATGTTATCCGGTCGTTCTTTTTCTACCACCCGCAATGCTTCACCATCGAAATAATTTCGCATGATACTCATCAACTGGTCTTCATCCAGCTTATGAATAGCAGAAAGTCCTTTGGCTAATATCTCGCCATGGCTCCGGTGCGAACCGAAGATGTAATCATTCTCATTGAGCAGGTAGGCCATACCCACAGCTGATGCTTCCTGCCCAATGGACAAGTGGGCCGGACCGGCATGATTGTAGGAAACGCCATTGTATTCGTTAGAAATTTTGATGGAATTGAGCATGGTCTCAAATTCCCTGATAATTACCATGTCATGGTAAATACGGATGAAATCTTCGCGGGAAAAATTAGTTTTTTCCTCTTCGATATTTTTATCATAGCTGCAAACCGGAATCGGTTCGATGAAAATGCTGTTTTTTTTCCTGCTTTCTACAGGGTCGATGAACAGTGACTTGGTCATAGTATTTTTTTATTTTAGTCTTTAAATGCAAATATTGTTTCTTTAATAACTTCCGATACGGTAGGGTGCGGAAAAACCACTTCTTCGGCATCCTGCAGGCGGAATTCTGATTCTATCATTTGAGCGGCGCCAAAGATCATTTCCGAACATACTCCGCCAATCATATGTACCCCCGCAATCTGGTTGTACTTTTTGTTGACGATGATTTTACAATGGCCCTGCTTGCCTTCATTTTCAGCAATGAATCGGCCACTGTAGGCCATGGGCAATTTTTTTACCGCGTAATCCATGCCTGTTGCTTTGGCTTGCTCCTCGGTAATGCCCACCGAAGCCACTTCCGGGTTGGTATAAATTACCCCGGGAATGGCATGATAACGCATGCGATCCGGCCGACCAGCCAATTGATTGACCACCACTTCGCCTTCACGATAAGCAGTGTGCGCCAACAATGATTTGCCATTCACATCGCCCGCGGCAAATACATTAGGCACATTGGTTTGCAATTGATCGTTAGTTTTTATGGCGCCTTTTTCTACCAGTACTCCTAAACTCTCCAAACCAAAGCCTTCCACATTGGGCCTACGACCCACACTGACCAGTACTTCATTGGCTTCAATTTCCAGCCGCTCGCCATTTTTTTCCGCTATTACTTTTTTACCCTGTATTTCCATCACTTTGGTTTGCAAATGGATGGTGATGCCGCGCTTGGTCAGGTCCTTTCGCAAATGAGCGGCTATTTCTTTGTCCATGCCAGGCGTAATTTCGTCCAGCATTTCAATTACCGTTACTTCAGTACCCAGGCTACGGTAGAAGCTGCCAAACTCCAACCCGATATAACCGCCGCCAATTATCACAAGGCTTTCCGGTGCCTGCTGTAGGTCCAGTATTTCTTTGCTGGTGAGAATGTTTTCCTTCTGCAAACCAGGAATGGGAGGTATGAATGGGGAGGCTCCGGTGGCTATCATCAGGTTACGTGCCTGGTAGTTACTGCCCCCGGCTTCGATTGTTACATTGCCATCCGATTTTCCGGTGATGGTTGCTTTTTGATTGATTACCGTAACCTGGTGCTTTTTCAGTCTCATGGTTACCCCATTCACCAGGGTGTCGATTACTTGGTTTTTTCGTTTGTAAATGGCAGGATAGTCAAAACTTGCTTCCGGTATTACCAGGCCATATTTACCGGCATCGCGGGCGTTTTCAAGCAGTTTGGCGGTGTGCAGCATGGTTTTGGTGGGAATGCAGCCTTCATTGAGGCAAACCCCACCCAGCCGGTTGGTTTCAAATACCACTGCTTTCAGGCCATTTTGGGCTGCCCTTTCCGCTGCATTGTATCCGGCAGGTCCGCCACCGATGATTGCCAGGTCAAAAATTTCTTCCATAATTAAATAGTATATTCAAAGTTTTCAATTTCCTGTTGGATACCCTGCAAGAATCTGGAAGCTGGCGCACCATCCAGGCTGCGATGGTCGTAGGTGAGGGACAAGCCCAGGTACGGCACAAACCCTATGGTGCCATCACCCAGGTCAGCAGGCCGGTGGGTAATCGTATTAACACCCAGTATACCGCTTTGCGGCAGGTTGATAACCGGGGTAAATATTTCGATCCCGTAAGCACCTAGATTAGATACGGTGAAGGATGCGGCGGTACTGGCCAGCAATTCCGGGTCAATTTTACCGCTTTTGCAGTCATTGGCAATTTTTTTCAATTGATTGCTAAGCCCCTCCAAATTGAAATCGTCAGCATTTTGCAGGGCCGGCACCATCAGGCCTCGCTCAGTATCTACGGCCAGTCCCAGGTGCACTTTTGTAAATGTTTTAATTTTATCTCCCAAAAAGTGGCTGTTGGCTTCCGGATGTTTTTTCAATGCTTTGATGACGGCAAAGCAAATCATATCGTTGAGGGTGATGTTACTTTGCAATTTGCCTTCTGCCTGTGCAGCTTTTACCCGCTTGCGCAAATTGAGCAGTTTACGGGCATCAGCACCCAGGTGGTGGGTAAGCTGTGCTGAATTCTGCAGCGACTTGTGCATGTTTTCGGCGATAATCTTGCGAATGTTGGGCAGCTTCTTCACCGTAAAGTCGGCTCCATCTTCCATTATCTGTGCCGGTGCGGTAGTGGCTGCCGGAGCAGCGGATTTACCCAAATCTTCCTGGCGGATTTGTCCACCCAAACCGGTGCCTGTGGCAGGCATGCCGGTTTTTTCTTCTTTGGCTGCCTGGGCTGCCGTGGGCGTTGGCTTGCCGTGCTGTTCAATGTAATTGATCACGTCCTGCTCCAGAATACGACCATGTGGGCCGGAGCCGTTGGTTTTAATATCGTTTTCAGTTAAGCCGATTTTTTGCAGGTAAGCTTTGGCCCTTGGGGAAATACGGGTGAACTCATCAGACTCAGCCGCTTGGGAGGTATCAGGTACAGCTTTTTCTTCTTTTTCAGTTGTTGCAGACGTATCTTCATATTTTTCTTCGGCGGCCGGTTCAGCAGGCGCTTCAGGCTCAAGGGTAGTAGTTGCATTTTCCGGTCGAAAATCATCAATGGCTTCCCCTTCTTTTCCGATTACGGCAATGTTGGCCAATACCGGCACATCGTCATCTGCAGTAAAAAATGTTTCCAGCAAGATGCCGCTGGCGGGAGATTCCAGTTCAAAGGAAGCTTTGTCAGTTTCATAAACACACAAAACTTCTCCTTCTTCTACTTTATCACCTTTTTGTTTGGTCCACTCGGAAATGATACAACTTTCCACCGATTGCCCCTGCCGGGGCATAATAACTGGCACAGCCATAATACTTTGATTTATATTGACAAATAAAACAACTTGTTAACACAGGTTTAATTTGCAGATAATAAAAAATTAACCTGGTAGCATTAACAGCACAAATATAAGAAAAAATTTTTCTATATTTGTATAACTTGTAAATACAAGTTTGGGCTTCGTTATAAAGTAGCTGTCTCATTTTTGGCGGATACATAAACAATATGGCGGATAATTGGCGGATATGTTGCAACAACAACGATGAATTATGGATTTGGTGTTAAGTAGGAGCCCAAGGACACCCCCCTTTCCCCCCTCGAGGGGGGAGTCTGTAGTAGCAGGCTTCACTGCCAGATAATGGGAGTATATTTTGTAAATGCTGTAATTATGGTTGCTTAATAGAATTAAGTTTGATGTATTGATTACAGTATGAGAATTATTTATTTGATAAAAATATTTATCCATATAGGGATTCCCCCCTTGAGGATGGCAGGGGGGTGTCTCTAATTTATAATCAAAATATCAATGGCTAAAAACAAGCTTATCCCATACAGAAAAGACCTAAAAGTCAAAGCCAGAGAATTGCGAAAAGACAGCACACTTTCAGAAATACTTTTATGGGAGGAAATAAAAAATAGAAAAATCCAGGGCTACCAATTTCACAGGCAAGTTCCGATGCTGGATTATATTGTTGATTTTTATTGTCATGAATTAATGTTGGTCATTGAAATTGATGGTGATAGCCATGACCATACGGATGCAGTGAAGTATGATGAGGAAAGACAAATGAGGTTGGAGTCCTGGGGAGTCAAGTTTTTGCGTTTTGATGATTTTGATGTGAAAAAAAATTTGGATTGGGTGTTGAGAGAGATTGGGCATTGGGTGGAAGAACAGAAGGAACACCCCCCAAGCCCCTTTCGAGGGGGGAGTCTGTAGTGCAGACTGTCCTTCATGAAATTATCAGCCTACTAACTTTTAAAAAATTGTAATTTTATTCAAAATGAGAATTATTAATTTATTAAACATATTTACCAATGTAGGGAGTCCCCCCTTGAGGGGGGGCAGGGGGGTGTAATATGCAAAACCTGCCCCAATATAAAAAACTGTACGAACTTTTGCGCAAGCAGATACGTGCTGGAGTATTCAAAGAAGGTGACTTATTGCCTTCAGAGAACGAGCTATGCAGCCTGCATGAGGTGACGCGGCCTACGGTGCGTCAGGCACTTGACCGCCTGGTGATAGAAGGATTTATCAAAAAGCACAAAGGTAAAGGCAGCATCGTTAATTCACTACCCAAGGGCATTGGTATTCTCTCCCTGGAAAGCACGAGCAAGAGCATGGGTAAGGACCTGGTGACCCATATCGTGGAAAAACCCGCGATGAAAGCCTGGCCGGAGCCGTTCACGTTTGAACTTGAAGAGGAAGAAAAAGAAATGGGTTGTATAGTTTTGCAGCGACAGCGCATTATAGAAAATGAGGTGGTGTTGTTTGAAATTACTTACCTGCCCGGGCTGCATTTCCCCCGCTTTGCCAATCGCTCATTTGAAAACAAGTCCCTTTTCGATATCCTGCGCCAGCACTATCAAACAGACATCACCGGTGGCGAACAAAAGCTTTGGGCCATTACTGCCGATCAATCCATTAGCG
>CAZQEZ010000004.1:0-62791 GCA_964592475.1 uncultured Roseivirgaceae bacterium
AAGCAGATTTGGTGCGGTGCCGGTAGAGAAAAAAATGGTTTTCAGAGAATTAGTGAAAAGAAGATCGATCGTAAAGGCAGTAGGTTCAGTATCTGATCAAACACCTTCAAAAGGCGATAACAGGTATTGGACTACTTTTCTAAATCAGGATACGGTGTTTTTTCATGGTACAGAAAAAATTGCAAAAAAGTTGAACTATGCAATTTGCATTATACATATGAAGCGCGTTAAAAAGGGTTATTATCAAATGGAATTTTTGCCAATAGGTACACCACCTTTAAAAGAAGAAGAAAATCACTACACTCAAATATTTGCCAATTGGCTTGAAAAGACCATAAAAGAAAACCCCTCGGACTGGCTATGGTCACATAAGCGATGGAAAATTAAAAAAAACATGTCCAAAGAATAAGCTGTTGTTGGCAATAATTAAGCACAATCAATGACCAATATAGCGATGCGAATTTTTCTGATGCTCTATCTCTTTGTTTTTGATCATTTTATAAATGGTGGATTTACCTATGTCCAGTTTGTCTGCTACAAATAATACATCACCATTGTACTTGTTCAGATAATGCTGTAAAATATCGATAGTATGTTCTTTTAATGTCTTTTCCTGGCTCAGAACATCTTTCATTTTGCTATTGCTACTGAAGGTGATATCTTCGTCATCAATAGTTAAGCCTTCAGATAAAGCTGTTGCCAGTTCAACTATTGCTTTGAGCTCCCTGATATTGCCAGGAAATGAATAAGTTAATAGCTTTTCGCGAGCCTTTTCTGAAAATCCCCTATTGGGAATATTATTCATTTTACAAAACTCTTCCACAAAGTGCTTAGCTAAAATCAAAATATCGCCATCGCGATGTCGCAATGGCGGAAGCTGAATGGGAAGACCTAGTAAACGAAAATAAAGGTCTTCTCTAAAATGACCCAAGCCTACCTCCTCAGCCAAATTGCGATGGGTAGCAACGATGATACGTACATCTATAGCTTTAGTTTGATTAGAGCCTATTTTTGTAATTTCCCGCTCCTGTAAAACCCTTAGTAATTTGGCTTGTAAACTAAGATCTAATTCAGCAATTTCATCTAAGAAAATAGTACCTTGATGCGCCTCTTCAAATTTTCCCACACGAGTAGTAACGGCCCCTGTAAAAGCTCCTTTTTCGTGACCAAATAACTCGCTTTCTAATAATTCAGCTGGAATTGCCGCAACATTTACCGGAACAAATGGCTTCTTGGCGCGATTGGAATTATAGTGAATAGCCTTAGCTACTAATTCCTTACCGGTACCTGTTTCGCCTGAAATAGAAACAGTAATGTTTAAATTACTTGCTTTTTCAATAACGCCATAAATATTTTTGATTGCCGTGCTATTGCCAATTATTGAACTTTCGAAATTATATTTCTGTCTAACCTCTTCACGCAGCGACTCATTTTCTTGACGCAAATTACGATTATTACGAATATGATTTACTGTATTCCAAAGCCGATCTTTGGCATTGTCATCTTTTACAATATACTCATAGGCTCCTTCTCGTAATAGACTTACGGCAGTGTTAATATCCTCTTGACCCGAAATCATAATCACCTCTATTTCAGGGTCTATGGTCTTTATCTTTTTTAATATTTCATTCCCCTTCAAATCGGGAAGTTGAAAATCCAGTGTTATAATATCTGGCTTTTTATGAAGGTTTTTCAAGCATTCTTTACCTGATTCAAAGGTAACAATTTCATTATCAGGATTAAGGGATAAATGGTAAGAAAGTATCTCTTTATACCATGGGTCATCTTCAACGATGTATATTAATACATTTGATTTTGCCATTAATTATCTTTTTTTACATAAATAATAAAAACGGCAATCATCTGAAAAGTCATATTACAACAAATATTACATGTTTAATTTTTAACAGATTTTTAGTGGTTTTTTTATTCTATAGAAAACAATTCCGCCAAATGGAATGGTACATGAATCGTCGGGTAATCTATTACCAGGTATGGCTTTTATTGGCTTCAATTTCACTGACAAGTCTAGCTTATTTTTTCGTGATCATAGCTTTTATCAGTATTTCTGAAATATTAGCGATGCCTTACATGGTTACTGTGACTACTTAAAGAGCGCCGGAAGGTAAAAAAGGCAGCTATATGGGACTTTACACCTTTTCTTTTTCATCGGCCTTCCGGCCTTCGTGCTGGCGCCCTACCTGGGTACTTTAATAATAGATCAATACGGATTTGCAACACTTTGGTATTGCATAGGTATTTTAGCAATAATAACCGCTGCAGGCTTTTATTTTGCCATCCGTTGGATGGAGATAGATGATCCACTTCTGCTTTCACCAACAAACTCCTAATCAAATAAATAAGCTACTTATGTACTATAATAATTATTTTATAATATTTTTAATAAAACCAATAAATTAAGTTTGAAGAATCAATAATAACACATTATATAATTAAAATTAAAATTATTATGAAAAGATTATCATTATTATTAACATTAGCTGCTATTGTATTTATAAGTTCGTGTAGCGAAAGTGAAGACCCTGAAGCTGCTTACGATTTCAAAGAACAAGTTGCTCAAGGTCAGATTGAAGGAGATGCTTGGACATTTAGTGCTGGAAAAGCCTTCCTTACAGAAGATCAAGAGGGTAATATTATTTATTCTGTAAATATGTATAGCGATCAAGAAACTGCTGGCACTTCGGATGTATGTAGATTATTTGGAGCTGATTTTGATGAAATATTTTTCTCTATTCCTACAGAAGTAGGTGTTTATGAATTAAGTTTTGACTTAAACTCATCATCCAGCAGAACAGCTACTCTATTTGATAGGGAGAACACTTTAAACGTTATTGTTTCAGATGGAGCAATAGAAATAATTGCTGTTACCGAAACTCAAGTTACGGGTAGAATGGATATTAAATCAGGTAGCGATAACTTTATCAATGGCAACTTTACCTTAGATATCTGCGGCAACTAATATAATTTTAAAAATTTGTTTTTTGAAGCTTGCCATGATTTATGGCAAGCTTTTTTTGTGAAACCTTCTATAAATTCCTCATTCTCTAGGTACTTAATGATAATTTACTATTTTTGAAGCAGAGAAAAGGTAGATGAATGAAGTTATCAAAAGAAAAAACCTTTACCCTGCTGGGAATCATATTGGCCATGTTCCTGGGAGCATTGGATCAAACAATTGTAGCCACCGCTTTACCCAAGATCGTTGATGATCTCAATGGGCTTAACCGTTATTCCATGATTGCCACCGCTTACCTGGTTGCCTCTACTACATTTGTACCAATTTATGGTAAACTAGCCGATACTTACGACAGAAAGAAAATAGAATTGTGGGCAATCGGTATTTTTCTGGCAGGATCATTTCTCTGTGGATTGGCAGGTGAATTTGGAGATTTACCATTGCTGGGAGATGGCATGAATCAACTAATCTTTTTTCGTGCTATTCAAGGACTTGGAGGCGCCGGTCTTTTTGCCATGACTTTTGTAATTATTGCTGACCTTTTTCCACCGGCAGAAAGAGGTAAGTATCAAGGACTTACTGGAGCAGCTTTTGGAATTGCCAGCATTTTGGGCCCTTATTTGGGTGGGTTGCTTACTGACAATGGAAGCAATATTATTTCCGGTATAGAAGGCTGGCGATGGGTTTTTTATGTAAATATACCGTTTGCTATACTGGCATTGTTTTTTATTATTAAAAAAATGCCATCTCTCAAAACAAATAGCGTAAACTCTAAAATAGATTTGGTAGCTGCTTTGTATTTGATATTGGGTTTGGGCCCGTTGGTTTTAGCTATCGAGTTGGATAAATCGGGACTTAAGAGCAATGCCTATATGTCGTGGATATTTTTTGCCGTTGCTTTTGCCTCATTAGCCTTATTTTATTTCCGCACACGCAAATCAAAAAACCCAATCATTAATTTATCATTATTTAAAAATGTGATTTATCGCAATAGTAATATCGCTTTAATGTTTTTTGGAGCCGCTTTTTTGAGCTTAATTATTTTTATTCCCTTTTTTCTGATGAACGTACAGGAATTAAGCGCCACCAAAGCAGGCATCACTTTAATACCCTTGAGTTTAGGTGTGGTTTTAGGATCAATAGTCTCCGGTCAGCTAGTTTCTCATTATGGTCATTATAAATTTTGGATGGTATCCGGAGCAGTCCTTTTTATTCTGGGAGTTTATTTCCTTGCTCAAATGAACGCTGAAACTACTTATAGTAACATTATTATTTACATGATTTTATGCGGGTTTGGTGCAGGTCCGTCAATGCCATTGTACACTTTGGCTATCCAAAATGCAGTAAGCGTGAAGGAAATTGGTCAAGCGACAAGCGCCAGTCAATTTTCCCGCTCTATTGGAGGCACCTTAGGAACTGCGTTTATGGGATCTATTTTAGCACTTACATTATTATCAGGTATTGATGAAAGTATGCCGAATAAATTAAAAATTGCTGGTTTTGAACTACCTGGGGTAAATAGTGAAAATTTACGCTCATTTGATAAAGACTTGGTTCACCAAAAAATAAATAAATTATATCAGCATAAATTGAATGAAGTGAAACGGTGTGTAAAAAATCAGGACCTAAAGGAATGGAAAAGATTAAAAAATGACCCATTATTAACTTTGTCTATTAAAGATTATTCGATTAAAGACTTGAAGGGAAACAATAAAAACCTGCGAAAATTAGAAGCAAGCTTGAAAAGAGAAAATGCATTACTAAATCAGTCTTTCGAGCGAAATTTAACCACTACTTTTAATACAGCCACTACTCGTATATTTTATGCCAATATTATTATTCTCATTATAGGAACAATAGTAACGCTGATGATACCGGAAGTACCTCTCAGAAAAACCAATGAAGAGAACAGCTTTGCCGAAGAAGTATCTTCTCATTTTTAAATTGTACAATAATTCAAATTTTGTGTACTTATTTCGCAATTAGAGCAATTCGTAAGTATATGATTTAAAGGGATGGTGGGACGATTGGCAGATAAGATAAAGAAGTAATTAAAAAAGGCCACTCCGGAAGAGCAGCCTTTTAATTATTTGAATTAGTAAGGTATAAATTTCTATTTTGTAACGGTTCCGCTGGGAAATGTGGATGAAACCATGTTGTTCATGTCTTACTTCCATGACATAGTGCCGGCTAATGTTTCCGTTACCAAAGGTTTTAACTGAAATGGCGCCGAGTTATCCTATCCTGAAGGTTCAATTGAAACTACGATAGTATTACCTGTTAGCGCTACAGGGAATGTTAAACCTAAAGGTGCATTTTGCACAAAATTTTCTCACGGAAATGGAGGTCCTTGCTCACTTCCGCTAAATGGCGCATCGTTATCACCATGGTAAAAGTGCCATAGCTAAGCAATAAACTAACTGATACTTAAAATAAAACACTTATGTTATTTAATCGCAAACAATAAATTACTCATGTAATAAAATTCCGTTAGATGAAGTAATTAAATGATAAAATCTACAAAATGTTAACTTATCTTTATACTGCAATAAATCAATAATTTTATTTTATAATATATTCCAATTTAATATTACCTGGATAACTTTTTTATCCAATAATAGTAGTTTAATAAATAAATAAAGTTTATATTTATTGAACAAAATTACAATTTGTTACTTAGTTAATCTAGCATGATTCAGGTTGAACAGGACAAAAAGGGGTATTTTTTAATTGATTTCAATAATAGAGTTATTGAATTTAGTGACAGCTTGCCCTCTATAGCAGGTAATAAATTGGATAATTTGTTGAATAAAAAATTGACTGAAACCAATTTATTGAATACTAAACTCATTCAGGAAGTACTTGAAAATAACTTTTTCCACCAGCCATTAGTCTTTTATTCAAAGCTTTTCAGCAATAATCCTTCTTTTTTTGAAATTATTATTACCAAAAACGCCAATTATTACCGGGTGCAACTATTAAAAGATGACAGTGACTCTCAATTTGAAAAAATTGATTATAATCTTTTAGTAGACCAAGAATCAAATATTATTCAAAGTAATAATATTGATCTGGTTGAAAAAAATTTAATCGACGACCTTTTGCCCTTACAATTGCATAAGCCCTTTCACGAAAGATTTGAGTTAGCCAAAAAAGGATTGGAAGATAATTTTACTTTCAGCCACACCCCCTACCATATACAAGCTTCCAAATTACAGCAAAATTGGTTTGTATCTATTTCTTCGGAGAACAACCAACAATTTGAAAACCTATTTGAAAAAGCAATTACTGAATTATCGCTATCTCTTCTTGATGCTAGCAATAGTAAAGATATAGATGCTACAATAAATAAAGGTTTAGGTATTTTGGGCCAATATTCCAATACTGACCGAGCCTATATTTTCTCAATTGATTATAATAAGAACAAAGGCAGTATTATTTATGAGTGGTGCAACAAAGGAATTGAAAAAGTAAAAGATAAATTGCAGAATATCCCTTTAAAGCATTTTGAATGGTTTTTAAATAAAATGAAAAATAGCGGATCCGTCTTTATTGATGATATTGAACACATAACCGATTACCATTTAGCTGAAAAACAACATTTAAAATCACACAATATTCAATCCCTTTTAAGTGTGCCAGTCATAAAAAAGGGAAATATTATTGGGTTCATTAGTTTTGACACGGTAAAAGGTAAAAGAAGTTGGAATAAATCAGAAATTAACCTTTTAAAAATTGCAGGGAAATTATTCTTTAATAAAATAAACCAGTTTGATAATACCAAAAAGCAATTGCAAACTGAAAGCTTTTATAAAAATATCTTTAATAATGCTAAAGACGCTATGCTTTTAATAGATCAAAGCACTAAAACTATAGTAGATGCCAATTATGCTGCTAGAAAACTGTATGAAATCCCCATACATTTACTAAATAAAATTACCTTAAATAAAATAGAAAAATTATCAGATGAAAAGTCGAAACTTACCAATAATGGTCAACTCATAGTAAAACATGAAAGTTTAAATGGCAATAGATTTACTGTAGAACAGCATGTTTCTACAGCTACAATAAACAATAACGAATTTATATTATTAGTTAATCGGGACATAACCGACAAACTACAAAAATCAGAAGAGCTATTGAAAAGCAGGCAACGATTTAAAATGATCTCTGAAGCAACTTCTGATTTTTCTTTTTCCGTGATTAGAGATGAAAAAGGAGCCCGTCTGGATTGGTGTAGTGATACTCTTACTAAAACTTTTGGGGAAGGAAATCTTGATCGATTAAAAAACATGCTTCATCCCGATGATAAAACAATCTACAATGAATTTTTAGTCAGACTAGAAGAAAGAGGCATAGCAGATGTTGAACTAAGATTGTCAATACCGAGGCAAAAGGAATATTGGATCCATTTATCTGCAAAATTATATAAAGAATCTCATCAGGTAAGAATTACTGGGGCTGCCAGAGATATAAATGAGAAAAAGAAAGCTGAATTTGCTTCAAAAGAAAGTGATAATCGATTTCAATTTCTATTTGAAAATATGCCCTATGGATTAATTACTTTACGATTTTATCAAAATGAATTCCTGATAAAAAATGCAAATAAAAAAATAGAAGATATAATTGAAATCAAAAAAAATGAGCTTATAGGTAAAAATATTAAAGAGTTTAAAAATTTAGCGAATGAGCTTATCTTAAATTCAATTTATAGTGTTCATACAAAGTTGAAATCCAAATACCTGGCTAATTATTTGTATGATAATAAGATTCTTGAAATATATCTTTATCAATTACCTACTAAAGAGGTAGTGCTAATGATTCAAGATATAACTGACAAAAGCAAAACAGAAAGAGAGTTACTTGAATCACAAAAGAGTTATAAAATTCTTTTTAATAATGCCAATGACAGCATTTTTATTCATGATTTAGAAGGAAAAATTATAAAAATCAATAGTGTAGCTTGCAAAAAACTTCGCTATAGCCACAATGAGCTTATCAAGAAACATGCTTTTGATCTTGAATCACCAGCCAATAGAAAAGATTTTGACAAAAGATTTAATTATTTACTTGAAAATGGTAAGAATAAATTTGAAACCGAACTTATTCGAAAAGATAACAAGTTGGTACCAATGGAAATTGCGAGCCGCTTAATTAAGTATCAACAAAAAATTGTTGTGTTAACTACGGCCAGCGACATAACTGAACGAAGAATTGCAGAAGAAAAATTAAATTATGAGCTTCAACTAAATAAATCCATTTCCATATTTGCTGAAGAACTACTGGCTAGCCAATCATCCGTGTCGGATTTAGCCAACAGAATATTACACGTTGCTAGGTCTATTACTGAAAGCAAACACGGATTTGTAACAGAAATAAATGAAGAACGATCAAAAAATAAGAATACAATCACTGCCATATCAGCTGAGGGGTGTTTTGTAAATAATGATGGTGAAAATAATGATGATACTAAAATCCATGAATTGCTTACCGATCAGGTTTTAAAAAATCGAAAACCATTTTTCACCAACACTCCTATAAATAAACCAGACGGCAAGACAAAACTACCCGATGGTCATTTTCATATTCAAAACTTTATATCTGTACCTGTAATTGCAGATGAGCACATAATGGGTCAAATCGCCATGGCCAATTCTTCCCGAAGTTATTCCGAAAGAGATGTAGATGCCATCATGCGTATTGCCAACTTATATGCATTGGCCATTAGGATGGAACGATCAAAAAAGGAACTTGAAATTCGCAATAGTGAGCTCAACAACTTCGTGTATAAAGTAAGTCATGACTTACGAGCACCACTAGCATCCATTGCCGGGCTTGTAAATGTAATTACCCTTTTGCCGATGGATGAACAACCAAAATCTTATATTGAATTAATTGAAAATAGAATTCAAAAATTAGATCGCTTTATAAATGATATTCTAAGCCATTCCAGAAACCTGAATACAGAAATTAAATATGACAGAATCGAGTTAAAAAATATTATTACAGAAGCCGTTGCCGAACTTAATTATATGGAGGAAGCGCGTGACGTAAAAGTGCATTTACAAATAGAAGAGGGTGAATTTATTAGTGATATATTAAGAATAAGAGAAATTATCAGGAATTTATTAAGCAATGGTTTTAAATACCACAACCCTTATCAAAAACTTAAATTTATTAAAATACAAGCGCACATTGATATTAACCAGATACATATTATCTATGAAGACAATGGATTGGGGATTGACCCTATTGCCTTGCCAAAAATATTTGATATGTTTTACAAAGGGTCCGATCGATCTAATAGCTCAGGTTTGGGTTTATATATTGCAAAGCAAGCCATTGATAAGCTGAGGGGCAGTATTTTGGTACAAAGTGAAAAAGGGAAAGGAACTCAATTTGATATTACCATACCCAACAGAACAGACTCTCTTAATTAATATTCTTTAGCCAAAAAATCATCCGTTTTTGGGTAGATGTTTTCTTGTCTACCTCTTGCCAACTTAAGTAGGTCATCAATTCAGGATGTTCGATATAACCCAGCCTCTGCCAAAAATTGTTTAAACCCTGATAATTTTCAGGCTTCAATGGGTGGGATATTTGCCTTTCAACCGCACAAAAGGCACAAGTATTTACTCCAGCATAATTGTGAGCGTATTTTTCTCGCAATTGGAAAAATAAATAACCAATACCTTGACCACGATACTGAGGCAACAAAACTGACTCCCCAAAATACATAATTGAACGTAAATCAAAATCTTGCTGTAAAAATGGGCGTTGAAAAATCTCGTCTTCCTGCCACAAAGGAATGCAGGTGCTAGCCCCTACCACTTCGTCATTATCCATAACTATAAAAAAGGCAGCATCTCGCGCTTGTAAATACGGTTGTAAATACTCACGTTCATAGGCTATGTCCCCTTTGTATAAATAAGGATATTCACGAAAAACCTGGATACGCAATTGAGCCAGTGAAGTTAAATATTGCTCTATTTGGCTGCCCATTACTTTAATTATTTTTACAGATGGTTTCATTTCCAAAACTTTTTACTATCTTTTCAGTAAAATTAATTGAATTATGTACATTAGAAAAATTGAAAAATTTTTTCCTTCTCCAGTTACCATTCCAGCATATGTCATGGCTATAGCCGGTATAGTTTTGATCTTTTTTGAATGGATGATTGCTATTTTTGTTTTGGCACTCGCTTTCTTTATCATTTCCGGTAATGAAGGAATAGTGATAGACGAAAAAAACAAAAAGTTTAAAGTTTATTATAGCGTCTATTTCATCAAGTTCGGTTCATGGGAGCCGCTTCCAAATTTTGGCAGATTGTTGCTGGTGCCAGAACAGCTAAAATATAAAGGCAACATTTTTTCTAAAAAGTCGCTCACGGATGAAAAATTTGGTGTTAGACTTTTTTATGCTAATTCATCCGATTACCTGTTAGCAGCAAAAGGAGAATTGGAACCGACCAAAAAAGATGCAGAATTTTTATCTAAAATGCTCAATCTTAAAATAGAAGATTACAGCCACGTAAATATTGATGAAGTAATTGAAAAAGAGCAACCGCCTCCGTCGCAATAATTAATGGTTCGCGATCTATTTCATTAGTGTATGCTATTCATTGGCTTATCTTCTCCACTCCAGGGTAGGACATACACTCTTTGTGCGCAGCCTATAGCATTTTAAAAACGAGCACCGCCAGCATTATAACCAGCCTGCAACCTATCTATGAAATTATGCTAGCCGTTATTTTTTAGGAGAAAAATTGAATCAGCAAATAATTATTGGAGGTGGTGTCATATTTTTTACCGTATTATTAAAAAGTTTGCAAGAATATTTGAAAGAAAATAGAATTACCACTAAAATATGATCAATTAGCGTAGCAAACTTTCCCAATACGAACACTCCAGTAACTATCATTTTTTTGGCTTGCTTAATATTTACCATAAATGCATGCATTTACAATGCTTATTTGAAAAAGAGATAAGGTATAAAAGTGGACGAATGTGTCGCCTAATTTGATTCTAATTTTCTTTTCTTATTTTTGCCGAAAAATATCCCTTGTAGCCATGGAACTTTTCAAAATTTTTTCGGTAATATTAGTACTTTCTGCAATATTTGCTTTCATCAATCATAAATTTATAAAACTACCCTCTACCATAAGTTTAATGATTGCAGGGTTGTTGCTGTCATTTATTACCCTTGTGACAGGTAATTTTTATCCCCTGTTTTATGATTTTGTACAGGAAGAAATCAACATGATTGATTTCTCTGAATTGGTACTTGAATTTATGCTCAGCTTTTTATTATTTGCAGGCGCCTTGCATACCGATTATATTAAGCTAAGCAATGCCCGTGGTCCGGTTCTTTCTTTTGCAACCATAGGTGTGATTCTTTCCACCGTTATTACTGCTACTGTCACCTACTTTTTATTACAAATTTTTGGGTTTGAAATTGAGTATATCTATTGTTTACTATTTGGAGCCCTCATCTCCCCTACTGATCCCATTGCAGTATTAGGGATTTTAAGAAAAGAGAAAATCCCAAAATCATTGGAGGTGAAAATCACGGGAGAGTCTCTCTTCAATGATGGTGTAGGCGTGGTAATATTTCTATCGCTACTTCACATTGCCGAGCAAGGAGGCGCGATTGATGCCAGTTTTATTACTGAATTACTATTATTAGAAATTCTAGGAGGTGTGGGATTAGGAATCGGAGGAGGATACCTGGCGCTGCAAATGATGAAAAGAATTGACCACTATCAAACGGAAGTATTAATTACCCTTGCTTTGGTCACCGGAGCTTATAGTCTGGCTTTGGCATTACATTTTAGTGGTCCATTGGCAATGGTATTGGCAGGATTGATCATAGGAAATCAAGGTAAAAAAACGGCAATGTCGGAGCAAACACTTGAGTATGTAGATAAATTTTGGGAAATGGTAGATGAAATCTTAAATGCTGTATTATTTGTTTTAATTGGTTTAGAGATTCTTATTCTCTCCTTTAAATGGGTATACCTAGCATTAGGTTTAATTGCTGCTCTGTTAATTGTGCTCATACGATACCTCTCCTTACTTACTCCTTCGGTGCTTTTAGGCTACAAACGCGCATTTGCCCCCAACGCTTTGAAAATAATGACTTGGGGAGGCTTAAAAGGAGGCATTTCAATCGCGTTAGCATTATCTCTAACTAGCGAAATGCCTCGTGACCTAATTTTATCAATGACTTACGTA
This sequence comes from uncultured Roseivirgaceae bacterium, assembly GCA_964592475.1. GTDB lineage: Bacteria > Bacteroidota > Bacteroidia > Cytophagales > Cyclobacteriaceae > CAZQEZ01. The sequence goes on from CAZQEZ010000004.1 coordinate 12,212, forward strand.
GTGGTTATATTTTCTCTTCTAGTACAAGGTTTAACTATTGGTAAGTTAGTAAATAAATATAAACGAGAAAGTAAACTTGGTTGATATAGATTTAATACGGAAAAATTTTGAAGGTCTTAGTCCGGATTTAGCTCAAAAATTGGCAAATATCGGGCAAAAAACAACTTTAACCACCGGCCAGGAAATTTTAAAAGAAGGACAATATATTAAAGTAATTCCATTAAAAAGAAGAAAAATTAAGGTTAACAAAAGATGGAATTCTAATAAAATAAATTAAATTGTCAAAAGCATGCTTTTAATCTTTTGCCAAATATTAGCCTCAACCTGGTCAGGTGGAAGGTTGCCATCGGTTATAAATATGTGTTCATCATCCCTCAGTCGATCAAAAGATTGCAAGTAATAATTTCTTACCCGTTCTAGATTTTCCAGTGTTTCGTACAATTCGGTGGTACTTCGGTTGGCTTTGATACGATGCATACTTTCGGCAGGATCTACATCCACGAAAATAGTAATGTCGGGTTTGAGCAATGAAGCACTAAGGGTATTTGCTTGTATTACCCAATCAAGTGAAGTAAAAACAGATTGATAGGCATAAGAAGAAAAATAATATCGATCACAAATAACAGTATGACCGGTAGCCAACATTTTTTTCATTCCATACTCTTCATTCAAAATATGCTCCAGGCGATCAGCTACAAAAAGACCGGCAATAGTTTTATCATTAAAACTTGTTTCCCCTTTAAAAGCCCCTCTAATAAGTTTTCCTATTGGCCCATTTGTGGGCTCACAAGTGGTGTGCACCAATTGGCCAGCCGTTTTTAGTCGTTTACTAAGCCGATTTGCCTGTGTACTTTTACCGCTACCGTCAATACCTTCAAGCGCAATAAAAAGCGTATTCTTCATAATAATTATTTTACATGCAAAACTGAAGAAAATAGTTTAATTTATCGGCAAATATGTTAGTAATTAATTCTACTGAATTAGGTAAATGGGTAATAAAAATTTGCAAAAACCCATAGTTTTAATGACAATTAACCAAATTTATAAATCTTTGCTAATTTCTTAGTAATTTTATAACTTAAATACCTGCATTCGATAAAAGTGATGTTCATTCTTGAAATAATAAAAAAAGTTTTGTTTAAATTAATTAAGGCACCTAAAAACAAATGCTTGACCTTAATCTTCCTGCTTCTGCCAATAATTATATTTGCCTACGAAGTTGAAAATGACACCTTGCCACCACAGGAAAATAATGAATATGCTATATACGAAGACCTTGAGCATATTAATAATGCCCTAAATGGAGCTATTCAGCAAAAAAAACAAAACAAAATAGCCCCCCTACTTTACCATAAAGCTGATTACTATTATTATCAATACAATAAAGACAGCGCACTACATTATTACAACAAAGCACTTACTTTAGCAAAAGACATTCCGTTTGATTCATTACTAGGAGCAAGCTATTACAGTATAGGACATATCTATTATGAATTAGATGATTACGATACCGCGATGTTCTTTGCAGAAAAGGCAAGCAAAATTTTCGAATCATTAGCTGACTCCAGTATGCTGATAAAAGTGAAGGAGTTAAAAGCGGAAATTTATAACTATGAAGGCAAAAATCAAAAAGCAATTAATGTTTGCATAGAAATTATCAAATTTTATGAAACTCATGAAGATTTACAAACTAAATCGGAACTTGTCAATGTTTATAATATAATCGGAAATGTTTTTATTAATTTAGGTGCTTTTGATAAAGCAAAGAAATACTTAACTCATGCAGTAGAGCTCTCTCGAAAATTCAACAATAAATACGATTTATCTGTCTCTTATGCTTCTATTGGCAACTTATATTACGAACAGAAAAATTACTCCCGGGCTAAAGATATTTTTGAAACTTCTTTTGAATTAGACATCGAATTGCAAGACTCCATGGGAATTGGCTTTAATTTATTTTCATTGGGTAAAACTCATCTGGCCATGGATAGCTTTAAGCTAGCATTGAGTTATTTAAATAGAGGATTAAAAGTAGCTAAAAGAATAGAAGACAAAGACCTGGAATGCAATATTCTAGCTCATATGGGCAATTGCCTGGTAAATATTGGTAAATATAAAGAAGCAATTGAAAAGCTGGATCTAGCAGAAAATATTGCAATTGAAATAGGTGCTTTGCCTATTTTAGAAATGGTGTATAATCATTTTTCAAAATACTATGAATCCACCGGTGAAGTCGATAAAGCTTTTCAATATTTAAAAAAATACAATCGTGTTTCTTCCCAAATACACCAACAGGAAGATGCCAGGAAAATTGCTGAAATAGAATCGGTCTATGAGTTGACAGAAAAAGAAAAAGAAATTGAATTATTAAGAAAAGAAAAGAAAATACAAGAATTACTAGCAGAAAACAGAAAAATAATAATAATAGAGCTCCTGGCTATTGCTTCATTAATTTTTATTATTTCAATAGTATTGTATAGTCGAAATAGGTTTAAAACTCGAAGCAATAAAATATTGGAAAAACAAAAAGAAGAGCTTAATGATCAAAAAAGAAAAATAGAAAAGCAAAAAAACGAGATACAAAACAAGAGTGTCAAATTATCCGAAATCAATCATCAGCTCACTGCCAGTATAGAGTATGCAAAAAAAATTCAAACTTCTTTATTTGCCGATGTTCAGGAATTAAAAATTATTTTTCCACAAAGTTTTGTCTTCAATAGACCGAAAGATATTATCAGTGGTGATTTTTATTGGATAAATGCCGAGGGAGATAAAGCTTATTTGGCAGTTGTTGATTGCACCGGCCATGGTGTACCAGGAGCTTTTATGACAATTTTGGCTAATTCATTGCTCAATCAAATCATTCTTGAAAACAAGGTAGCTTCACCGGAAATCATTCTAAGCTTATTGGATACTAAGTTAAAACAAAACTTATTGCATCATAGCGAATATTTATCCTCGAATGGAATGGATATTGCAATTTGTATTATTGACAAATCAACCTATCAAGTAGAATTTTCCGGGGCTCATATTGCCTTTTATTATGCCAACAGCAACGGCCTGCAACAAATAAAAGGAACCCGTTTTCCCATAGGAAGTGCTTATTATGAAAACAAAAAGTATACTCGACAACATTTGCAACTACAAGCAGGTGATATGATTTACTTGGCCTCCGATGGCTTTCCTGATCAGTTTGGAGGCAAAGATGACAAGAAATTTTTGCGGATCAATTTTAAAAAACTACTGGAAAAGATAAGTGTATTGAAAGTGCCGTCTCAACTCAAAATATTAGAAGAGGCCTTTAACGAATGGCAAGGTGAACAACCTCAAACAGATGATATTTTGGTAGTTGGAATAAAATTATAGCAGCATTAGGCCAAAATCTTCTCTATTTTTTCAAGCTCGTCAGCGGCAAAGCTTAAATTTTGATTAGCGGCCAAACTATTTTTAAGCTGAGCAACCGAACTTACGCCAATTAATACAGAACTTATCCTATTATCTTTAAGTAGCCATGCCAATGCCATTTGCGCTAATGATTGATTTCTGGCGTTGGCAATTTCATTTAATTTTTCAATCCCAGCGGTCAATTTTTCATCAATATCTTTAGGCCACAAGTAGCCGTAGTTTTTGCCGGCTCGTGAATCATCCGGAACTCCCTTTAAGTATTTGTCGGTTAGCAAACCTTGTGCAAGTGGGGAAAAGGCAATACACCCCACACCATTATTACCTAATACATCTAGTAAGCCTTGTTCGGGTGTTCGCTCTAGCATTGAATATTTTGTTTGATGAATTAAACATGGCGTGCCCAAATTTTTCAAAATATCTATAGCTTCCTGGGTTTGTTTTGGTGGATAATTACTGATACCGGCATACAAGGCCCTTCCCGATCTTACAATAAAATCCAGAGCACTCATGGTTTCATACAGTGGCGTTTCGGGGTCATACCGGTGGGAATAAAAAAGATCCATATAATCTACTTGCATTCTTTTTAAGCTGTGATCACAACTCGATATCAAATATTTTCTTGAACCCCAGTCGCCATAAGGACCCGGCCACATATCATACCCGGCTTTTGAAGACAAAAAAAGCTCTTTTCTATAGGGAACAAAATCTTTCTTGAAAATAAGGCCAAAATTCTCTTCTGCAGAACCATAAGGTGGGCCGTAGTTATTGGCTAAATCAAAATGAGTTACTCCCAAATCAAAAGCTTTACGCAAAATTGATCTACCTTTCTCCAAAGGCTCTACCTGCCCGAAATTATGCCATAAGCCCAGTGAAAACAAAGGCAGTTTAATACCACTATTTCCACATCTTTTAAATTGCATTTGATTGTATCGATTATTAGCAGCCAAATATTCCATAATTTTAAAATTCTCAGGTGATTTTGCAGCCGCTAATTTATTCATTACCAGGCTTAATGTAAATGAAAATGTTTTATTTATAGGCAGGTTTTAAATATTCTTTGAATCTTTTTTCAAACTTTACTATTTTAGGTTTGGCTACTGATACCACGTAAGACTGATCAGGATTTTTTTCCACAAAATCCTGATGGTACTCTTCAGCTATATAAAATTTCTCAAGAGGTTTAAGTTCTGTCACAATAGGATAGCCCCTTTCTCCTGACTTTTGCAATTCTGACAGATAATTATAAGCCAATTCCTTTTGATTATCATTATGATAATAAATAGCAGATCTATATTGTGTGCCTACATCAGGCATTTGCTTATTGAGCTGGGTAGGATCGTGTGCATAAAAAAACATTTCCAGTAATTTGTTGTAGGATATTTCTGAAGTATTGTATTCTACTTGAAATACTTCCGCGTGCTTTGTTTTGCCCATACTTACTTCCCTATAGGTAGGGTTCACTTTTTCACCACCAGCATATCCTGAAACTACCTTTTCTACCCCTTTAACTCTTTCAAACATTGCCTCGGTACACCAAAAGCATCCTCCGGCAAATGTAGCATATTCTGTAAGCCCTTTTTGGCCGTTACATCCCGAAATAGCAAAAGATATAAAAACAGCTAGTATTAAAAATTTTTTTATACTTAACATAATATTGAAATTTATAAAAATATATTATTAAAATTATTGGAAAATATCATATACAAAGATGATATTGGAAACCTATTAGACCTATTGTTTTACAAAATTGTTGCCTCAGAAGTTAATTTGCACTTCTTTATTACATCATCTTTTAACCCTACTCATAATACTTAAGTGGCTGACTATCAATATTTAAAAGTCTTTTTTTTCTATTTTTTAGCATTTTATTAAAAATTTAATAACCTATTCCCTATTATTATAGTTCTGATTTTCAACGAGTTATGCTAATAAACAATTAATTGACCAAATTGGAATGTAAATAATGAGCTATTATTAAGGGTAGTTTGGTAAATCAAGTATTAATTTCTCAAGTTACTTTACTTTGATAACAAAAGATATATTTTACTTACTTACTTGTATTTTTTGACAAAATAATATTGTGGCCTATTATTATATTTTTTAATTTGCAGCTTCGTTAAAACAACTGAATTTCAAGTATTTATAAAATAAAAATTAATAGCCAATTATGAATAGAAGATTTAAGCTTTTGATTACCATTACCTTAACTCTTTTCTTTTATTTCGAAGTAGCTATATCATCTTCAGGCATTTACAATGAAGAAGGTGGAAAATATGCGGATTCTCGAATCTTTAAAAGACGAGTTACAAATGAGCTTTCTTCATTGCCACAATTACAAATTTTAGATAAGAATATACAAAATTTTATTGACAAATGGGGTGTAGCTGGTGCCACAGTTGCTATCATGAAAGAAGATAAGTTGGTATATGCCAAAGGGTTTGGTTATGCTGACAAAGAAAATCAAGAGCTAGTACAACCGGAGCATCTGTTTAGAATTGCAAGTGTATCTAAATTAGTAACTGCTGTAGCCATTATGAAACTGGTAGAAGAAGGTTCTTTAAATTTGGATGATCTGGTGTTTGGCCGCAACGGAATACTAAATGATTCTATCTACAGCGACATAAGAGACAAAAAAGCAAAAAAAATAACTGTTCGACATCTTCTAGAGCATTCGGCAGGCTGGACTACACGAGGTGGCGACCCGATGTTTAATCCGTTAGGCATTGCCCACAGGCTCGATGTAAATCCACCGGCTTCTATTCCGCAAATTATAAGTCATGAATTGAAATATAAAAGAATTTATTATCATCCTGGAAGCAGAAGCTATTATAGTAATTTTGGTTTTGTGGTGCTTGGGGAGGTGATCAGAAAAATAACTCATCAGACTTATGAGAAATTTGTAAAAAATGAGATTTTAGCGCCCCTTGGCATAGATAAAATGGCTATTGGTCTTAATTTATCGGAAGAAAGCAAACAGGAAGAAGTTAAATATTATGACAAGCCCAATGCACCATCGCGATTATCTTGTTATGGTACTGGACAAATGGTGCCAAGAACTTATGGCGGCACTAATATACAAGCATTAAGTTCTGCCGGTGGTTGGATCGCGTCCTCAATTGATCTTATGCGTTTACTAGCTGGAATTAATGATTTTCCTTACAGGCCTGACTTTTTAAGCGCGGAATCAATTGCCACACTTACTACACCTAGAGAACAGCACCTTAGTACCCTGGGTTGGCGCGATGCCGATCCAAATGGTAACTGGTATCGTACCGGTACCTTGGCCGGTAGCTCGGCTATTCTCATGCGCCGTGCAGATAATATTAGTTTTGTAATGATTACTAACAGCAGTACATGGAGAGGTTCTAATTTTAGTAAAGATATGAAGTACATGCTTAATGGTGCTATAAATCAGGTAGTTGATTGGCCAAGGCATGATTTATTTGAGTATCAGTTCCCAAATCTAACGCCGATACCACCTGCCTGGTGGATTACCGAAAAAACAAATACTCAATTTACATTAAGTCGGAATTAACATTTATCCTACGATTTATTAGTGATAAGTCCACCGTATGGAATGGTATTTTACGGCTATTGCCATTATAGCTGATTTTAATATCATATTTGCCGCCGGGCACTAATTTAATTACTTGTTGGTGTACCGCATTTGCAAAACTATTTCTTAAGTGACCATTTTCGTAAACATCGATTTGTGCAGAGGAATTTTCAGGAATATCAATGATTACAGGTACATATTGAAGCTGAAAATAATAAATATCATCACCGCCTTCACCGGGTCTATTGGAAGAAAAATACCCTTCCAAATTATTAGCATCTATTGCTAAACCAAAATCATCGTAAGCAGTATTTAAAGGATATCCGGGATTGACCGGTTGTTCAATCACATTTTCTTTATCAATTTTACAGCTAAAAATATCTAATCCTCCAATGCCAATTTTGCCATTGGAAGAAAAATATAATATGGAATCCTGATGTAAATAGGGGAATAGTTCATTTCCGGATGTATTTATTTCATCACCAAAATTTCGGGGTATACTCCAGGCTCCATTCACCTTCTCACTGTAATATAGATCAGTACCACCTATTCCACCAGCCATGTCAGAAGCGAAAATTAAGAAGTCGCCTTTTTGATTAATTGCCGGGTGTCCAACAGAAAAATTATTTTCATTGTGAGGAAAAGAAATAATACGATTAAACTCATCATCGGCTACATCAGAAAAATATATTTGTAAAGTTTTGGCACCTTGCTTATCTACCATGGCATTATTGGAAGTATAAACTGCCTCATTTCCTTGGTTATAAAACGCCACAGGTCCTACATGTAGTTGATTGTCGTTAAAAATTTTCCACCTTTGAGGATAACGCATGTATTTGTTATTAAGCTTTTCCGCGAAATATAATTCAGAAAATGCTTTCCCGGTCCAACTATCAATTTTTCTCACAACAGAGAATTTATCTTTATTCGACATGAACAACAATCCGTTATTCAACATAACAGGACACATTTCATCGGCTGGAGTATTTATATTCAAGCGATCTACTTCTACCTTGTCACCATGCTGCTGCAAAAATTCTATTTGTTTAAATTCCCTTTCAAATACACTAACTTCATAGTTAATACTTGATTTGTATTTTTCTACCCAAATAGCAGCTTTATCGTATTGCTGCAAGCTAAGGAGAGCCTGAGCATAGTATAAATAATGTTCCGGTTTTATTAAGACCAAGTTTTCGATCATTTTTGGATACCAAATTGCTGCTTCGCCCGGATTGTTTAATTTACGATAGCTTTCGGCAATTTGCAGTGCTATTTCATCTTTAGGTTCTTTTTGATATATAGATAAATAGAGTTGTACTGCATTGGGGTAATCAAAATTTTCAAAGTAGCGATCAGCTCTTTTTCTTTTACCATCAAGTTTGGAAAAAATATTATTTTGAGCTAATGTAACTGTACTCAACAATAATAATGATAAAATAAATATCGAGTATTTCATAACTAAAAATATCGAGGCGAAACCACTTTTTTAGGATTAACAGAAAATAAATAATTAAGGGCAAATTCGTGGGATGCAACTTGTAAATATTCACTGTTGTTTAGACCAAAATCATATGAGTATCCTACTCTTAATTGATTAGCCAACTGTAAATCTAGAATGAGAGCCATGGTATTGATAGATTTATAAGAGGCACCTACCCAAATAACTTCATCAATTAACAAATTGGCATTAATATCATAGCGTAGTGGCTCGCCCTGTCTGATTTGTAGAAGCCCATTGGGTTTTAATTTTAGATGAGGACTTAAGTTCATAACAAAACCACCGGTTGCAAAATAATGTCTAAAATCTCTTTCTACCCTATTGCCAGTATTTTGCTGTTCTATAGTGTGATCCAAAAGCTGAGGTGCCGAAAATCCCAAATATCCTTTTTTACCTGAGTAATAAATACCAGTACCAAAGCTGGGCAAGAAACCTCTTATATCAGAATTAAGTACCCCATCATCCTGATGTTTTATGTCTAAAATATTAAGTGCGCTTTTATAGTTTATAAATCCTCCTTGAAGCCCTAAGGAAAGATTGCCATTACCTACAGGAATTTTATAAGCATATACTAAGTAAGCACCCAATTGGTCGGTTACTCCGGCTTTGTCACGTATTATATTCATACCTAAACCCACTCTCTCTGAATTGAGTGGGCTATGAATAGAAAAAGTTTGTGTTTGTGGTGAAGCTTCTACAGCTTGGAAGTTACCCCGATGAAAAGCTGAAACAGAAAGAGCCTCATGGCTCCCCGCGTAGGCAGGGTTAAGCACAAGACCATTGAACATGTATTGCGAAAATATAGTATACCGCTGTGCTAATACGGTATTTATATTAGCCAATAACAAAATAACCAATATCGTGCTAAGCCTTTTCATCCTAATTATTTTTGTACAATTACATAGCCTTTTTCAGTACCGTAATTTGTAAGCTCCAGTACATAATAGTAGGTGCCATCTTTTACTAAATTTCCCATTGCACCTACTCTACCCTTCTCGCCTTTCCATATATTTTGCTGGTTATCGTAATTCTCAATCGAAATAATTAATTGGCCATCTCGGTCAAATAGGCTCAAACGGTTATCCGGATACATTTCAATGCCTTCAATAAACCATTCATCATTTCTACCATCACCATTGGGTGATATTGCTTTAAAAGCATGCACCTGACCCTCAAATCTCCTAACACTGATATTCACTGCGGCATCAATATCAGCCTTATCTTGCCCATCAGATACATTCCATAAAAAGGAGTCTTCACCGGTAAAATCGGCAAAAGGGGTGTAAACTAAATCTGAAAGTGAGAATGGTGAAATAGCCTCGCCAGTACTCACGGCCTCTCCATTAATTGTTAATTGGCCATTGGCTGGTAATCTATTTATAAAAAAGGTGCGCAACTGATCGTCTTCAATATCTTCATATTTATCTAAAAAGTATTGAAAATTAAATGTATAATTTTCATTTTGCTTGATTACTATACTGGAGGTGGTGATAATAGGTGGATCATTTACATTTATCACTACCACATTTACTTTTGCTTCGGCTCTTTCATTGCCAGCATCCGTAATTTCATAAGTAAAAGTAAGTTGACCAACGAAATTTTTATCAGGAACTAACCTGATTTTTTCATCGGGGGTAACTTCCATCGAGGCATTATTAATATTTTCTATTTTACTAATTACAAGCCGATCGTTGTCATCATCAGTATCATTAGCCAATACATCAATAATCACAGGTGTTTCTTCTAACGTAGAAATATTGTTAACATCATTAGCTACCGGCGCAAAATTGATATTTACCACGGTGATATTTACCCATGCAGGATTATCAGCATATATTTCTCCATCACTGGCATTCCAACCTATGCTATCCTTGCCATAGTAACCTCGATCGGGAACATAATTTAGCTTATCAAACTGATTTTTATTAATTTCCTGGTTTAAAGACACGGATAGGCTATTAATTTGCAGTTTACCATTAGCGGGTAATCGCGTGATTTTAAGTTGTTGTATTGAAGATTCTACATCATCAAAATTATTCTCAAATATGCTTATACTAAAAGATAACTGACTGTTTTCATTGACCTGTTCATTAAAACTTGTAATTATTGGCTTATCGTTAATTGAGTTAACTTTCATTGAAATTTTGTTATCATCAGTCAATTTGCCATCGGTAATGGTATAATTCACTTCAAAAGTACCGAAATAATTCTGCTTGGGTTTATATAATATCATGCCTGATTCAATTTCAAATGTACCAACAGCATCATTCTCCTGCACGGATACTATGCTTAAAACATCACCATCTATATCCAGATCGTTAGCAAGTACATCTATCAACAGGTTTACATCTTCGTCAGTTTCCAAACCCAGATCTGCTACTGCCTCCGGAGCATCATTTACGTTATCAATTTGAATAAAAACCTTTTTGTTGTTATTGGCGTATTTCAGTCCATTACTGGCGTTATAAGTAAATTCGTCGTCGCCAAAGTAATCATCTTTAGGTTCATACTGCAAGTATTCAATATCTGCTAAAACTATTTCCTGATTTAGGCTAACCGCTGTACCTGCCAAAGTCAATTCACCCTGAAGAGGAAGTCCTTTCACTTTTATTTTACTAAGTGGTCTATCAAGATCGTCGGTATATTTATCAAAAAAGATATCAGCAATAAATGATTTTACATCATCTTCATCCATGGTAACTGATATATTTTCAATTGTAGGGGGATTAGTATTTTGGATTACTTTTATAAAAACTTTTGCGCTTGAAGTACCTCCATTGCCATCGGTTATATCGTAAGTAATTTCAATATCCCCAATGAATGATTTATTGGCAGTAAATTCCAACTTATTGGAAACTATCTGAATATTTCCCTTGGAGGAATTGATGCTACTGGTTCCCGTAATGTTCAAATCATCACCATCCGGATCAGAATCATTAGCCAGTACATCAATTGTTTTATTTACTCCACTCATTAAGGTGATTCCAGTATCATCCATAGCCTGCGGAGGATTATTTAAGGCATCAATGGTGATATTTACATTAGCTGCATTATTGGCATAAAGCACTCCGTTACTTGCATTCCACTGCCAGCTGTCAGAACCAAAGTAGTTAGTGTTTGGAGTGTATTTCAATTTACTTAATTGTGAAACAGATACCTCCTGGTTAACATATGCATCGGAGCCATCCAATTGAAGCGTACCATTAGCCGGTAAACTTATTATTTTCACTTTATTTAACGACTTGGAAGCAGGATCAGTAAATTTTCCTGAAAAGTCTTTAACCTCAAATTGATAATCTTCATCCTCTTTTATATTTAATGAAATATCGGATAGTACCGGTGGCTGATCATCTCCCAATATGTAAATAACCAACTTATTTTGAGAGCAGGTTCCATCACAAATTTCATAAGTAAGCGAATCGGATCCAACATAACCATCTTTTGGCCAATACTTAATTTTCTTGCCGTTTACAGCATAAGTACCATTTTTAGGATTTGTTTTCACAGTAACAGAAACGCTGTTATTGCCATAATCATTAACAAAAACATCTACTTCTACTTCCTTTTCTTTATTTGTTATGGCTATGTCTCTAGCAGCATTGGGCTGATCAGCCTGATCCACTACTTTAAATACTGCCATAGCTTCTAAACATTCTCCTCCGTTTTGGCAAACTTCGTAATAAACTGTATCTGTACCGTTGATTTGAGGTTGATGAAATTTAAGTTGATCACCGGAAACAATCTTTGGTGCATCTAGCCAATTAGTATTGGAGGTATAACTTTTAATTTTTATACCGTAATTAGCCGGAAGTCTATCATTATCAAGAATGCGAAGTTGAATCGTGTTCTTAGAATTCATCACTGCATAGTCATTAACAACAACCAATTTTTTATTGCCGCTAATTTTGTATTCAGGCTGAGAAGCTCTAAGTACAGTTAGAAACGTTAGCGAAAGAGTAAAAATAAAGAAGCAAATTCGCCTAACTTGTAAACCTAATATAATAGATACTTTCATAATAGTAATATCAAATATATGCATTATAAGGCAGAAAAACCAAACTTTTTTTGATTTAAAATACTATTTTTTCTTAAAATATCAACATATTAAGAAATAAGCAAATGAGTATTAAGTAGTTAGACGGTCCAAAAATATTTTAAATAATTGGGGGCCAATACAAACTTTCTACTCATAACCATAAATTTAGATGATTATACAAAATTGCTCAAAAAAAATGTAGACTATATGGCAAAATGACAATATTTAGAATATTATTTCGAAAAAAATTAAATAATAAGGCGTTTTATTATCAAAATATACAAAAGTTGATATATTTGTGCCTTAAAAAAACTGAACTATCTCAAAATGGGTAATAAAAGAGGTCGATTTTCCGGCAGGTTGGGTTTTGTAGCAGCTGCTGCAGGGTCTGCTGTAGGATTGGGCAATATATGGCGCTTTCCATATGAAACAGGTGAAAATGGAGGTGCTGCATTTCTGCTAATATATTTAATCTTCACTATCGTGATTGGGCTACCGGTAATGCTAGGCGAAATAGCTGTAGGTAGAAAATCACAGATGGATGCCTATGGAAGTTACCGTACCTTAGGCAATAAAAACTGGGGAATAGTAGGTGCCTTTGGAATAATCTGTGGCATCATGATTCTTTCTTTTTACAATGTGGTAGCCGGATGGGCATTTGGTTATTTTATTCAAATTGTTTTTAATGGCCTGCTAAGCGAAGGAAAAGGAGATTATGGCAATTATTTTAGTGCTTATGTAGCTGACTTCTGGGACAATTTAATCTTTTCCTTTGTATTTATGGTATTGACATCATTTATAGTTATTAGGGGAATAAAAGAAGGAATTGAAACAGCTTCAAAAATTTTAATGCCTTTGCTATTTGTTATACTCATTACCTTAATTGTTTATGCACTCACGCTAGACAATGCCATGGAAGGGGTAAAATTTTACCTCTTGCCTGATTTTAGTGAAATTAGTGCTTCTACCATCTACTCAGCACTTGGTCAGGCTTTCTTTTCCTTGTCATTAGGCATGGGGGCTTTAATCACTTATGGTTCTTATTTAAAAAAGAAAGAAAACCTATTAAAAGCAGCTGCAGTGGTAACCTTTGCAGACGTTTCGGTTGCTTTTCTGGCGGGCCTTTTAATCTTCCCATTGGTTTTTTCTCAGGGACAGCAACCAACAGCGGGGCCAGGGTTAGTTTTTGTGGCATTACCTACCATCTTTGAGCAAATGGGACCTTTGATGGGCCGCTTTGTAGGCGGCAGTTTTTTCTTATTGTTGTGTTTTGCAGCCTTAACTTCTACTATTTCATTGCTGGAAGTACCGGTGGCTTACCTGGTAGATGAACGAAAGTTGAAAAGGAAAAAAGTGGTATTTGTATTGGCCGCCTTAGTTTTTGTCATTGGATTACCTAGCATGTTATCTGCCGGAGCAGTAGACTTGTTCACAAATTTTATGCATTATGAAGGTAAAGACAAGTCATTTTTAGATGTAATAAGTGACTTATTTAGTGAGGTAGGATTAGTATTTGGTGGCTTTATGCTTACTCTTTTCATCACCTTTAAATGGAAAACCAAAAAACTTACAAAAGAATTATCTGAAGGAAGCAATGGTTATTCCAAGTCAATATTAAAGACTTTAATAAATTTTTCCATAACCTTGCTATCTCCCATTTTACTTGGTGTGATTTTTGTGATTACGGTTTTACAAAAGTTTTTCGGGGTATCTTTATTTTAGTTGATTTTTATTGAACTAAAAATAAATTAATACCCTTTTTAGATAAGTGATATATTTTAATTAATTTTATCATGTTTTTTAGATAAATAGAATGTTCAACATATAAAAATATTCATAAAATGAATACAATACTTGGTTTTTTTGGAGGATTAGGCGGTTGGGAAGTGCTTCTCATCTTCTTGGTGATACTTATTTTCTTTGGCGCCAAAAAATTACCTGATTTGGCTAGAGGATTAGGCAAAGGAATTAGAGAGTTTAAAGATGCTACAACTGGCATTAAGAATGATTTAGAAGAAGGAATTAATTCTGATGCAAAATAAATTATTGATCTTTTAATTTTTGAAGGCCTGAATAAAAAATTCAGGCCTTTTTTGCATTACTGTAAAATAGTACCGCCGCTTATTAAAGGTTGGCAAACCTGACCCCCGATTAATATTCTTACCAATACCTATTGCTACTATCTTATTTTAAAAATTTAAAGATCAATCCTCTTATTTTTAAGACTTACGCTTTTTAAAGTTAAAAACTTAAAAGTTTTTCCCTAAAAAAATAAAGAGAAAGGGAAAAATTGCATAAAATGAGATATTATTGCATATAATCATCCGCTTTATTATTTTTTGCTATTTTAGCAGTATGAATTTATTAAAATACCTTACTTTAAATGATGAAGATAAAAATATTGGGCTCAATATTTTACATACCGGCCACAATATAGTAGTACCCAGCCAAGAATACCCGATTCCGGAGCACCCTTCAGCTTACAAGTTTCATTGGGAAAGAGGCAGGATACTCAATGAGTTTCAAATAAACTATATAATTGATGGCGAGGGTGAATTTGAATCAAAAAGTGCCGGATACCAAAAAATAGCATCAGGAAATATTATTATATTATTTCCTTCCGAATGGCATCGCTATCGTCCTAATTCTGAAACAGGCTGGAATGAGTATTGGATAGGTTGTGATGGTACTTATTTAAAAGAATTGTGCGAAAAGGGATGGCTTGACCTCAAATCTCCGATTTTAGATATTGGCCATAGCGAAGAAATCCTTCATCTTTATCATAAAATCATAAACTTTGCCCGGGAAGAACAGCCAGTAAGCCAGATGATCATGGCTGGTTTACTTATTCAAATAATTGGCCTTAGCCATCAGATGCTGAGATATAAGATGCTTAATGGCAAAATTGATCTTGAGCAGCAAATTAAAAAAGCCAAATTGCTTTTGATGGAAAACAGCCATGAGCCACTTAGCCCCGAAGAGGTTGCAGCTAAACTATCAATTGGTTACTCTCGTTTTCGCAAAGCTTTTAAAGATTTTACCGGAATGGCTCCAGGACAATATCAAATGCAACAGCGAATTATTAAAGCTAAAGAAATGCTTTTATATGATAACACCGATATAAAAAATATTGCTCGGGAAGTTGGATTTGATTCCAATGTGCATTTCACCCGGGTATTTAAAGAAAAAACGGGAGAAACTCCGGGAAGATACCGGAGAAAATCCCAGGGCAAAATTTAATTTTAGTGCTAATGATCATCTGATCCATGCGCGTTACCGTGGCTTATTTCATCACTGGTAGCTTCTCTCACTTCCAATATTTCTCCTTTAAAATTCAATGTCTTTCCGGCCAATTGGTGGTTGAAGTCCATCTTTACAGTATCATCATGTACTTCTCTTACGATCCCTTGTAATGGATTGCCATTTTGATCTTGCATAGGCACTACTTTACCCTCTTGCAATAATTCATCTTGTACCTGACCCTCTACTTGAAAAATATCCTTTTTTAAATCTATAATCGCTTTCGGATCTACATCGCCATAGCCTTCTGCCGGCGGCACTGTCATTTCATAACCCTCGCCCGGGGCTTTTCCTAAAAGTTGACGCTCAAAGCCAGGAATCATACTTCCTACACCTACTAAAAAAACAAGCGGATTGTCTTTTCCAGTTTCCTCTACTAATTGACCATCTACTTCAAGTGCATAAGTTAATGAAGCTACTGTGTCTTTTGCTATTTTCATATTTAAAATATTATTTATGATTTTAATGTATTATTTACTGCGGCTTTTATTAAAAAAGAGTAGCGTATTCTTTATTTAAAAATATATTAAGTGTTGTAAAAGTACATAAATATAGGCAATACCGCAAACACAGCACTTTTTTTATTCGGTTTTTTAGCTATTTTTTTACTAATTTCTTCATTTTCAAACTTTTATATAAAAGAAAAACATCAATATAATTATATCCATATTATTTTTAATATTTCCAACAATTTAATTACTATAATTATATTTTTACTTATTTTATTTATATTTTTTCGGTCTACTTATTAAACCTTCTCATTCTATATCTTACTATAATCTAAATTATTATTTGCTTATTTATAACTAAAACAGTTTTTAGACATAACACAAGTTAAAACTTACATCAACAAGCACCTTACACCGCCCCAATAATATTCTGATTTATCAATTTTTATTACTACTTTTAAGCGATTATTTGTAATTTCCTTACATTTTTTCATGAAAAGCTTAGCGATCCCTTTCATTTACCTCGTGTTACTTTTTGCCTATAATCCCTCCATGGCTGATGGAAATAATAAAGCATCGACGCCGTTAGATTTAAAGTTTTTTAGTGAGGAATTATCCTCATCCAAATATCAATTTAAAATCATAATTTCAAATAATCATCTTAATGATTTGAATAGTATAATAATTGGGATGCCTTGTGGTAAAATTATCAATTTTGATAATAGTGCCAACTTACCTGTAAAATTTGATGTGCTAGATGATCGCAGTAGAATTTATGGTTTTAAAATATCCAATTATAATAAAATACGCTTAAATAATACACTGGAAATAATTTTTGAAATTAATGCGCAAGGTAATTACTGTTCTAACTTATTTGAAACATGGCGGCCAAAAGTAGCTTACATTTTTGCTGGTAAGCTATATCAACAAACCCTTTCTAATTCAATTTCTGATATACCCTCAACCATTTTATTACAAGATTTACCAGAAGAAGTAAAAAATGACGAACTGTCTGTGGATGCTTATCTTGATAAAAATAACAAAGAAACTATATTTGATATCTTGAGCAAGAGCAGCCAGGAGATAAGCGTGGAAATTTATAGCGGTGTGGGTATCAAAATTTCCACTATGTTTATTGGCCAGGTTAAAAAAGGTAAACGTAATTTAATAACATTTAAATACGAAGTGCTACCTGATACCAACTACATCTACAAAATATCCAGTGCTTCAGGCGATATGTACGGCAAAATAATTATACCTAATTAGGGTGGGTGTCAAGTAAACTTGAGCATTTTTTTATATTTCCTGCATTCGCTTATTGCTAAATATGTATTTCACCTTTCCGGTAAGCGTTTGCCCCCAAAATGGAGAATTTATCGATTTGCTTCTGTTGGTATCGTAATTCAATACCCATTCTTCTTTTTTATCAAATATGGTAAAATTAGCTATCTCACCTTCTTGAATTTTCACTACTGATAAACCCAGTAATCGCCGGGGGTTGTTGCCCACCTTTTCCATTATTTTATCAAATGAAAGTTTATCCTGGTGGCTTAACAGCATGGGTAAAAAGGTCTGTAACCCCAGCATGCCAAAATCAGCCAAGTCAAATTCAACTTTTTTACATTCTTCATCATGAGGCCTGTGCGCCGTGCTAATCGCATCAATTGTACCATCCTTCAACCCTTCCCAAAGAGCATCTACGTGTTGCAGGCTTCGCAGCGGAGGACTTACTTTGTAATTAGCATCAAAATCAAGAATGGCCTCATCAGTAAAGTGTAAATTATAAGCAGCCACATCACAAGTTACCTTCATCCCCTTTTGCTTAGCTTCTCGAATTATGTCTACTGACTGTAGGGTAGATACTCCACTAAAGTGAACCTTGCCACCCGCATACTCCAGTAATTTTAAATCCCGCGCTATGGTAAGGTATTCTGATATGGCAGGAATGCCCTTCAGACCCAAACTGGTACTTATTTTACCTTCATGCATTTGACCATAGAGATTGAGCCATTTATCTTCCGGTTTTTGCATGAGTAAACCATCAAATTTTTGAAGATAAAGCAAGCATTTTAAGAAAATATCGGTATTCCAAATAGGGTTTAAACCATCGGAAAAAGCCACTGCTCCGGCATGATGCAGATCAATCATCTCAGTTATTTCATTTCCCTCATTTTCTAAAGATATCGCACCGATAGGATACAATTGCACAGTTCTTAATTCGTTGCCAGCAGTCAAGTACCTAATTCCATTTTTTTGCTGAATTACCGGAAAAGTATTGGGCAAAACGGCCAACTGAGTAAAACCACCTGCAGCGGCCGTGTTACAAGCACTTTCAATATCTTCTTTTTGCTCAAATCCTGGGTCACCTATGTATGTACCCAGATCACACCAGCCCACCGATAAGGTAAGTCCCTTCCCGTTGATTATTTTTGATGCATCGTAGTAAGGCTGATCAGCAATGGATTTAATTACTCCATCTTCTAATAAAATACTTTTAACCATTCCATGATGTGGTGACTTTATATCAGCAATTTCTACGTCATTAATGGCAATCATATTACAACAATCTAATTAAAACTATTTCGGCAAAAAGAAAGAATAGCGATAACATAAGTGCATATTTCCAATAAGGCGTACCTATTCTATTGGTCCTCATTTCTCTGCTGAAGTCATCAGCATTATTGAATGTAAATATTTCTATCGCATTTTTATTTTCAAAACTATTTTGAATCTCGCTTACACTTAGCTGTTCCATTCGACTTTCGGCTTTAGATTGATTGAAAGCCAAAGTAGTTACTATTACATCATTTGTCATTAATTGATAAAATCCTGAAGATATCTCGAATTTGGGAATTTCTAAAAGCAAGGTATTGCCATTTAGTTGCTGAGGCGGAATAACTTCATTTTCAGCCCCTACCAATTTATATATATGTGATTGAATAGCGGAGTCTAATTGTACTTCAATTACATTTTGATTTAATGAATAATATAATTTGTTGCTCACTTTCTTGCTTAGCGCTGCCATTCTATACATCAGAGGAACAAATATAGCATGCTTTGGCAACGTGGTAAATGTTGTTTTAAGCGGGCTACCAAATAAATATAAGCTCCCCTCTCCTATTTTAAATTCAGAAAGATAAGGATTTTGGTTTTTAAAGAAAAGTAAAGCATTGCTTCTGTCGTTCCATTGGAGTAAACTTTTGGCTTTTGGCATTTCAAATGCTTCATCGGCAGATTCAAAAATATTTTCATAAAAAGGATTTTGAAGTGGCGGGCTCTCCAGGTCTATCAATTCGGCCTCTTGTTCAGCTACCATGGTTCGCCCGGTTAGCCGGGTAAGATAAGCAATATCTGGCAGCTGGGCAGGAATAAAGCATAGAGATCCTCCCTCCTGCACAAAGTTAGTGATAAGCTCTGCCAAAGCATTGTCGATACTGGCCAGGCTATTGAGCACGATCAAATCAACCTCATTGATCAAGCTATAATCCAGGTTATCGATGTTGTAGCTCAATAAATTAAATAAGGATTGATTGGCATAAACCTTCTCAATGTTGGTTATAGACTCTTCATTTTTTATTTCAAGTACTTTAATTCTATCGCTTAAATTAAGGGTGAAATAATATTCATTGTCAAATGTAACCGGATAATCTTCGATACTCAGTCGGCATCTATTTACCTTTCCCAAACTAAAATTGAGCGGAAAATCAACTTTACCTTTACTATTGCCGGGTATATCAAGGGTCAGATTGGCGGTTTGAACATCATTTACAAATAATTTTAAACTCAGTTCATTCAAATCCTCTTTGCCATTATTGGTTAAAACAACATGTAAAATGTTATTTTCATTAATCATTAAAAAGGGGGTTTCCAGGTATATAGTATCTACGAATACATTGCTTTCTTTTTCATAATTCATAGGCACCATGAAGTAATTAAGATTGGTATCAATGGAAACCTGGCCCAAATCGCCTATGGTGGATTGCTGAAAATCAGAAATGAAATAAAAATCGTTGCGCTTGGCAGCCGAAAGCTGGGGATCGATTAGTCTTTTATTGATCTCGTCAAAAGTGCGGGTAACTCCGGAGTACTTTACCTCAGTAATTAACTCATTAATCTCATTCTTACTTTTAAAATTATTAGAAAAAGGGGCAAAATCATTGGTAAGCAATTTGTATTTTGAACTTGATGGATATAGTGCTACAATTTGATCTACATAAGCTAATGATTGCTCAAAAGCGGACAAACCCGATGCTACTTCATTGCTCATGCTATGGGAGTTGTCAAGATAGATGAGCACATTTTCGTTACTCAGGTTCTTATTGCTGGCAGGTATAAAAGGCTGAGCAAAAGCTAACACCAGAAAAGTAATAAATAGCAGCCGGGCCGCCAAAATCAAATAATGCTTCAATTTTAATTTTGAAGAACTGATTTTTTTTAAATTCCTTAAAAAGAAATTGTTGGAGAAATAAACCCTTTTGGCCTTACGAAAATTGAATAGATGAATAATAATAGGAATGGCCAAGGCGGCTAAGCCGTACAAAAACCCGGGATAAATAAATTCCATTTATACTTGCCTCACTTTGGTTTATGTTTACAATTCTTTAGGAAAAACTCCTAGCCTGCCATTTTATTTCATTTTTCAACAGTTTATACAGCTACAGGCTTCCTGATAATCGTTTGCTTACGATCAGGCCCTACTGATACGATGTTAATAGGTATTTTCAAGTAATCTTCTATAAATGCCACGTAATCATTAAGCGCTCCCGGTATATTATCAAAATCATCTATCTGGTCTAAAGGCATGCTCCAGCCTGGCAAAGTTTTGTAAATTGGCCGAGGAGGATTTTGCAAATAGTCAAATGGCAGTTGATCAGTTTCTGAGCCATCATCAAGTTGATACCTGGTGCATACATTCAATTGCTCAAAGCTATTGAGTACATCCGCTTTCATCATAAAAAGCTGAGTAACGCCATTGATTATACAGGCGTAGCGCAAGGCCGGTAAGTCTAGCCATCCGCATCTACGGGGCCTACCGGTAGTGGCACCAAACTCGTTGCCCATTTTTCTAATTTTTTCTCCGGTTTCATTTTCCAGTTCGGTTGGGAAAGGGCCACTTCCTACCCTGGTGCAATAGGCTTTAAAAATACCAAATACCTCTCCAATATTGTTGGGAGCTATACCCAAGCCACTGCAAGCACCGGCTGCCGATGTACTTGAGCTGGTAACAAATGGATAACTACCAAAATCAACATCAAGAAGTGTTCCCTGGGCGCCTTCGGCCAAAATGGTCTTGTTGGCTGCCATGGCATCGTTGAGCAAGTAAATAGTATCTGATAATTGATAATCTTTCAAAAATTCAATGGCTTCTAAAAAGGGAGCTTCCTCTTTTTCAAGGTCGTAATCAAACTTAAGGTAGTCCAGCTTTTCAGTATGTTTTTGTACTAAATCCCGGTATTTAATCATAAAATCTTTATCACAAATATCCCCAATTCGCAATCCCAATCGAGCTATTTTATCTTCGTAAGTAGGCCCGATACCTTTCAGTGTAGAACCAATTTTGTTAATTCCTTTGCTATTTTCATACGCCCTGTCGAGCAACCGGTGAGTGGGCAATATTAAATGTGCCTTATTGCTAATGAAAAGGTTTTTTCGTACATCCAGTTTATACTGGACCAGTTCTTCAATTTCTTTTTTTAAGATGACCGGATCTAATACTACACCATTGCCAATAATATTTTGGATACTTTCTCTAAAAATACCAGAAGGAATTTGATGAAGCACGTGTTTTATGCCATCAAACTCCAGGGTATGGCCAGCATTAGGTCCACCTTGAAACCTCGCCACCACGTCATATTGAGGTGCCAGGTAATCCACTACTTTACCTTTACCTTCATCTCCCCACTGTAATCCCAACAGAATATTTACCTTCATTGATCTTAAAAATTTTTTAATGCTTCTTCTTTACTTTCTACAATTTGAAAAATTGAATTAAGTTTAGTGATTATCAACAACTTTTTTACTTGTTCCGATGGTTTTATTAATATAACCTCCCCCTCCTTATTTCTAAACTTGGTAAGTATGGTAATTAAAACACCAATACCACTGCTATTGATAAATCGAACATCTGAAATATCTACCGCGCAATTAATGATACCTTCGTTGATCCGGTCATTTACCAATTCCATTAGATCATGACCCTGGTTTTCACCAATCAAATCACCCTTTAAATAAATAAACACGGCATCTTGTTCTACTGTATAGGTATGGTTCATTTTTTTTTCGCAGATAATTTAGCCTGACAATCACCACATATGCCATAAAGATTGAGCGAGTGGTGTACAATTTTATAATTTAAAAGTTCACCTACCATGGTTTGAATATTGTGTATGCGAGGGTCGCAAAACTCTACCACTTTATGGCATTCGGTACAAATTAAATGGTCATGTTGTTTATAACCATAAGATTTTTCATACTGCGCCAGGTTTTTACCAAATTGATGCTTGCTTACCAAGTCACACTCCACCAGCAAATCAAGCGTGTTGTAAACCGTGGCCCTACTTACCCGATACTTTTTATTTTTCATGCTGATGTAGAGCGACTCCACATCGAAATGCCCTTCACGGGTATAGATCTCTTCCAAAATGGCATACCTTTCCGGTGTTTTACGTAGCCCCTTATTTTCTAAGTAAGCGGTAAAAATCTTTTTAACTTCCTGAAAAGTAGATTGATTTAATGCCATTATAGATATTTCATGAATTTATACTTTACCCGTTGATAATGCCTGGCAAATATATTCAATATTATCAGGTAAAAAAAGGATAATTATTGAGTTCTGATAGGTTAGATTAATTTTAGCATGCAAGGCTCCGAAATCAGGAAACGCCACCATGGTAAAAGATAAATCCCGGAAAAAAGATATGGCAGAGTTAACGGGAATTAAATTTGAAGGAATATAAAAATAATGGCATACAATGGGCAAGCTAACCGACAATAATACCTTCATTAAACCTCTCATTATTTTCCCGCGAATATGTCTGGGCCACTGTAATTTTCAAGTTCCTCGAAGCTGAACAAGTGGCTGGTCTGTCAAGACAGTGACCACGGGAAAAAGATTGGTGTAAAGGCGACTGAATGAAGAGGGTGTATAAATAGCTGACAGCCCTACTTCAATTCATATCTGCTTACATTAACTACACCGTTGATTCGTTCCAATTTACTGATGAGCACATCCAGTTGTTTGGTATCGTTGACATAAAGCATGATGTTACCATCAAAAATACCATTGTCAGTTTCAAAAGAGACCGATCGAATGTTCACTTTTAGTTCATTACTGATAATTTTGGTTACGTCATTGATCAGCCCTACCCTATCGGTTCCAATAATTTTGATACCGGCCAGAAAAGCAATCTTCTGCTGAGAAGTCCATTTGGCTTTTATTACCCGGTGACCATGATTTGATAGTAACTCTACCGCGTTAGGACAGTTGGTTCGATGAATTTTGATGCCTTCATTAACCGTAACAAAGCCAAACACGTCATCCCCGGGAATAGGACTGCAACATTTAGCCAGGGTATAATCCACCACGTTCATATCTTCGCCTATCAGGAGCATGTCGCGCATATCGCCGGTTACTTTCGACATATCCCGAGCATCCGACACGGTAGTGGTTTTTACTTTTGTGTTGTTGCTGGCAGGTTGCTCTTTATATTTTTTTAGTTCTTTTGGTTCAATAAACCCTTTACCAACTTTAAAATAAAAATCGAGGTGCGACTTAGCATTGAAATATGAACAAAGTTGGTTGATAACTTCCGGGTTGGGGTCTACCTTTATTTGTCGAAGTTTTCGAGCCACTATTTCTTTACCTTCGATAGCAGCTGTTCTTTTTTCTTCTTTGAGCGCTTCTTTTATTTTGCTTTTGGCTTTGGAAGAAACCACCAAACGCAGCCAGTCGTCGTTTGGCTTTTGCTTATTGCTGGTCAAAATTTCTACCTGATCACCGTTTTTTAAGCGATAGTTTAATGGCACCAGCTTCTGGTTTACTTTTGCCCCTATACATTTTACCCCAATTTCCGTGTGGATGTCAAAAGCAAAATCTAGCGCCGTGGATCCATGAGGCAATACCTTTAGCTCTCCTTTAGGAGTAAAAACAAATACCTCTTCATTAAATAAATTGCTGCGGAAGTCATCAACAAATTCAATAGCTGACGAACTGGTCTGCTCCAGCATATCCCGCACTTTCCTTATCCAAAGCTCCAGCTGTGATTCTGCAGAGCTGGCACTGTCTTTATATTTCCAATGAGCAGCGTATCCTTTTTCTGCTATTTCATCCATTCGTCGGGTACGAATTTGCACCTCTACCCACATACCAGTTTTACTCATTACCGTGGTATGGAGCGATTCATATCCGTTGGCTTTAGGGGTACTTATCCAGTCACGCAGGCGGTCGGGGTTGGGTTTGTAAAAATCTGTCACGATAGAATAAACCTGCCAGCTGGCGGCCTTCTCATTTTCGGGACTAGTGTCAATAATAATTCGAATGGCAAAAAGATCATAAACCTCTTCAAAAGGAATATTTTGCTTGCGCATTTTTTCCCAGATCGAGTATACTGACTTGGGCCTTCCTTTGATTATGAAATCAAAGCCGTGGTTATTGAGCTCACGCTGAATAGGAGCTATAAAACTGCGAATAAATTTATCGCGAGCCACTTTGGTTACGCTTATGTTTTTAACTATCATTCGGTAGGAGTCACCATCGGTATATTTCAGGTATAGGTCTTCCAATTCCGATTTAATAGCGTATAAACCCAGCCGATGTGCCAGGGGAGCATAGAGGTACATGGTTTCGCTGGCTATGCGTAACTGCTTGTGCACGGGCATAGCATCGAGCGTTCGCATATTATGCAGTCGATCTGCCAGTTTTATCAATATTACCCTTACATCTTCTGAAAGGGTAAGCAACATTTTACGAAAGTTTTCCGCTTGTTCAGAGCTTCCATATTCAAAAACGCCTGAAATTTTAGTAAGGCCATCGATAATCTTCGCTATTTTGAGGCCAAACTCTCTTTCCACATCTTCCAATTCCAGGTCGGTATCTTCCACCACATCATGTAGTAAAGCCGCGATAATAGAGGTAGTACCTAAACCAATTTCATCAACGGCAATTTGAGCTACAGTTAAAGGGTGGTAAATATAAGGCTCACCAGACCTGCGTCGCATGCCTCGATGTGCCTCAAGCGAAGTGTTAAAAGCTCTTTTAATAATTTTGGCATCACCATCTTGAAGAAAAGGTTTGGCATGCCTCAGTAATGTTCTATATCTTCTGAGTATTTCTTTTTTTTCTTCTTCTACATCTATTGTTAACATAGCCCTTTCTAATCGGATTGAAGATGGCAAATCAAGTTAAGAGTTTGGATAAAAATGCTAAGTCTTTAAAAATCAAAAGATTATAACAAATTATTGCAGTCTGAAATTTATTAATCGCGTTTATTGATCTCATTTTTTCAATTATTTGCATTTACTCACTACTACATGATAATTTTAAGTTAAGATACAAAAAATAATAGTAAAGTGGGGACCTAACACTAAAACTATTTATAAAAAATAACGATTTAAACAGCCAAAAAAGTACATTTTTAATACTTATAGAATTTTATTTCCAGCCATGTTTGCCTAGTAAAGGAACAAAGCTAAAATAATTATGCACTTCTTTGCTCAAAGTTTTATCGTCTTCTTTAGTTATGAGCAGCATTTTCTGCTTATCTGTCTGCCCTACAGGTATTACCAGCCTGCCGCCAATGGCCAGTTGCTGAATAAGTGGCTCCGGAACTACCGGAGCGGCCGCGGTCACAAGTATACCATCGTAAGGAGCATTCGAAGGCCAACCTTGACTGCCATCACCCCGGATAAAAGTCGCGTTGGTATAACCCATCGTTTTCAACATGTGAATGGCCTTTTTATGCAAAACATTGTTGTATTCAATAGTAAACAATTTGGCGCCGAGCTCCTGCAAAACACAGGCTTGATAGCCACTACCAGTACCTATTTCCAGTACCTTTTCATCAGGCTTAACTGCTAACAGCTGCGACTGATACGCTACAGTATATGGCTGCGAAATAGTTTGTCCCTCACCAATAGGAAATGCCTTGTCCTGGTATGCATGTTCCAAAAAAGCCTGGTCAAAAAAAACGTGTCGGGGCACGGCACCAATTGCCTCCAAAACCCTTGGATCGTGAATGCCTTTTTCCTTAATTGTTCTCACAAGTGCCTTTCGCATGCCCCTTTGCCGGTAGTTGTCTTCCATTTTTAATTCTTTATCTATTTACCAATTCTGCTGATTGCTCATGACATTTTGGAGGTTACGTAGCAGACAAACTGGTGTACTGTACCTGATGTCGTAAAATTAACCGGAATATTTATATATACTCAAAAGTAAAGATAATGTGAAAGGTTATTATTTTTTTAATTGTAACCACTTTATCTACACAATAACATCATATTGGTCTGTAAAGACAAAAACAGGCATGTTCAATGGTAATGAAAACGCTAACCAGGTAAGTGCAGGCCACAAGCAAAAATATAAATTTTTGATTGGTTTATTTTGTAAACTACTTTATTTAATTTACATTTGCAGCAAGAGGAGAAAATCTTCTCTTTTATTTTGTTACATTGGTTTATATTTTAAACTTGTTTACTATGAAAAATTTATTTGTAATTATAATCTTGTTTATCGTAAGTGATTTTACTACCGAGGCACGTACCCTACCTCCCAATAATGAAAATGAAGTGCAAACAGCTAAAGCTTTACAAAAAGCCGGCTACCTGAATAATAGCTTAGACCATTGGTTGAAATCCATAGAAATAATGCAGCGAGAATCGGCTAAGTATCCCGGAAATGCAGACCTACAAAAAATTCTGGCCGAGAGTTACCTTGGGCTTCTCATTACTTGTATGGCTAAAGAAGACAAAAAAACATTCAAAGCAAATGCAGATGAGGCCAAGCGGGCTTTTGAAAGTCTTGGAGAACATGCTGAATTTGAAGCCGAAGCTCTGGCGTGGCAAGCTGCATTATATGGCTGGAAAATCGCTTTTAACCCAATTAAAGGCATGTATTTAGGACCAAAGAGCCAGTCGATTTTAAAAGATGCAATGGAATCGAATAAGCAGAGTGCTGAAGCATGGATTCGCAAAGCCTCCTCGCTACTTTTTACTCCTGAAATGTTTGGTGGAGATCCCACTGAAGCAGTAGCGCACTATAAAAAGGGTATACTTTTATATGAAAACCAAGGGGTTTCCGACTGGAAATACCTGGATGCGCTAGCTTGGTTGGGTCAGGCCTATGCCAATAACGGACAGAAAGAAAAAGCAATAGCTACCTTTAAAAAGGCACTAAAATTAGAATCGAAGTTTTACTGGGTAAAAAATATCTTGCTGCCCAAACTAGAAAAATCTGTTCAATAAAGGTCACTTCACAAAAGTCTCTTTTCAAACATAAATAATACCACTGATTATGAAAAAAATATTTTTTCTATTGATTTCAGTATTGGTATCCTGGCAAGCGGCTGCTCAATCCATTATCGGACAAATAGTGGACGAAGATAAAGAACCCATACCAGGAGTTAACCTATATCTGAAAAATGATTTACTTAACGGAACCATCAGCAGTGCCACAGGAAATTTTGAATTGAAATCTGCTTCTCTAGAAGATACTTTGATAGCTTCTTTTATGGGCTATCAAAAACTTGAAATACCTTTAAGTAATAACAATAGCCCACTCTTTATCATTTTGAAGTCTGGCAAAGAAGAAATGAAAGAGATAGTAATTGAAGGGCAGCGGCTTGTAGCTGAAGGGTTTGATCAGCAAAAGATCAATAAAATGGATATCTATAAAAATCCGGCAGCAAAAGCAGATCCATTGCTGGCAGTAAATACCTTACCAGCAGCTACTAACCTGGACGAATCGGCGAGTGTTCGCTTAAGGGGAGGTTTGCCTCAAGAGACGGCCATTTTTTTTGATGGTGTGCCTGTTTATGATGCTATCCGTTACGGACAGCTCAACGGGATTGGTACATTTAGCATATTTAATACTGCTATTGTAAACGAAGTGAGGGTTTTTCCGGGTGCTGCCCCGCTGGAATATGGCAGCAACACCTCTGGCCTGGTAGCAATTAGTAGTGAGAATCAATTGCAGACTGACAGCTATACTGATGTATTGCTATCAATGGCTAGTATTGGGGTCAATCATCGTAGAAAAATCAATGAAAACACTGGTTTTAGATTTTTTTCCAATTATCAGCCATCAGCAATTTTAACTGGTTTGAATAGTGAAGCGTTGCAAAATTTAAAATCATTTAATTCATTTGATGCAGGACTTCAATTAGTAGCAGCCACTAATAATAATTGGCAAATGAAACTATTTAATTATACTAATGATGAAGGTTACACATTTGAATTAAAAGAAGCAGGTGAAAAAAACAAGGTGCGGCAAGAGAAGCTGCGAAATTTCACAATCTTCAATATGAGTAAAACTGTAAATAACACAAAGATCAGCTTGAATCAGGGTTTTTCATTTAGCAATCAGCAATTCAATTATAAACGGAGTGCAGTAGAAGTGGGCAGGCAATCAAGTTTTAGCAGTGTAAGTGTGCACCGGATTGGCAAAAACAGCGAATGGAAGGCGGGGCTAAACTTGGACTTGCAGTTCCAAAATTTTTCTAGCCTTAGTTATGAGGTGAATTATGCAACCAGCGAAAATGACCCTATGGTATCAATTGAAGAATCTTCAGGGTTAAATAGGTTAGAGTTATATATCTATCGCAAAAGAAATTTTGGTGATAGATTTATGGTTGGCTCCGGTTTGAGTATCAATCAAAGAGGGAAACTTGGTAGTAATATTATGGCCAATTACAAAATCTCCGACAATCATAGCATACGCTTAACTGAAAGTACTGCCAGGCGTAAATTTATGGCTGATCAGTATATTTACTTTGATTATGAAATAAAAGCTGACAACCTGGCACTGGAGTATATTTTTCAAAACAAAAATCAAGAGACAAGTGTATCTGGCTACTGGTTCAGAAAAGAATATGGCGGGGATGAAGTGAAAGCTACAGGACTAGAATTGTACCAGCAAATAAGTTTCTCTGCGATTGAATTCAATTGGTCTTTTAGTATGCTTAATTATTACGAAGGCATTCAACAGCATGCTGCTTTAAAAGATGAACTGGTAGACCTTGATTATTTTTTTCGGGCAGCAGCCAACTGGACCATTTTTGCTGGTTTAGAATTAGGAATGAATGCAATTTATCGCCAGGGTGGAGCTTACTTTCCAGTCATAAACTCACGATTTGATAGGCAATACCAAACATACGAACCAATAATGGATCCTTCTACTGCAAGGCTAAGTGATTACTTTACTTTCAATTTGAATCTTTCTAAAACATTTGCTTTATATAACCGCTGGCCATTAATTGCTTTTGTTTCACTAAATAATGTTTTAAATCATGAAAATGTTAGTGGCTACCAATATAATTTCAATTATAAACTGCGAAATAAGCAATTGTTTAGTCAGCGAGTATTTTATGCTGGAGTAAACATTGTTTTTGGAAATGATTAGCTAAAATATGTTTATAATATAAACAATTTTAAATTTGTAAAAAGTATTACTTAATGATTTAATGGAAATGGAAGAAAAAGAAAAATTAAATACCGATGAAAGTCTGGCCATTATCACCAGCATGATCAACCAGGCCAAAGGAAATGTAGTAAAGAGTCGTTTTTATATTATTTTCTGGGGGTGGCTTGTGCTATTCATGAGTCTTGGACATTTTTTCCTGGCTTCTTTTACTGCATACCCTTACCCTTTCGCAGTATATTCCCTGAGCATTGTTGGTCTGGTTGTCTCATTTATTTATGGTTATCGTGAATCCAGGCAAAAGAAAGTAAAAACATTTGCTGACACTGTTTACAGTCAAATTTGGTTTTCATTTATAGCTGTTTACTTTGTGCTTGTTGCATTTATGCCTCAGTACAATTTCTATATTACCCCAATGATATTATTATTTGCCAGTACTTCCACCTACCTTACCGGAGTAATACTTAGGTTTAGTCCATATCGCTGGGGCGGATTATGGATACTTTTGATGGCAATAGTGGCATTTTTATTGCCGCTAGATTGGCAACCTCTTACCACGGCAGTCGCTGTTTTGTTTGGCTATCTTTTTCCAGGATACATGATCAAAAAGGAGCGATGAAACAATTTGAAAACCTTGATCCCCTTCTTCATTCGCAATTGCGTTTGGCAATCATGTCGTTGCTTATGAATGTAGAAGAGGCAGAATTTGTATACATTAAAGAAAAAACCAATGCTACCGCGGGTAACATGAGTGTGCAGTTAGATAAATTGTCCTCAGCAGGATATATTGACATCAAAAAAGCATTTGTAGGCAAGAAGCCAAAAACCACCTGTAAAATCACTAAAAAAGGCATTGGAGCTTTTGAAATTTATGTGCAAACGATGCAGCAATACTTACAGGCAGGTAAAGATAAAGGACAGCAATAAACCAATACCAATGGCTTGAAAACGAGTATTTCTGCATTATTTCTTACTTTTCGTTTGCTTGTTATCTCCTTTGCTACTTTTATGCAGCGTATTTTTACTTTTTTCCTTATTCCTATTTCTCAGTAATTTTCTTATTTATATGAAAAAATATTTACTTGTATTACTGCAATGGTTTTTATCCCTATTCCTTTCACTCTAAGCACCTTCTAAATCAAAACTAATGAAAATGGATTATCTACAAGCCGAACTTTATGGTATAATCCAAAAATTGCTGGGTGTTGCAAAGCGGAAAAAAGCTGACTTTACAATCAATTTTAATTGCAGCCCAACAACAACTGTGAATGATAAGAGTTCTAATTTAATGAAAGCTGCTATTCTATTGCAATATGGTTCTGCCGAAAATTTTGAAATAAATGAAATGCCGGAACCTACTCCTGAAGATTTGAAAAATGAAGAAGTATTGGTCCACATCAAGGCTTCCTCAGTAAACCCGGTAGATTACAAAGTTCGAAATGGCCGACTGAGGTGGTTTATGAGCCCCCGATTTCCTAAAATAATGGGAAGTGATTTTTCAGGAACTGTTATTGCCAGCAAACATCATTTATTCAAATCTAATGATGAAGTATATGGATATATTACTACCACCAAAGGCGGCGCGTATGCAGAAAAGCTTATAATTAACGGCAAGAAAATTGGAAGAAAACCTGCTAGTCTTTCTCATCAGGAAACAGCTGCACTACCAATTGCCGGTATTACCGCGTTACAAGCTTTGCGCGATTTGGGCAAGATAAAAGCCGGAGATAGGGTATTGATCAATGGTTGTGGCGGAGGTGTAGGTCACTTGGCAGTACAGATAGCTAAATACTATCGGGCCAAAGTAACCGGCATCTGCAGTACTTCAAAAGTCGATTATGCTAAAAGCATAGGAGTAGATACAGTAATTGATTATAAAAAAGAAGCTATCTACTCAAGACTCAATCAACAATTTCCAATCATTTTTGACACGGTGGGTGCACTAAATTTTAAGGAGGCTAAGCAATATTTAACCAGAAAAGGAATATTCATTGCTACTAATGTTTACCCGAGTAAAATATGGGCTATGGTAAGCAGCTTATTCTCAAATCGAAAAGCCAAAATTATTTTTGCCAACGCCAATCACCAAGATTTCCAAATATTAAGTAAGCTTGCAGACGAGGGTTTTATTAAACCATTTATTGAAAAAGAATATTCGCTAAATGCTATAACCAAAGCACAAAAGCATGTAGAAATGGGGCATACAAAGGGTAAAATAGTGATCACCATTTAAAAAAAATGCCCGATAGATATTACCAGGCAATTTCATTAAACGATCAGGTTTAAATTTTAAAAATGGCTAACTGTATTTTGATCTGCCTTTTGTGGTTGTTCAGCCACCATTTTAGCAGTATCTTCTACATTTTTAGCATGTTTTAAAGCTGATTGGGCAGCTGCTAACCTAGCTACAGGCACACGATACGGAGAGCAGCTCACATAATTTACACCCACTTTATGCAGAAACTCTACAGAATATGGATCACCACCATGTTCACCACATATACCAAGTTTCAAATTAGGCTTCACTCCTCTTCCTTTGGCCGCTGCAATTTTAACCAGCTCGCCTACTCCATTTACATCAAGGTGTTGAAATGGATCTTGCATATAAATGCCTTCCTCAATATATTTAGGTAAAAATACAGCCGAGTCATCTCTAGACAATCCCAGGGTAGTTTGGGTTAGGTCATTGGTACCAAAACTAAAAAAATCAGCGCTTTCGGCTATTTTATCAGCAATGAGGGCAGCTCTGGGCAGCTCTATCATGGTACCAACTTCATAATCCATTTTAATTTGATAGCGATTCATGATCTCTCTTGCAACGCGTACAATAATTTCTTTTTGAGAATCGAGCTCTTTGCGAGTGGAAACCAAAGGGATCATGATTTCCGGTTTTACTTTTTTTCCGGCTTTAGTTACTTCGCAGGCCGCTTCAAAAATTGCCTTTGCCTGCATTTCGGTTAGTTCCGGAAATATGATTCCGAGCCGGCAACCTCTTAATCCCAGCATTGGATTACTTTCTTTCAACAGAACCACTTTATTAAGCAATGTTTCTTTTTCCCTAATATTTTTCAAGATATCATTGATCTCGTTAAGTCCTTTAGCTTCTTTGAGCATCATTTTCAAATCCATGATTTGAAAAGATAACGACTCATGATCAGGCAAAAATTCGTGCAGAGGAGGATCAAATGTTCTAATGTTTACCGGGTATCCATCCATTACATCAAATATTGCCTTGAAGTCTTCTATTTGCATAGGCAATATTTTGGTCAGTGCCGTTCTTCTTCCCAATTCATCTTCCGCCAAAATCATTTCTCTGATGGCTTCTATTCTGTCTCCTTCGAAAAACATATGTTCAGTACGGCATAAACCAATTCCTTCGGCACCAAATTTTCTGGCAATTCTACTATCATGAGGGGTATCAGAATTGGTTCTTACTTTCATGCTTTTGTAAGTATCTGTCCATTTCATCAATTTCTCAAAATTTCCTGACAATTCAGGTTCAATGGTAGGTATTTGACCTTCCATCACTTCACCGGTGCTACCATTAATTGAAATGAAATCACCTTCCTTAACTATATTGTTTCCTGCTTTAAATTGTCTGGAATTGTACATTACTACAATTTCCCTACAGCCAGAAATACAGCACTTACCCATACCGCGAGCCACTACAGCCGCGTGAGAAGTCATACCGCCGCGAGAAGTTAGGATTCCATTGGCTGCATGCATACCGCCTATATCTTCAGGAGATGTTTCCATCCTTACCAGGATCACTTCTTCTCCGCGTGCTTTCCATTCTTCCGCATCTTTGGCACTGAAAACTACTCTTCCTACGGCAGCTCCCGGAGAAGCCGGTAAGCCTTTCGCAATTGCATTAATATCTACTTTAGGGTCAAATGTTGGGTGCAAAAGGTGGTCAATTTGTTCAGGATTGATTCGCAAAATGGCTTCTTCCTGCGTTATCAAACCTTCGTCTACCATTTCTACTGCAATGCGAAGAGATGCCGTTGAAGTTCGTTTACCACTTCTAGTTTGCAGCATCCATAGCCTACTCTTTTCTATCGTAAACTCAACATCCTGCATTTCGCGATAATGGTTTTCCAGTTTATTCCTGATCTCTAGCAGTTCGCGATAAATTTCGGGCATTAAAGTTTCCAGTAGCACATCTTCTTTCGATTTCCTGCTTACCTTATTGATAGGTTGCGGCGTTCTGGTACCAGCCACAATGTCTTCACCTTGAGCGTTGATCAGGTATTCGCCATAGAACTGGTTCACACCGGTAGACGGGTCACGGGTAAAGGCTACTCCGGTTCCTGAATCGTTGCCCATATTACCGTATACCATTGACTGTACATTTACTGCTGTACCCCATTCACTGGGTATATTATTGAGCCTACGATAAGTTATTGCTCTTGTATTTTGCCAGCTATTAAATACAGCTGATATAGCTCCCCAAAGTTGTTCTTTAGGATCTTCCGGGAAATTATGTCCCAATTTGCGGTAAATCGCTTTTTTGTATTCGGATACAATATCTTTCAAATCTTCTACTGAAAGGTCAGTATCAAGCTCCTTACCGGTATCTTTCTTTTTAAATTCGATAATTTCCTCAAAAACATCTATCTCATCTTTTTCCGGTTTTAGCCCCATTACTACATCACCGTACATTTGAATAAAACGACGATAAGAATCCCATACAAATCTTGGATTGTTCGTGTATTTTGCTAATCCATCGGCAATATCATCATTGATGCCAAGGTTGAGTACAGTATCCATCATACCAGGCATTGATGCTGGGGCTCCCGATCGTACTGAAAGCAATAAGGGATTGGAGGGGTTACCAAATTGTTTATCCATAAATTTCTCTACACGCGCTAAAGCATTATCTACTTCCTCTCTTAAACCTTCAGGATATCTTCTGTCATTGTCATAAAATGAATTACACACGGCAGTGGTAATCGTAAAACCAGGAGGTACTGGAATTCCTAGGTTGCACATTTCAGCTAAATTTGCACCTTTTCCTCCTAATAGAGTCTTCATGGTAGCGCTGCCTTCAGATTCGTTGGCGGCAAAAAAATACACTTTTTTATCTGCTTCGTCCATAGGGAATAATATTTAATATTTACACTTAATTACGTAAATTGAATTTTAACAATGAAGAAAGCATGAATAGTATTCATTTTTTGAATAGCTAACTCAATTATTGATTTAGAATCCACGACATCCATTGTTTTTACAAACATAACTTTAAATAAAATTCATAGAACTGATAAATATCACTTTTATAGAAAGCTATTGAAAAAAAGTAGTTTTTTTAATTCGTTTTAATAGGAGGATGGGAATTATTAAAAAATAATAAATAAATCTCGAATAAATTTTGAGTAACTAATAATGATTAGCAAAGAAAAAACCCTTAATTTCCCTGACTTGCCTTTTTAATAATATCTTTTACAATACCGGCTGATTTTGTAAATAAATCAATTTCATTACTATTCAAATCCGGCACGATTGTACGCACTATTCCCTTTCGTCCAATAATGGCTGGTATAGATAAGCATACATCACTCACACCCCAAAAATTATCTACCAAAGTACTTATCGGAACTGTCCGGTTGTTATCAAGATAAACACTTTCCATAACCAATGAAGTAGCCATAGCAATGCCAAAATTAGTATAACCCTTTCCTTTTACAATTTCATAGGCAGAGTAGCTGGAGTTAATAAAGGCCTCTGCTGCTTCAGCCTCTTCTTTAATGTGCTCTCCGCCAGCATAAGAAATACTTAAAGCAGTAAACTGGCTTTCTCCATGTTCGCCCAATATATAGGCTCTGATATCATCTGGATGGATATTTTTGTGATCACTCAAATATTTTCGAAATCGGGCACTATCAATTAAAGTACCAATTCCCAGCACCTTTGATGGCATTAAGCCAACCTCTTTGATGGCATAATATGTAATAACGTCTACCGGATTGGTGACAATGAGATAAACGGCATCGGGAGACAATTGCTTAAGCTGTGGTAAAATTTGTTTGTATAATTTGATGTTGCCTGGCGCCAGGTCATTCCTGGTTTTATATGAAGGATTCCAGGGCACAGATAACGTAAGAACAATCACATCTGAGTTTTCAGTAGCTTCTATTTCACCAGCTTTGATATGCATTACATGATCGGTAAATGCTAAACTATGTATGAGATCGTAAGCATCGCTAGTAGCTTTTTGCTGGTTTTGATCTACTAAAATCAGCTCATTGGTTAGTCCTTTGAGTACCAATGTATAAGCCAATGTGGCCCCAACGTGTCCAACGCCTATGATTGAAGTTTTCATCTAAAAAGTTTTTACCAGCGCCTAATCATTAACAACATAATGATCAAACCTAATGTAAAAAAGATAGTAACTATTTTGAATTTTGCTTTAGGAATTGATCGCTTCTTAGATAATACTCGCCCAACTGTAATGAGTATAATGGCAACAATCATTCCGGTAATATGCTCTACCGTGTAAAACCTAATCTCAGCCATTTTCATAGCTTCAGCCATATTAGACAAGCCTTGTTTTACAATTGGACTTATGAAATAAAGAACCAGCCCAATAATCAATTGAGTATGGGTAAAAATAAGGGTAAGTAAACCCAATTGATTATCAACCGGATTAAAAGATTGATTTCCCAACCAGCCGATCATTGATTTGATAATTGTAACTACCAAAAAAAACAGTAAAACCCAACGAAGAACAGAATGAATATTTAAAAGAAGCTCGTACATTACATTATTATTTTATTTTGAAAAATCATTTTTAGACAGCATTTGTTTTCAAATTTGCTTCAAAATATCTTAACTCAGCAAATGAAATTGGTAAATATTAATTTTTTCTTTAAATTTTCCATAAGTTTCTTGTCTCAATGCTTTCCTTTTATCCTATTTATACAGGATAAACTAAATTTTTACCGCATATCATAATTAATATTGAATATGATAAATTTATTAGTAAATTTAAAACTAATTATATTAAAATTTAAACATGAAATTATGAGTAAACCTATTTTATACAGTTTAATTGTGATATTAATTGCAGGCTGTAATCCTACAGATAAACAGGAGCAAATCACTGAAGTGCCTTCTTACACCATTGAACAGTTTCTGGAAAGCACTAATATTTTTGGAAGCAGTTTTTCACCGGATGAAAATAAACTATTAGCGACTAGCAATGAATCTGGCATTTACAACCTGGTAAGTTTATCAGCAGATGGTTCAGGAGATAATTCTTTAACCTCATCGGATTCTACCTCATTATTTGCCATTAGTTACTTTCCAAATGATGAA
Organism: uncultured Roseivirgaceae bacterium; assembly: GCA_964592475.1. GTDB lineage: Bacteria > Bacteroidota > Bacteroidia > Cytophagales > Cyclobacteriaceae > CAZQEZ01. Next base: position 49,403 of record CAZQEZ010000004.1, read on the forward strand.
CGTATCCTTTTCTCAGCAGATCAAGATGGTGACGAAATTGATCATATTTATTTGTTGGATACAAGCGGAATAGCTACCGATTTGACTCCTTATGAAGGAGGCAAATCCAATTTTTTTGGATGGTCACGTGATTTGAATAGCTTTTTATTCACCAGTAATCAGCGTGATTCCCGCTTCTTCGATCTCTACGAAATGGATTTGGAAACATTTACAGCCGATATGCTATACCAAAATGATGAAGGCTACAGCATCAGCGAACTTTCGCATGATAAAAATCTTTTAGTGCTTACCAAAAACATTACTACTTCCAACAATGAGATGTATTTATATAATATGACCACTCAGGACATGCTGCATATTTCTGAGCACGATAGTAGCGCCACTTACAATCCGGCGTTTTTCACATTAGACGATCAGAGCCTGTTTTTCATGACCAATGAAGGCAGTGAATTTACCTATCTCTCTAAATACGATATTGAAAGTGGAAAAAAAGAAAAAGTATTTGAAACTAATTGGAATGTGGCTTATGCTTATAACAGTTATAATGAAAAATATCGTGTGATCGGCATTAATGAAGACGGGCGAACAAAGCTAAGAATGGTGGAACTAGCAACTGATGAAAAGGTAGAACTGCCTGACCTGAATGGTGGTGAAGTCACATCAGTAAGTATTTCCCGCGGTGAAAACAAGATGCGACTAAGTGTTTCCGATTCACGTACTCCCAGCAAGATGGTAATATATGACTTGGAGCAAGATAAATTAACAGAATTAACCAATACCCTAAACCCTGAAATTGATCCAAAATTCCTGGTAGATGCAAAGGTAATCCGGTTTGAGTCATTTGATGGACTGCAAATTCCTTCCATTTTTTATAAACCTCACCAAGCCACATCAGAAAATCCTGCACCGGCTATGCTTTGGATTCATGGTGGCCCCGGTGGTCAAAGCCGTGCGGGGTACAGTCCAATTATTCAATACATTGTAAATCAGGGATATGCAGTACTTGCAGTAAACAACAGAGGCAGTAGCGGTTATGGCAAATCCTTTTACCAAATGGATGACCAAAAACATGGAGATGTGGATTTGAAAGATTGTATTTGGTCTAAAAAATACCTTTCCAAACTTGATTTTATCGACAGCACAAAAATTGGAATTATGGGAGGATCTTATGGCGGATACATGACTATGGCTGCGCTTACTTTTGCGCCAGAAGAATTTGAAGTGGGTGTCAATATATTTGGAGTTACTAATTGGTTGCGAACGTTGAAATCAATTCCACCCTACTGGGAGTCATTCAGGGAGGCGCTTTATCAGGAAATGGGCGACCCCTTTACTGAAGACTCTTTAAGGCTTTATGATATTTCTCCCTTATTTCATGCCGACCAAGTGACTAAACCATTGATGGTATTGCAGGGTGCTAATGACCCCAGGGTCTTGCAGGTAGAATCCGACGAAATAGTAGAGGCAGTAAATCAAAATAACGTACCGGTAGAATACGTGTTGTTTCCCGATGAGGGACATGGTTTTGTAAAAAAGGAAAACCAAATTAAAGGCTACAAAAAAATAGTTGAATTTTTAGATAAGTATTTGAAAAAAGAGAATCCTGACATCAACCAGGAAATTTCTTCTTAGTAACTTTAGGTCACTGAAACACAGTGACCTTTTTTGTTCTATTAAATTCAATTGCAATGGGAAATTATCAAACTAAAGTAGACGAATTTTTAAAGCATAAAAAAATTGCTGTGGCAGGATATTCTTGCCAGGATAAAAATACCGGAAATTTAATTTACGAAAAGATGGCAAAAAACGGCTATCAGGTTTATGCTGTAAACCCTAAAGCAAATACTGCCAACAACATAAATTGCTATCCGGACCTACAATCAATACCAGAAAAAATAGACGGCGTAATAATAACAGCGCCTCCTGCTGCCGCAACTAACCTAGTAGAGCAATGCATTAGTAGTGGAATAAATAAAGTGTGGATGCATCGATCTATTGATAACGGTAGCTACTCTCCTGAAGCAGAGAAACTGGCTATAGAAAATGGAATCTCTGTAATTAATATAGGCTGTCCAATGATGTTTATCAAGCCTGATTTATTTCATAGGTGTTTTCGTTGGGTTATGAAGGTACAAGGTAAATTTGAGGAAAAGGAACAAAACAATATGGCATAAAAAAAGCTGTCATTTGTTTGACAGCCCTTTTAGCAAATTTGTGGAAACTAATATTAATCTTTTAACACTACATTTGAAAATGCTTCAATAACTTCATCAGGTTTTCGATTATCATTCAAAAACTCTTCAAAATTATCGGTGGGTTGATAAACTATTGAAATTCCAATGTTTAAAAAATGTTCAAATTCATTAACAGCTTCATCTTCTGTCATTTTATTTTTTTTCACCATTTTCTTATAGTGCTTATTCAATTTCTTAAGAGAATAATAAATTGCGGGTTTATCAACTATGGTCTTGGTGCCCGGAGAAGTTGCAGTACCGGGCTCCTCATAAGTATATAACTCCTGCAAAATATAGAACTTTTTAGCAATTTTATCTCCAAGAAAATTTCTTGAAATAAATTGTTCAATAACTTTAACTTCATTTACATTATCTAACTGTTTGTAGAAAACGAACTTTTGGTTATCTACGTTATCGCTTCCATTAACACTTAATGTAGCTATTATCATAAAACAAACAAGTAATAAACCTTTCTTCATATCTGTAATTTTAATTTGAGTGTAATAAATAAATAAACATACTCCATTTTAAGTTAGGTGCAATTATAATAAATAAAAATGAGTTTTCAAAAATTAGCACCTGTTTATTATGAATTATAATGTAACCTAACTAATAAATTAAAATTTAGTTAAAATAGTTTCATTTGCATTAAAATATTCTTATAATTTCGTCTGTTTCTTTAAGAGTAAATAACTAATAATCGCTGATAAGAGGATTTGTGAATAATTATTTTGAAAAAATGCTGCCGAAGAAATAATAGTGCTTATAAAGCAGCAAATATAAAATAATTGCTCTTAATTTGCTTACGTGACTGAAAGGGGTATCGGCTAGAAGTCAAGAAGTGCTTTTTTCTACATTTCTATCTGCATTTAATAAATCACTTACCAAAAAAGCTATAAACATACTTATTAATCCTGACCTTCTTAGAAAAAAAGTTGGTAAATATAATGCTTGTTTATATTTATGAAAAGTCTTATTTGGCCTATTTCAATTGGCAATTTAGGGTAGCTATTTTAATTTACTCTGCTAATACTACAAGCAAGCACTTCAGTAGAAGGATATTTGAATAATTCGCTACTTTTATTTCAAAAAGTATATTTTATGGTGTCTTTTGTCTTTTACGCAAAATAAAAACAAAGCAGCACCTTACGTGTTGCCATAGTATATAAGATTTTTAACCAAATATTTTTTAATTATGTTACGATGGATATTAATTTTTTTAGTACTTGCTTTAATTGCAGCTATTTTCGGATTTGGTGGCATTGCAGCCGGATTTGCAGAAATTGCTGAAATTTTGTTTTACATTTTCTTGGTAGTGCTGGTAGTAATGCTAGTATTAAGGCTCGTGGGGAAATAACATTTGTGGAATTTAAAGGATCATGAGGCATTATTTGAGTAATATATTCCACATGCTAAGCACCCAAAATAGCTTCAGAAGACATTAAAAATCGATTGGCATAGATTTTAGCCTATAATTATTGATTCTGGTGCTATTTTTTTTGGATTTTAATAATTTTTTAGGTACCAGCGTAATCGGAATTTTCAGTTATGCCACACGATTAGTTAATAATATAAGTGCTGTGAAGTAGGATTCGCGGCACTTTTTTAATGCTCAGCAAAAATTGTATTATTCCCTCTTCTTATTTATCATTAATTTTGCGTCGTTCAAAATTTTATACAAAACTTGCCATGGATTATATTAAATTACCGCATACGGATTTTGAAGTTACACGAATGGCTTTTGGTGCCTGGCCAATAGCCGGTGGTTTTAACTGGGGGCCACAAGATGAAAAAGAGTCCAAAGCTACATTGAGAGCTGCTTATGATGAGGGCATTAATTTTTTTGATACTGCTAAAGGTTACGGAGCAGGAAAGTCGGAAGAGCTAATAAGTAAAGAACTGGGGGATGTAAGACAAAAAATTTTCATCGCCAGTAAAGTTTCTCCGGATGAATTGGACTATCCCACAATAAAGGAGGCGTGTCATGACCGTCTTACCTCATTAAAAACGGATTATATAGACCTTTTACAAATTCATTGGCCCAATTGGGAGGTGCCTTTTGAAGACACTTTTAAAGGGCTGGAAGAACTAAAAAAGGAAGGGAAAATAAGAGCTTACGGTGTATCTAATTATGGGCCCGGAGATTTGAAGGATGCGATTGCTGCTGGTGCTAAGCTTACTAGCAACCAACTGCCATATAATTTACTATGGCGAGCCATAGAATACGAAATAGTACCTGAAGCTCAAAAATACCAAGTGCCTACCCTTTGCTACATGCCTATTATGCAAGGTATGCTGGCGGGCAAGTTTGCCAACGCGGATGACGTACCGGAAGATAGAGCGCGAACTCGTCATTTTTCTCCCAAACGTGGGCAAATCAGGCACAAAGAACAAGGTTGCGAAACACTTACATTTGAAACCATTGCAAAAATAAAACAGGTAGCTCAGGAAATTGAGGTACCCATGGCAGACATGAGCATGTCGTGGCTGATGGCTCAGCCAAGTGTAGCATCCATACTAGTGGGCGCTCGCAATGTAGATCAGGTAAAACGTAATATCAACGCGCTTAATGTACAATTACCAGAAGAAATAAGACAAAAATTGGCTGATATTTCAAAACCACTAAAAGAGACATTAGGCAAAAATCCGGATTTATGGCAAAGTGGTGATGATGCTAGGTACCGGTAACAATTTTAAAAAAAGATTATTGGGAAAATCGGGAAACGGGTTTTGACCTTTGCTACCTGGTATTAAAAATCAGGTAGATTCATCTTTCGCTTAAGTTCATTTAATTTGTTGTAATAATTTCCAAATCGATTTCTTTTTCTGATGGAAAATGCTCTTCCAGTTTTTTTAAAAACAAAGTATAAATCAATATACCGTCATTAAGGGCTTCTTTACTAATGCTTTCGTTGGCATTGTGTACATTTTTAATTTCTTGCTGGGTCACTTCTGCTGGCATAAAACCATAAACCGGTATACCGGCTTCACGAAAAAAACCATTATCAGTAGTTGCCGGAAAGAGCATGGGAATTACGTGCACGTTTTCAGTAGGATGGTAAGCATGTAAACTTTCTTCCATCGAATGATAAAATATATCGGGTCTGGTACTAATACTGGCAGGGCCTTCATCCAAAATTTCAATGGATATACGAGGTTCTTGAAGCGCCTTTTTTATTTTTCTGATAAAGCTTTTCTTTTTAGTTCCTGGTAGTAGTCGACAATCAAGAATTGCTCGTGTTTGAGGGGCTATTTGATTTGGCGACCCGGGAGGATTGTTTAAATTGGTAACGGTAACAGTGTTGGTAAGAAGTGAACGATAAAGTGGGTCTTTTTTAATGAAGCTTTTTACAAAGGGATTGAATATTACCCAATTGGCATGTTTTATCACAAAACCTCGAAGACCTCCAATAGCAGAACCAAACTCCTGGAACATCAATCGATTGGCATGATTAAATTTAAGCTTTGTTTTTTTATGATTTAGCCTACTAAGTGCTTCTATCATCGATTTATTAGGATAAGAAAAGCCCGGGGAAGCACCGTGTCCATATACTTTTTCTTTAAGGGTAAGCTCTAACCAAAGATTCGTTTTTTCAGCTATTGATATACCATAAACAATTTCGTCTGGTTTACCTGGCAGCACTCCTCGCATACCTGAGCCTCCTTCGCCCATTGCTACCACTGGATTAAGGTATTCTAAATAATCTTTAACTATAATTTGGGCCCCTTTCATACCACCGGTTTCTTCTCCTGAAACACTTAGCATTGTAACATTAAAAGGTAAGTTGCTTTCGCGCTTAATTTCATTAAAATTGAGCAATGCCATTAGTTGCATTATGGCTAATCCTTTACAATCAATTGCACCTCTTCCCACGATTGCAGAATCATTGACAACTCCTGCAAAAGGCCCTACTTGCCAATCATTGCTCTCACCTGCAGATACCACATCGATATGATTTAATAAAATAATATTGGGCTTACCTAAAGATAAAGGGTAGATGGAAGCGGCAAAGTTATAGCTGTCTTTTTCATCATTAAATACCTCTACATGAAGCTTGTTAGCAATACAAAAATCAGCCAGAAATTGTCCTGCCTCTTGCTCATTACCGGTTACTGATGGTATCTGAATGTATTTTGATAATAAATGTATAGCTTCTGAAAAATTAGGGGCCAATGATGATGGAGCTTGAGCACTAATTTTTTTGTCATTATCAGCAAAAACAAAATTAAATTGAATTAAAGTTAATAAAAGAAGAAAATAATACCTCATGAGATCAATTTTCTGGTGTAATATAGAACAATATTTAAATTTAGCAAAATATTCTTGCAGATACAAATTTTTAACCTTTAAAAGCTTCATGAAAAATGCTTGTGTAATATTTATTTTTAGAATAGAGATATTTAAATAAACTTTGACCAGGCATAGTAAAAGATGAGAATACAAACAATAATCCGATGACTAATTTCAGGAATCTATCCATGCTGATATTTCGTGATAATTATTAAAAATGGCAATATCTAAATCCTGTTGAAGTAGACCGGAAGTATTTAACCCTGCCACAGTACAACCCGAGGCCTTAGCTGCCTTAACTCCAGACGGAGAGTCTTCCACAATTAAGCAATCTTTGGCCTCACATTTTATTTTCTGCAAAGCCAATAAATAAGGAGCCGGGTTGGGTTTATGATCTTGTGTGTCTTCAAATCCTACAAAAAATTCAAATCGATCCTTTATCCGCTCCTGATGCAATACAGCTTCTATTTCCTTCCTTCCGGAGGAAGATACTACTGCCATAGGCACAGCTCCATACATCTTTTTTACAAAAATTTCTCTACCAGGCACTTCCTCTAAGCCATTTTTTATTATTGATAAAAAACTATCCTGTTTAAGGCTAAAAATCTGCTTTTCGTCAAATTCCTTTTTACTTCTGGCTGCTACTTTTTGTGCTATTTGACGGTCAGTATGGCCAATGATATCATCTTCTCCCAATATATCAACTGGCATTTGCAATTGCTTAATAGCCTGCTGCCAGGCCTGATAATGCAATGGTTCACTAAGTACCAGTACTCCGTCCATATCAAAAAGAATTGCTTTAAACTGCATAGGCATAAATATTTGAGGCAAATAAAAGGTGAAAAGATGAGTTGTGCAAATAAGTAAGATTACCATTTGGAAATCAACCATAATGTCTGCTATAAAAATCGGGTTGTCAAATATCAAATGCTCCAAAATAAAGCTTTTTAATGCTACTTTTTTTACGAAAAACTTACGACTAAACTACCGGCAATTCATTTTATTATTATATTGGCAGTAAAACTTACTATACCTATGAAGATTCACCCAATATCATTTTTATGTATTTTTCTCTTGATTAGCTGTCAGCCTAACCCGGAGGTGACAACTTCGTCCGACGGTAGCTACCTGGAAGCAGGCTTTAAAAATCCACCATTGGATGCCAGACCTAAAGCACTTTGGGATTGGGTTGATGGTAATTTTGAAAAAAGCGAAATTACCCGGGAGCTTGAAGAAGCCAAAGCCAAGGGCATGGCTGGATTCGATATTTGGGACGTCTGGAGCGTGGTAGATGAAACTGATATGATGCCCGATGGGCCGGCATTTATGAGCGATGAATATGTTGACGGAATAGTTCATGCTATCAATGAAGCCACCCGCTTGGATATGGAATTAGGGTTAATAATTGCCAGTGGCTGGAATGCCGGAGGTAGTTGGGTAAAACCCGAACATGCTACTATTGGTCAATTCCGAAGTGCAATCGAGGTATCCGGTCCTAAAAAATTAAACCAACAATTGCCCTTCCCTGAATTGCCCAAGGAATATGGCAGATGGGGTAAAGCTATCATTCCTTTGGCAGATGATAATTTACCGGAAATACGAGGAGAAATAGCAGTGCTAGCTACACCGGTAGGAGATAGCACTTTGGTGGGCGATGAAATAATAGATCTGAGTGATAAACTTCAAGCCGATGGCACCTTGGAATGGCAAGTTCCTGCAGGCAACTGGGAAATTACGCGTTACATCTATACCAACACGGGTCAGCCCATGATTGCCCATACGCCTAACTCCTATGGACCTATGCTTGACCACTTCAATCCTGAAGCTACAACCATGCATATAAAATACTTTGCAGAAAAGCTGCAGGAAAAAGTAGGCTCGCTTGAAGATAAAGCCTTGCGATATTTTTATACCGACTCTTACGAAGTACGTGGTGACCTTTGGACTCCTTCAATGGTTGATAAATTTGAAGAACGGATAGGCTATAGTATGATCAAGTATTTGCCTGCCTTACAAGGTAAAATAGTTGAAGATTTCGAAACCACGGAGCGATTTCTTTTTGACTATAAAAAATTATTGAGCGATTTGATCATTGAAGGTCATTATGCTAAAGCAGCTGAAATTTGTAAAGATTATGGATTAATGTTTTCTGCAGAAGCCGGTGGCCCGGGCCCTCCGGTACATAATTGCCCTTTTGAATCTATCAAATCATCAGGAGCGCTGGACATACCTCGCGGAGAATTTTGGCACAATCGAAAAGATAAAGCTGGGAGAAAAGCAGATCAGGTACAAGTAATAAAAGGGATAGCTTGTGCTTCTCATTTGTATAATCGAAAATATGTAGAAGCAGAAGCCTTCACCAGTACGCAGCTTTGGCAGGAAGGCCCGGGAGACTTAAAGCCTACGGTGGATCGGTTTTTCTGCGAAGGACTTAATCGCATCGTTTTCCATACCTGGCCACACACACCCGAAGAAGCCGGTAAACCCGGGTGGCATTATGCTTTTGGAACCGTGATGAACGAAACAAGAATCTGGTGGCCAATGGCCTCAGCTTTTATGGATTACCTCAGCCGCTGTAGTTACATGCTTCAAGAAGGCAACTTTGTGGGAGATGTACTATATTACTATGGTGATAAAGCACCTAATTTTGTGGGTGTGAAAAAAATTGACCCTAGCCTTGGCTTTGGTTATGACTATGATGTAACTAACAGTGACATACTGTTGCAAATGGAAGTAAAAAATGGCAAGCTCACCTTACCTCATGGTCAGCAATACGCAGTGCTGGTATTACCCAATGAAGAAACTGCCGACCCGAAAGTGCTGCAAAAAATAAATGAGCTGGTAAAAGCAGGTGCTACAGTAGTAGGCCCGAAGCCTTCGAAAAGCTATAGCTTGCATAATGCTGAGAAAAATGATGCAAAAGTAAAGGAAATTGCCGATAAACTTTGGGGAGATATCGATGGAAAAGGTGTTACTGAAAATAAAGTTGGCAAAGGAATGGTTGTGTGGGGTAAACAACTTCGTGATGTAATGCTGGCTAAAGGAATAGGCCCTGATTTAAAAATTAAAGGGATTGACAGCACACAAATAGATTTCATTCATCGTAAAATGGATGGCGATATAGATGCTTATTTTATAAGTAATAAAACTAAAAAGCCCATTGCTTTTGAAGCACTTTTTAGAATAAACGACAAACAACCGCAATTATGGAATCCTGTAAGTGGCGACATTGAATCACAAAAGATATTTGCGGTTCAAGATGAATATACTGTTATACCTATCAATCTTCAAGCAAACGGTTCTCAGTTTGTTGTATTCAAAGATAAACTGCCAGCCAAGTATTATACTGCCATCAAACAAGGAGATAATCAAATTTTTCCTCGGGTAAATAATAGCGTAATAACCACTCCATCCAATAACGATGGGAAGCTACTAACTTTTGTTACCAATAAAAATGAAGAGAATAAAATTAGAATTAAAGCACTGCCGCTACAACCTATAGAAGGCAAATGGCAAGTTACTTTTACAGATCCCTGGGATGAGCAATTTGAAGCTCAGTTTGACAGCTTGTTTTCCTATACAGAACATCCCGACCATGAAATTAAATTTTTCTCAGGGATTGCTGCCTACCAAAACGAATTTTCGATTCCTGCTAAAGTAAATTTAAATAATTACCAAATCAGTTTGAATTTAGGTGAGGTAGCCAATGTAGCTGAGGTGAAAGTAAACGATTATGATGTGGGGATTTTATGGCATTCTCCGTACAGGGTGGATATTTCTGAATTTGTAAAACCGGGAATTAATACCATACAAGTAAAAGTAGCCAACCTGTGGCCCAACCGGATGATAGGCGACTTTCAATTGCCCGAGAGTGAGCGAAAGGTAAAATCAAACGTGGTAAGAATGCCCAATGGCTGGAGCATTCCGCTAGAACAATTGCCTAACCAGGAATATGGCCTGCTACCCTCGGGATTACTGGGCCCAGTAACGATAAGCTACAAACTTAAAATGGATATGCAATTGACTAATTAATTACTATGAATTCTGTTTCTAAAATTATTCTTTGGGAGTAGAATTCATTTATATTTTTCTTATTATTCAACTTGAGCTTATAATTATAGTTAAAAAGATTCACCGATAAAGAAATAATACCCGGGGCCTTCTCTGGTAAAAGCCACATCTAATCTGGTAAATATATCTTTGCTTTTAAATAATAAGAAACGAATACCGGCACCACCGGCCGGCTGTAATTCATTTAAGCTTAGTGCCGAAATAGTAGGGCCTACAGTACCAAGCGAAAAAAATGCAGCTCCGCCAAAACGTTTGCTAAACGGAAATGGTAGCCAACGATATTCCACCTGACCAGCTACCAGGTTATTATCACGATACCTACCCAGGTAAAAACCTCTCATTAAACTTTCACCACCCATCAAAGCCAGTTGGTTAAAAGGCACATCGCCGCTCATCGACTGTGCAAAGATTTGCATGGCTAGCACCTGATCCTTTTTGATGGGCAAATACCAACGCGAATCGACCAAAAAATTATTGAATTTTAACTGATCTTTGCCAAAAAGGCCATAACGTAAATAAGCAACTTCAGCAAACCAACCATGACGTACATTAAGTACATTGTGACGATCATCATGCACAATACCCAAACCTATCCCAAAATTGGTGGTACCACTAGCACCGAGTGGAAGTTCTCCAACATCATCCTCCCAATTAAAATTTGTATTACTTAACTTTTGCAAATCAAATTCCAAACCAACATAATAGGACTTATACACTTTTCTTAATACCCTTTCTTTCAATAGTAAATAATTGGCATCTACCACTGCTAATGGTTTGGCCGGAGAATCGGGCCCTATGCCGTAGTAAAGCAGAGGGAAAGATTGCCATCGAAGCCGGCCCAGGTAAAACCATTTGTCTTTATCGGAATACAGCGCGTGGTCGAGCCAAATACCATACTGGCTTTCTAAGGTAACAAATGTAAAAGCACTGATCTCACTTAGCCGATTGACCGTATCCCTATTTGCATAATATAAATAAAGCGAACTTAGGCCTATTTCCCAGCTGGTCTCCGGAGCATATGCAATAGTTGGGTATGTTATAAATCGCGGTTGTTCAGGGGGCAAGGTATCATTCATTATATTATTTACTTGACGTTTTGCCCATTGCCAGGGCTGAGCTTGGGCAGTAGCAATTGAAAATAAGCTGAAAGCAAATATGAATATTGGATTGTAAAATTTAGGCATAAAACATTGAACTGAAAATAGCCAATCAAGTTGTGTATTATCACGAAAAAAGTAAAAGTATGCAAGATTTAATGTATTATTTCTTCTCTTTTATACTATCCCAAATCTTCGGTCCGTACGGACAGTAGCTAGATAAACTAACCCGGACGGAACGAAAAAGATACCAAGGAGCGCCCCTCAGCAAAGTGCGTTCACTCTCAAACCCGTTACGACCGCAATTAGCTAAGGCAGGTACTAGAGAAAAAGTAAAAAATAAATACCTCGGAAATCAAAATTTTATCATTCAAATTTTCTGATTAAGTTTGAGGATGATTTACAATTTTGACGAAATAATCCCTCGGGAGAACACCGGAAGTGTAAAATACGATTTTCGTAGGCAATTTTTTGGCACCAATGAAGTACTACCACTTTGGGTAGCCGACATGGACTTTCGTACGCCCGATTTTATCATTGATGCTGTAAAAAAACGTGCCGATCATGAATTGTATGGTTATTCGATTCAAATGCCTGGCTATTATGAAGCAATCCAAAAATGGTGTAAAGAACAGTATCACTGGGAAGTACCAAAGAATTGGCTCAACTTTAGTCCGGGAGTAGTAGCTGGTCTGGGAGTAGCGGTGCAGGTATTTACCCAACCTGGCGATAAGATTATCATTCAATCACCAGTATACCCACCTTTTTTTACCGTGGTGGAAAATTTGGGCAGACAAGTTATCAACAATCAACTTCGCAATGAAGATGGCGTTTATCAAATTGATTTTGAATTGCTGGAAAATCAGATTGACAGCCGTACCGAAATGCTGATGCTTTGTAATCCTCACAACCCAATAGGACGGGTATGGACGAAAGGTGAATTGGAAAAATTAGCAGCCATCGCGGAAAAACATGACTTATTAATATTAACTGATGATATACATGCCGACCTGGTTTTTGAGCCCAATCAATATACTCCGATCGCTGCTTTATCTCCGGCAATAGCCGATCGAACAATAACTTTCATTTCTCCAAGTAAATCATTCAACATGGCGGGGCTTTTCACATCGGTAGCTATTATACCTGATAGTAAAAAAGCCAAAATCTACAACAATCGACTTAACGACTTGCATATGGGTTTTGCCAATGTATTTGGCATCGTAGCGCTGGAGGCAGCTTATAAACATGGTAAAGAGTGGCTGCAACAAATGCTTGATTATGTTTGGGGAAATATTTTATTTGTAGGAGATTTTATCCAAAGCAATATTCCGGAAATTACCATGGTTGCTCCGGAAGGCACATACCTGATTTGGCTTGATTGCCGAGGGCTAAATCTCAAGGATAAGGAACTAAAGGAATTCATGATTAAAACAGCCGGATTAGGATTAAACGACGGCCCTACCTTTGGTGCTGGAGGCAGCGGATTTCAAAGGTTAAATGTGGCCTGCCCCCGGGCTATTTTAGAAGATGCGATGCACCGATTGATGAATGCCGTACGATCGATAAAATAAAAACGATAATAGACTAGCACTGATTTGCACACAAGATAAAATTTAGGAGCCTCTTTAAAAAGTGGCTCCTAATAAAACTATCTGTTATTCCAAGTTAAGCTATCGCTAGCTTGGGTGCTTCCTTC